>JBFIJN010000733.1:0-2874 GCA_041600735.1 Nannocystaceae bacterium
GCCTCCGCTTCATACGCATGCGTGCTCGAGAAGTAGGGCTCGTACTGCCGAACCGGGTTGCCCTTGTTGTCGACCACCACGCGCCCGCTCCCCACCCACCGCGGGTCGGCGGTCGCGAGCACCGGGTCACCATCGACATCGAGCATGAGATTGCCGTCGACGTCGCGCTGCGCGGCCAAGCCCGGGGCCGCGCTCCCCTTCTCGAGCAGCACACCGCCGAAGCCGTCGCTGTAGCTATACGCATGCAGCCAGCGCGTACCTGGATCTCCGTGAGTCTCGCGGCTGCGCACGTGCGAGAACACCGGCTCGCCGCGGTCGCGCCACGCGAACGGGTCGTACTCGAGCACGGTGGTCGGGTCGACTTCGGTGTCGCCCTCGCTCGCCCCCTCCTTGCCCATCACCGCGGTCCACACCACCATGCCCCGCGTGTCGAAGCCCACCGCGGTGCGATTCCCGTTGGGATCGGTCATGCGATACGGCGCGAGCACGCGATAGTCGTGCTCCGCGGCAACGACGTTGCCGACAGGGTCTTGCAGCGTCGTCACGAACAGCGCATGCGCATCACGAGTCACCTGGACGGTTCCGCCGAACGGGTCGGTGACGCTGACAACCTGCCAGAACGCCGCGGGGTCGAGCGTCTGGTGCGGCGACAGAGCCCACCACAGTCCATCTGCGGCCAAATAGCCGAGCTCGCCGAGCATTACCGCATCGACGTCGGTGCCATACGCAGCGGTGACCTGTCCGTCGCTCATCGCGGCGGCCTGCACCTCGTGCACCAAGCCCCGCGCGCCGCATTCGCCGAGCGGCAGCGGACCCGACAGGTCGTCTTCCATATATAAGGTTCGGCTCGCGGATAGCAGCCGTAGCTGCACGTCCCCCGGCGGAGGCTCGCCTGCCTCGGGGGCCACCACGGTCGCGGCCTCGAGCGCCGTGCGCAGCGCATTCGGCTGGATCGGCGGTCGTGAAGCCTCGGGCCGATCCACGAGCGTCTCGGGCAACCCGAGCGCCTCGAAGGCCCTCCCCTCGACGGGCATCTTGGCGCGATACACCTCCGGCGTGCCATCGACATCATCGACCGCGGCGAAGCTCGCCTCGCTGATCATGACCGTACGCACGCCCTGCTCGGGGTACATCGCCGATCTCCGCGGATAGCTCACCGCCGCCGAGCGTGTCACGTCGCCGTAGTCGTCGACGTCGAGCACCAGCGCGTGGCCGATCCGCGGATCTGCG
Organism: Nannocystaceae bacterium; assembly: GCA_041600735.1. Lineage (GTDB taxonomy): Bacteria > Myxococcota_A > Polyangia > Nannocystales > Nannocystaceae > Paraliomyxa. The sequence continues at coordinate 1,231 of JBFIJN010000733.1, forward strand.
GGGTTGCGCTCGTAGTGGTACGTGAGCGTCTGCCCGTCGTAGGCGTAGACGACCGCATGCTCACTGCTGCCCTTCGCCTGCACGCGTCGCACGGCGTGGCTCTTCTCGGCCACGCCGTACGGATTGCCCTCGAGATCCGAGCCGTCGAGCGCATACACCTCCTCGCGCAGCACTCGCCCTCGCAGGGCTCGCGCAGCTTCCAGCGTCTCATCCGCGGTCAAACCCGGCGGCAGCACAGTATCCGGCAGTCGCCATGCTTCCACGTCGCCGCTCCAGTACTCGCGCTCGTGCTGCAGCGCCAGCGCACCATGCCCGACGTACGTCCCCGTGTGAAACCACGTCCGCGTGAGCACGGGTGGCTGATGCAACCCTTCGTCGACACCATCGAAGCTCGCGAGCGAAAACAGACCGTCGCCCTGGAAGTCGTCGAACGCCTCGGTGTCCCAGCGCTCGACGAACCCAAACCCTCGGAACTCCCGCTCGACCCCGTCGTAGCAGCCATGGTGGTACGCGTACCTCTGCACGAACCGCCGCCGCGCGACCTCGTCGTGCTGCTCGATGCGCGTGACCACCTGCACCGGGAACGGCAGCCGCGATACCCAGGGCCGCCCCGCTTCTCGATCCCGCAGGGCCTGTCGCGCGCTCGACTCGTACCCGAGCCGCACGGTCCCGCCCTGGCCGTTGCGCACCTCCATCAACAAATGAGGCTTGCGCGGCATCAGCTGCAAGTACAAGAGGTGATGCGGCTTCGCCCAGTCGCTGTCGGTCGACCACAGCAACCCCGAGGTTCCATCGCCGAAGAGATCGACGAGCTCCACCGCCGTCACCTCGGTCACGCCCGGGAACGGGCGTAGCGGCATGGGAGCGGACAGGCGGTTACCCGCGTGGTTGAGCCACGCGGTCGCTCCCCGACCGTGCAGCATGACCAGATCGGTCGTGCCGCTCCCATCGAGATCGCCCAGCCGCAGCCGTCGCGGGTCGAAGCCGTCGGACCCACCGAGGTCCGGGGAACCACCCATGGTGATCCGCCGCCCGAACCTTCCATACCCGAGGTTGGGCCAGTACACGACCCCGCCCGCGCTCACCCGCACGATGTCGGCGAGGCCATCGCCTGTCATGTCGGCGAACACGACGGCCTCATGAGTGCTCTGCCACACCACCACCGGCCCGCTGCGCTCATCGCTGGGCCGCGGCAACAGCCGTGGCTTGCCGTACCCCTCGCGGCCTTCGTTCGGATACCAGACAAGCCCGTCGTCGCGAAACACGAGCACGTCGGGTAGCCCGTTCCCGTCGAGATCGACTCGCTGCACATGCGGCCCCTCGGGCACGCCATGCGGGATCGCAGAGAACGATCGCAACCCCGACCAACCCCCGCTACCCGTACGCGCGTAGAACCCTTGCTCGGTGGCCAGCTCGAGCCGCCCGTCGGCATCCACGTCGACGAGCTGTCCATCCTGTCCGAGCTTGGCGGTAGCGGTCTGCTGCCCGAGCGGCACCGCCGGGGCATACCGACCATCGCCACGCGGCCGCTTGTAGACCAGCACGTCGCCCTGCTGACTCACAATCCCCGGGAGCCCGTCGCCCTCGAGATCCGCGAGGCGGAATTCTCCACCATCGATCCCACGTGGAAGATCACCCAGATCC
>JBFIJN010000734.1:0-2862 GCA_041600735.1 Nannocystaceae bacterium
CACGCGATGGGGCCCCCGCGCGGCGGCCCAGTGCAGCGCCGGCGCCAGCGGCAGCGGCAAGAGGGCCGCTCGGGCGCGCGCGTGGAGATAGCCATCGAGGCGCGGATGCAGCCCCGCGAGCAGCAGCAGCGGCCCCCCCACGAACACCAGGCCGCGCAGCAGCACCACGTCGGCGCCGGCCGAGGAGAGCGTGGCGCAGCCGATCGCGCTCACCAGCGCCGGCACGAGCCACAGCTCGAAGCCGCGGGCATCGAAGCGCCGCAGGGTGGACCGCGAGGGCTGCATCGTCGACCGCAACATCCCCCGAGCACGCACGGATCCGCAAGGCGCGGCCTGCAGGGGTGGCCACCGCTGCCCCGACCCGCCATCCTCCCCGCAAGGACTCGAGACCCATGACCGATGACCCCGAAGACCTCGACCCCGCCTCGCTGACCGACGCGCAGTGGCGTGAGCGCTTGACGCCCGAGCAGTACCGCGTGCTGCGCCTGCAGGGGACCGAGCGCGCGTTCACGGGCGCATACACCGACGAGAAGACACCGGGTCGGTACCGCTGCTCGGGCTGTGGTGCGAGCTTGTTCAGCTCCGACGCCAAGTTCGACTCCGGGTGCGGCTGGCCGAGCTTCAGCGCGCCGGCGGCAGAGCACGCGGTGAAGCGTCGCACCGACCAGAGCCACGGGATGGTCCGCACCGAGGTGCTCTGCGCCCGCTGTGATGGCCACCTCGGCCACGTGTTCCGGGACGGTCCCGCGCCCACGCGCCAGCGCTACTGCATCAACTCCGTGTGTCTGGTGCTCGAGCCCGACCCCGAGCCCGAGCCCGAGCCCGAGAAGTGACGTTTTGCGCCCGCGCGGGTGACGAAAATTGTCTGCGGTCCCTCGCAGGGCGGGGACGAGATCTCATAACCATCGAAGATCCAAGGTGTAACCCACGCACGGAGATGCACGGCATGGTACGTGCTCAAAGCACGCGCGTGGGGCAGCAGCAGGGTCGAAGGTGGGACGTGACGAGAACCGAATCCAGACGAAGCCGCGGTTTTACGCTGATCGAGCTGATGATCGTGGTCGCGATCCTGGGGATCTTGGCCGCCATCGCCATTCCTGCGCTCGCCAAGTACATGCGCCGCTCCAAGACCAGCGAGGCGCGCATCCAGCTGGCCAAGATGTTCGACGCGGCCTCGGCCTACTTCGGGGAGGAACACGTCGAGCGCGGTGAGGTGCAGACGATCGGAGCGGGCGGTGCAATTACCGACCTCTCGACGCACCGCTGCCCCCACCAATCGGGACAGGAGAGCGGCGCCAGCCAGGCGGCCATCACCCCGGACATCGGCACCAACTGCAACCTCGGTCCCGGTGGGCACTGTGTTCCGGCCGTGGGCGGCGGCGGGCCAGGCTACTACGAGATGACCCTGTGGAGCGACAACCCCGTGTGGTCGGGCCTCAACTTCCAGATGGAGCAGGCCCATTTCTTTCATTACGACTTCGTCGCCAGCAACGCGGGGACCGGCTACGGCCAGTGTCAGTTCACCGCGCAGGCCTTTGGCGACCTCGACGACGACGCGATCTACTCCACGTTCGAGCGCTCGGCCGCCGCCGACCAGAACGGGGTCAATGCGGCCGCCGGCCTCTACATCGACCAGGAGCTCGAGTAGCGCGTATTCACGCGGCCGATGTGCGATCGAGCAAGTCGGCCCACGCGAGCGCGGGCGGGTTCCTGCCAAAGGGCGTCAGCAGGGGGGTGCTACGAATGAGAGCATGTTCTGCAAGCGTCTGGTGCCGCTCATCACCGTCGAGGACCTCGCGGCTTCGGTCGCGTTCTTCGTGGACCGGCTGGGGTTCCGCGTGGTGTTCTCCAGTGACGGCTACGTGAGCTTGCGGCACCCCGACAGCGACCTGCAGCTCGCGTTCTTGCGCCCGCTCCCCGATGAGGTCCCGTTTCGCGGCCACGGGCTGACCTACGGGCTCGAGGTGGACGACGTCGAGGTCGAATACCAGCGAATCCGCACGCAAGGCGTCGACACGGACGGCCCGCCCCGCGACAATCCCTGGGGCGACCGCAGCTTCACCGTGGTCGACCCCAACGGCATCGCCTTGCACATTCATCAAGTCATCGAGCCCGCCCCCGAGTACGCTGGCTACTTCGTTCCCCATGAGACGCGCTGATCGCTTGTTCCAGCTCGTGCAGTTGCTGCGCCGCCGCCGGGTCACCACCGCGGCGTGGCTCGCCGAGCAGCTCGGCGTCTCCGACCGCACCATCTACCGCGACGTCCAAGACCTCATCTGCGCCGGCGTGCCGATCGAGGGCGAGGCCGGGGTGGGGTATGCACTGCCCACCAACTTCGACCTGCCGCCGCTCATGTTCGACCGCGAGGAAATCGCCGCGCTGGCGCTCGGCGCCCGCATCGTGCAGAGCTGGGGCGACGAGCGGCTGGCCAAGGCCGCCGGTGGTGCGCTCGCCAAGGTGCAGGCCGTGGTCCCGCCTGCGCTCAAGCGCCGCATCGATGCCGAGCCGCTCTATGCCCCAGGGGAGCACGTCTCGAGCGAGATGCGGCACCTGCTCGCGCCCGTGCGCGCCGCGCTCGAGGGACAGCGCGTGATGTGGCTGTCGTACGTGAGCCGCGAGGGGGCGCCCAGCGAGCGGCGGGTGCTCCCGCTCGGGCTGTTCTTCTGGGGGAACTGTTGGTCGCTCATCGCATGGTGCGAGCTCCGCAAGGGGTTTCGCAACTTTCGCGTCGACCGGATCGACAAGCTCGACGTGCTCGACGAGCGGTTCGAACCCCAGCCCGGGCGCACGCTCGAAGACTTCATCTCCGCCGGCGAGTCGCTCGGCCGTGGCGAGGCCGCGCCTACGCCGGTCGAGGCCTAG
>JBFIJN010000735.1:0-2841 GCA_041600735.1 Nannocystaceae bacterium
CCCCGCGTCCTGCCCCCCCTCAGTTGCGGGCCACGCTAGTCCGCACATCGAAGTGCACGACATTGCCGAGCACCCCCCGCTCCCACCCCCCCTCGACGAGCTCGGAGGCGCGCTCCCGCAGCACCCGCGCCACGGCACCCTCGAAGTGAGCGGTACGTGCGGCGCGGTCGACGAAGAGGTCGAAGATCGCGAACTCCCCCGCGCGATCCTCGGACTCGAGCGCGGTCCAGTACACGGTCCCGGGCTCGGTGCGCGCGACCGCATCGCAGCCCGCGATCAAGAAGGCACGCAGCGCGGACACCTGGTCCGGCCGAGCCGTGAGCCGGATGAAGCAGGCCTTGCTCGCGGCCAGCTGCGTGCGGGCGGTCTGGTGCTCGGCGAGCACGGTCATGTTGCTCACGTTGGCGAGCACCTCGTCCCAGCCCCCGTCGACGAGCTGGGCGGCCTGGCTCTGGAGGGCGGCCGCGACCTGCCCGTCGAAGTGGGCCTGGCGCCCAGCCTGGTCCGCGAACACGTCGAAGATCGCGAGCTGGGCCGCGCTGCCCTCGCGGCACAGCGCGTGCCAGCGCAGCGTCTGGGGCTCGGTCTGGTCGACGAGGCGCCCGCCAGACTCGAGGAAGTCCGCGAGCGTGGCGGCGCGGGTGGGAGCGGCTTGGAGGTGGATGATGTTTGCCTTGGCCATGTCTGGAGCCTGAGGGGCGGGCGCGCGGGCGCCCAATATCGATGGGGCATGGATCGATAACCAACGCGTGGGGCGAGCACGGGCGCGCTCGGGCGATACTGCGAGGGCGATGGAGCTCCAGCAGATCCGCTACTTCCTGGCCGTGGTCGATGCCCGCAACTTCACCCGCGCCGCAGAGCGCTGCAACGTCTCGCAGCCGGCGCTGACCAAGGCGATCAAGAAGCTCGAGGCCGAGCTCGACGGCCCGCTGCTCCACCGCGATCGCAGCGGCCCGCAGCTCACCACGCTCGGCGAGCTCGTGCTCCCGCGCCTACGCAGCCTCGTGCGCGAGAGCGACGCCGTGCTCGACATCGCCGGCGACCACCGCCGACTCGAGCGCGTTCCCCTGCGCCTCGGCGTGCTGCGCACGATCGGCCCGAGCCGGCTCGCGGAGCAGCTGCAGGAGTTCTACGCACGCGCGCCGAGCGTGGAGATCGAGATCAGGGTCCTCGACCACCAGGAGCTGGTCGGCGGGCTCGAGGAGGCGAGCCTCGAGCTCGCGATCACCAATGCCGACGTGGACCGCCGCGACTGGATGATCGTGCGGCCGCTCTACGAAGAGCGCTACTTCGTCGTCTTGCCCCCCGAGCACCCGCTCGGCGAGCGCAAGCGGATCGCGCTGCGCGAGCTCGCCGGCGAGCGCTACATCGATCGCCTCGCGTGTGAGCTGCGCGAGCACGTCTCCGCCACCTGTGCGGCGCAGGGCATCGAGCTGTATGCGTGCTACCGCAGCGCCGACGAAGGGTGGATCGAGTGCATGGTGCGTGCGGGAGTTGGGCTGGCGCTGTTGCCCGAGCACTCGATCGTGTCGGTCGACACCCTGCGCCGCGAGCTGGTCGAGCCCCGCGTCAGCCGGAGGATCGCGCTGCTGCGCAGCGCCGATCACCCGAGCTCGCCGGCGGCCAAGCTGCTGTGGGACACGCTGCTGGCGGAGGGCTCGTGAGCACTGGGTGACGTCCTTCCCGAAGGTCGTGACGCCCTTCCCGAAGGTCGTGACGCCCTTCCCGAAGGTCGTGCACGATCCAAGGTCGTGCACGATCCGCCCGTCGCAAGCGTGGGCTCGCACACGCTCGCCGCACGCCCGGATCCCCCCGCGCCTCCAAACCACCACCCCCTCCTCCACGCCCAATCCCCCCGCAGAGATCCTCCAACGCCCTTTCCGGCCCGCCTTCCCCAGGGCCGGGCCGGTCGGCCGGCTCCCGGATCCATGACCCAGACGGGCCCGATCGGTGTTTCCAACGACCCACTGAGCACGTGCGCAGCGCTCGTTCATCGGGCATGCTGTCCCAAGCTCCACGCTCTCGCTCGGCCCCGCTCCGCCTCCACCCTTCGCCTTCCGCCTGCGATCCGTGTCCGCCCCCGCCATCTCGTTGGTCTTCACCGACCTCGACAACACCCTCTACGACTGGGTGGCTTGGTACTCGCGCGCGCTCTACCGCATGCTCGACGGCGCGGCGCACCAGGCTCGGGTGCCGCGAGGCCGTCTGGTGGCGGAGATGCAGAAGCTCTACCAGGTGAGGCAGGGGCTCGAGCACCCCGAGGCGCTGCTGCACGCGCCAAGCATCCGCCGCAGCTTCGGCGATCCGGTACGCGCCCGTGCGGCGCTCACCCGCGTGTTCGCTTCCTACTACCACGAGGCCCATCGCAGCGGCCTGCGCACCTATCCCGGCGTGCGCGCCATGTTGCGGCGCTTGGCGAGCGCGGGCGTGATCGTGGTCGGCCACACCGAGGCCCCCGCCAACCACGCCATGGCCCGCCTTCGCGCGCTCGGCCTCGATCGCGCGCTCGTCTCGCTACTGGCCGCCCCCCCCGCGCCCGACGACCCCACCACCCGCGGAGACGACGACGCCGAGCCCAGCCCGCTCGCGGTGCGCTACCTCGCCGCGCACGAGCGCAAGCCCAACCCCGCGGTGGTGCTGGAGCTGTGCGAACGCCTGGGCGTGTCTCCGCAATCGGTCCTCTACGTGGGGGACAGCCTCTCGCGCGACGTTCACCTCGGGCAGAGCGCAGGCCTGTGGACGGCGTGGGCCCGCTACGGCACCCGCCATGATCCCCGCGACTGGCAGCGCGTGGTCGACGTGAGCCCGTGGACGGCGGCCCAGCGCGCCGCGGCCTGCCGC
>JBFIJN010000736.1:0-2840 GCA_041600735.1 Nannocystaceae bacterium
ACGTGATCGCGTTCGTGCGACCGGGCAGCCCCGCCGCCGCGGCCGAGCTCCAGGTGGGCCAGGAGATCGTGACGGTCGACGGCCAGGACGTGAGGGGTGAGAACTCCGTCCGCTACGACAAGCTCACGCGCGTGAAGGCGGGGACCAAGGTGAAGCTCGGGGTGCTCGACGGAGGCGAAACGAGGGCGGTGACGGTTACGGCCGGACCCCCCGTCTAGCCGCCCCCGAGGCCTCCACGCGTGGATCTGTGCTCTGGCGCACGCCCGAGGAGACAGCGGTGATTGACCCCCGCGGGGCCCAGTCCGTACCGTGCGTTTCATGAGCTGGATTCATCGCGCTTGGCCCCTCGCCCTCCTTGGCCTCTCGTTCTCCGCCGCCTGCACGACCGACGACGCGACCGACGACACCGCGGCCGAGTCGGGCTCGAATGCCACCAACGCGACCAGCAACCCCACGGCTGGCTCCACCGCGAGCGTCGACGAGTCGAGCGCCGACGACTCGGCCGCGCTGGGGTGCGCCGCAGACATTCAGTTCGACACCACCGATGGCGCGATGAACCCGGTGATGGAGACCTGGGGTGCGGCCTGCACCACCGACGCGGAGTGTGTGGCGCTCATCGGCGATCCCGCTGCGATCTGCGACCAGATGGCCGTGGTCTACGAGCTGCCCGGCGGCTACTGCACCAAGCCCTGCTCGCTGCCCGACATGGACACCCGCGCCGTGCCCGACGCGGCCGACTGCGATCCCAACGGCGGCGTCGCGTGCATCGGCTCCAAGCCCACGTTCGAGCGCTGCGGAATCTTGTGCACCGATGACATGCAGTGCAACCGGGCGGGCTACGAGTGCCGGCAGATGCCGCTGATCTCGCTGCCCGAGGACCCGAGCTTGTGCCTGATGCCCGACTGCTGCATCGACGGCTGCGCCGAGTAGGCCCCGCTCGTCTCGCGCGCGGCGACGGACGAATGAACGAATGAACGGCGAGGCCGAGCACTGCTCGACCTCGCCGTCCTGCTTCGCTCGCGAAGCGCTCGAACCGCGTTGGAACCGCGTGGGATCAGGCCACGTCGCCCGGTGACCAGCGTCCCTCGAGGCCGTCGTCGCCCCCGGCCGTTGCCGCCGGCTCGAGCGCGGCATCGAGCGCATCGAGCATGTCCTCGACGAAGATCAGCTTCACCGCCGCCCGCGTGTCCTCGGGGATGTCATCCACGTCGCGCTGGTTGTGCGCGGGCAGGATGACGCGCTCGATGGCGGCCCGGTGCGCGGCCATCACCTTCTCCTTGATGCCGCCCACCGGTAGCACCCGCCCACGGAGCGAGCACTCGCCGGTCATGGCCGTATCGGGGCGGACGCGCCGTCCCGAGAGCAGCGAGGCCAGCGCAGTGAACATGGTCACCCCTGCCGAGGGTCCGTCCTTGGGCACACCACCCGCGGGCACGTGGATGTGCACGTCGAAGCCCTCGAAGCTGGCCGGGTCGATCCCGAGCCGCTCGGCATGGCTGCGCACATACGAGAGCGCCGCCTTGGCCGACTCCTGCATCACCTCACCGAGCTGCCCGGTGATCTGCAGGCCGCCCTTCCCCTTCATGCGCGAGGTCTCGATGAACAGGATGTCCCCGCCCACCGCGGTGTAGGCCAGCCCGGTGGCCACGCCCGGTACCGAGCTGCGCTCGGCCACCTCGTTGAAGTAGCGCGGCTTGCCGAGCGACTTGCGCAGCACGTCGAGATCCACGTGCACCTGGGGCGATTGCTTGCCGGCGCTGCGCACCGCCTGGAGCGCGAGCGTGCGGCACAGCTTGGTGATCTCGCGCCCCAGCTGCCGCACGCCGGCCTCGCGGGTGTAGTCGCGGATGATCACGTCGAGCGCCTCGTCGTCGATGTGGAGCGCGGCCTCGTCGAGCGCATGCTCGCCGAGGTGCTTGGGCACGAGGTGCCGCTGCGCGATCTGTCGCTTCTCCTGCGGCGTGTAGCCCGACAGCTGGATGATCTCCATGCGATCGCGCAAGGGGGCCGAGAGCGGCTCGAGCGTGTTCGCGGTGGCGATGAACATCACCTCGGAGAGGTCGAACGGCAGCTCGAGGTAGTGGTCGGTGAAGGTCTTGTTCTGCTCGGGGTCGAGCAGCTCGAGCAGCGCCGCCTCGGGCGAGCCCATCCAGCCCTGACCGAGCTTGTCGACCTCGTCGAGCAAGATCACCGGGTTCTTCACCTTCACCTTGCGCAGCGCATTGACGAGGCGCCCCGGCAGCGCGCCCACGTACGTGCGCCGGTGCCCACGGATCTCGGCCTCGTCGCGCACGCCACCCAGCGACACGCGAATGAACGGGCGCCCGGTCGCGTCGGCGATCGACTGCCCCAGCGAGGTCTTGCCGACCCCGGGCGGGCCCTGGAGGCACAGGATCGGGCCCTTGTTGCTGCCCGAGAGCTGCACGACCGCCAGGTGCTCGAGGATCCGCTGCTTGACCTTGTCGAGCCCGAAGTGATCCTCGTCGAGCTTCTTGGCCACGGCCTCGATGTCCCCGGTCAGCTCGGCGCGCGCGTCCCAGGGCAGGTCGGCGATCCACTCGAGATACGTGCGAATCACGTGCGACTCTGGCGACTGGTTGCCGATGCTGCGCAGGCGGCCGAGCTCGCGGTCGACGGTCTCGCGCGCTTCGTCGGGCAGGCCGGCGGCGTCGAGGCGCTCCTCGAGCTTGGCCAGCGCGTCCTCGGCATCACCGCCCTCGCCCAGCTCCTTCTGGATCGCGCGCAGCTGCTGGCGCAGGAGATGCTTGCGTTGATCCTTCTCGAGCTCGCGGCGCACCTCGGTGCCGATCTTCTGCTTGAGCTCCCAGCGCGCCTTGGCC
>JBFIJN010000737.1:0-2821 GCA_041600735.1 Nannocystaceae bacterium
CAGATCTCGCGATGCGTCGTGGTCCAGTGCTCGGCCCATGCGTCGAGCGCAGCGGTGGTGGTCTCGGCCGCCCGCGCCGCGTAGGGCAGGGCGACGTCCGCCAAGCGCGTGGTCGCGGCCTCGCGCGTCGCCGCATCCCACGTGGTGCCCAGCGCCTGCGCCGAACTCCCGCACGGGTCGGGCTCCGTGCTCCCGCGGCTCACCCCCACGATCGCGAGCGTCGCGAGCCCCACCACCGCCACCGCCGCGGCGGTGGAGCGCCGCCGAGTACCCGGATCGAGCTGGGCCAGCAGCTCCTCCATACTGGCGAAGCGCTGCTCGGGATCGGGCTGTAGCCCGCGCGTCAGCACCCGCCGTAGTCGAGCGGGGATCGGCCGCGGCGGCGCGGTCGCACCCTCGTCGGGCCACTGCTGCAGCCCCTCGCGCTTGTGCGCGGCCAAGGTCGCCGCATCGGCGCCCGTGAACGGGCGGCAGCCATACAGCCCCTCGAACAGCGCGATGCAGAACGAGTATTGATCGGCGCGGGCATCGGCGGGCATCCCAGCGTGCTGCTCGGGCGCCATGTACATCGGGGTGCCCACGCGCGCGCCCGCATCGGTGAGCGCGGGTCCTGCAATGTCGACGGTGTCGGGCTCGAGCGGCCTCGCCTCGCCGGCGGGCGTGTCGTTCACGCTCGTCACCTCGGGGCGGGCGAGGCCGAAGTCGGTCACGGCCACCCGTCCATCGGCGCCCAGCAGCACGTTGGCCGGCTTGAAGTCGCGGTGCACCACGCCCACGCGGTGAGCGGCGGCCAGCCCTCGTCCTGCGCCGCTGAGCCGCTCCACTACGGCGGGCCACTCGTGCGGGCCGTGGCCGAGCCACCCCGCGAGGTCTTCGCCTTCGACGAGCTCCATCGCGATGAACAGGCCCGCCTCGTCCTCGCCGACGTCGTAGATCGTGACCACGTGCGGATCGGAGAGTCGCGCCAGCGTCTGCGCCTCGCGGCGCAGGCGGACGTGGGCGGGCGAGTCGCGCGGCACATCGCGCAGGCGCAAGCGCTTGAGCGCCAGCGGGCGGTCGAGCTCGGGATCGTAGGCGCGATACACCACGCCCATGCCCCCGCGCCCGAGCTCGTCGAGGACCAGGTAGCGACCCACGCGAGCCCCCCGCGGCAGCGGTGCTGCGTCCGCCGCTGCATCGATCGGCCACGCACGCGTGTGATCGTTGAGCTGCGTGGTGTCTTGGGTGCCCACCGCGAACGAGCATGCGGCAGGCTCCGTGCACACGTCGAGGCGGCCGTACCCCGGAGCACGGCCGGCAGGCGCAGGCGGTGCCCGCCGCCGCTCGAGCCCGGCGAGCCCGTCCACGCCCTCGTACGGCGCGCCGAGACTACCATTGCTAACCGAGCCCGAGGACCCAGCCACGCCGCAGGCAAACCGGCACGGAGCGCTGTTAGACTCGCGACGCGCTCCTGCCGATGCCCGATCCGGACAAGCCCAAAGGACCTCCTCGATCCGTTCGCGCCGAGGTTCCCAGCACGATACCCGTCACGTCCCAAGTGGAGCGCCTGGGTCGGCGCCTGCTCGTGATCGCGGCGGATCGCGCGAGCACGCACGCGCTGCCCCAGTCGGGCGCGTTCAAGGTCGGCCGCGGGGACGAGGTGGATCTCCGCATCGACGACCCCTCCGTCTCGCGCGACCACGCCACGCTGCTCTTCGGTCGCAACAACGAGATCCACGTGAGCGACTCGGGAAGCTCCAACGGCACGCGAGTGCGGGGAAGGCGCATCAAGCCCGAGGAGCGCGTGCCCGTGGCCGCGGGCGAGACCTTCGAGGTCGGCTCCGTGCTGCTGATGGTGCAGGACCCGTTCGGCACCGAGGCCAACCGAGCCCCGAGCGGCGCCGGCGTGCTCGACAGCGGAATCGTGATCCAGGACCGCGCCATGGCCAGCCTCTACCAGCTGGCCGAGCGCGTCGCGAAGAGCACGATCAGCGTGTTGTTGCTCGGCGAGACCGGCGTGGGCAAGGACGTGCTCTCGCGCAAGATCCACGCGATGTCGCCCCGCGCCGACAAGCCGTTCCTCGCGCTCAACTGCGGGGCGCTCACCGAGCAGCTGCTCGAGAGCGAGCTGTTCGGCCACGAGAAGGGGGCGTTCACCGGGGCGGTGGAGCTCAAGCTCGGCCTGCTCGAGGCCGCCAACGAGGGCACGGTGTTCCTCGACGAGGTCGGCGAGCTGCCGATGTCCGTTCAGGTCAAGCTGCTGCGCGTGCTCGAGGAGCGGGCCGTGCGGCGGGTGGGCGGGCTGCGGGCCAAGCCGTTCGACATTCGCTTCATCGCCGCGACCAACCGCGATCTCAACAAGGCCATCATCGATGGTGCATTTCGTTCGGACCTGTTCTATCGCCTGAACGGCATCGCGCTGGTGATCCCGCCGCTGCGCCAGCGCTTGGGCGAGATCGAAGGACTCGCGCTCAAGTTCATCGCGGATGCGAGCAAGCGTGCCGGGCACGACAAGGCTCCGCGGCTCACCCCCGAGGCGCTCGACTGGCTCACCCGCTATCCGTGGCCGGGCAACATCCGCGAGCTGCAGAACACGATCGAGCGCGCCGTGCTGTTGACGACCGGTGATGTGATCACCCTCGAGCAGCTACCGGTCAAGATGGAGGCCGTCGGTGCCGGGGCCGCCGCGGCTGGGCTGACCGGGCTGACCGGCCCATTTGCTGCCGTGGCGGCGCCCGTGGCGGGCGAGGATGATCCCGAGCGCGTGCGCATCATCGATGCGCTCGAGCAGTGCGCGGGCAACCAGACCCGCGCGGCGAAGATGCTGGGGATCTCGCGCAAC
>JBFIJN010000738.1:0-2804 GCA_041600735.1 Nannocystaceae bacterium
CCGCCGCTGTTCGTGCGGGTGAGCGCGGTCGGTCCCGCGGGGGAGGGCGAGCTTTCCGATGTCTACGCGACGTGGGTCGACGACGCCGAGGTCCGCGTGTTGGTGGTCGATGGCAACGACCGCTGGCAAGCCCAGCCGGTGGTCGAGAACCCGCTGGGCCGCGGTCACGACTTCGCAGCCGTTCATGCGCGAGCGCTGCTGGGCAGCGGCGTTGGCTTCGACACCGCGGCCAACGAAGCCATCATCGACGGGGTCGTGGTGCTCGACGACTACGATCTGGTCGTGTGGGTGCTGGGCGAGGAGAGCAGCGAAGACGAGACCTTCAGTCCGGCCGAGCAGGCGCTCGTGAGCGACTATCTCGCCAACGACGGGGCGTTGATGGTGTCTGGCGCCGAGATCGGCTGGGATCTGGTGGCGCTGGGCAACGCGGCCGACCAGGCGTTCTACGCCGAGGTGCTGCACGCCGAGTACTTGGGTGACGATGCGGGCACGTACTTCGTGCGCGGGCGGGGATCGCTCGACGAGGCCGGCCTGCTGCGCTTCTACACGCCCGGGGCGATGAACGTGGCATTTGCGGATCGCATCGCCCCGTTCGCCGGTGCCGAGCTCGTTGCCGAGTATGTGCGCGGGACCGCAGACGGAGCGGCGGTGCTCCACGCCGGACCAGGCGCCGTGCTGCACTTGGGCTTTCCGTTCGAGTCGATCGACGGCGCCCCCGGCCGCGAAGCGGTCATGGGGTGGGCGCTTTCGCTACTGCTGTGACTCCGAACCAAGGCACGCTGCGATTGCTCGCACGCGTGCGACTGCGTAGCATCGGCCCGGTCGTGCCGCGCGCGGCCACAGGGGGAGACACCGATGACGACGGCTACGGGCACGAGAGCCTCTCCTGACGCCGGCGACTCCGTCGAAGGTGCCGTCGCTCGCCAATTGGCCCAGGTACGAGCGCTCAGCGAGTGTGTGCTGCGCTGCTCCAGCTTCGCGACCCCCGACGAGATCCTCGGCAACGTCACCGAGCTGCTCGACAGCGAGTTCGACATCGATCGCGTCGTCTTGCTTCGCGTGCTGCTCGGGGCCGATGGCGTAGTACAGCTCGAGCTCGCCGGCGAGCCGCTGGCGCTCGACGATGGCACCCCGTTTCCCGCGTTCGACCGACCGTTCCTCGTGCGGCCCGGCGACGAGCTGCACGCAACGGGCCTGCTGCGGGCGCTCGAGAGCCGTGAGCGCTCGAGCGGGGAGCCGGGTTGCTCGATCGAGCAAGCCATGGCCGTGCCCGTGCGCGTGGACGGCGGGGTCGAGTGGCTCATTACCCTGTGCCAGTTCCAGGGGCGACACACCAGCGCGACCGCGGAGGTGCTGGGCGAGCGACACGTGCCGTACCTCCAGCTCGTGGCGGGGCACGTCGAGCGCGTGCTCCACAACGCTCGCTTGGCCCATGACCTGCGCCATCAGGCCGACGAGCTGGCCGAGAGCAACCAGCGGCTGCAGAGCAGCCTCGACGAGCTCGCGCAGGCGCAGCAGCAGCTCGTGCAGGCCAGCAAGATGGAGGCCCTGGGGCGCCTCGCTGGCGGCATCGCGCACGACTTCAACAACCTGCTCACGGTGATCCTGAGCACGGCCGACCTCATGCAGGAGGACCTGCCGCGCGACGCCGTCGTCAGTCGCGATCTCGCCACGCTGGTCGAGGCCGCGCAGCGGGCCAGCGCGCTCACGCGTCAGCTACTCACGTTCGGGCGTCGCCGCCCCGGCAAGGCCCAGCACCTCGAGCTCCACCCGCTGCTCACCGACATGAGCCGGCTGCTGCGGCGCTTGATCGGAGAGGACGTGACCCTGGAGCTGCGCCTCGAGGCGCGCCACGATCACCTCGAGGCCGATCCCGCGCAGATCGAGCAAGTGGTGATGAACCTGGTGCTCAATGCACGCGAGGCGATGCCGTGGGGCGGGACGGTGGTGCTCGAGACCGCCCTGGGCCGCCCCGAAGGCAGCGCCGGCGGCCCGCCCATGCTGATGCTCGCGGTCTCCGATACGGGCACCGGCATGGACGCAGCCACGCGTGCGCGCGTGTTCGAGCCGTTCTTCACCACCAAGGCCTCGCAGGGCGGCACCGGGATGGGGCTCGCGACCGTCTACGGGATCGTGCAGCACCTCGGGGGCTCCGTGCAGGTGCACAGCCAGCCTGGCCAAGGCGCGCGCTTCGAGGTGTTCTTGCACCGCTCGGGTGCGGTCGAGGAAGAGATCGAGGCCACGCGGCGTGTCACCGTGCTGGTCGTCGAAGACGAGCCTGCGATCCGTCGGCTGGTGGCGCGGATCCTCGGGCGGCGCGGCTACGAGGTGCTGGCGGCGCCCGACGGCGAGACTGGGCTGCGCCGCTTCTCCGAGCGCGAGGACATCGATCTCGTGCTCACCGACATCGTGATGCCCGGCCTCGATGGCGTGGGCATGGCGCAGGAGCTCCGCGCGCGACGCCCCGGATTGCCAGTGCTGTTCATGTCGGGCTACCCGGGCGACAACCGCCCGGGGCTCGACGAAGACGACCTGGCCTGGCTCATCGACAAGCCGTTTACGCCCGATCAGCTGCTCGAGCGGGTCGAGCTGGTGCTGCGCGACCCCTCGATGGCCGCGGCGCCGGCCGTGGCCAGCCTCCGCGGTTGGTGAGGCGCCAGCCTTAGGGGGTGTCCCTCATTGTCACACGAACGGGAACACCGCCCCCGTCCCGCAGCCCGGCGTTGCTCGTCAGTCACTGGTGCCCGACCAACTCCCTCCTCGCGCCTTGGTCTGCGGGACGCTGACGGCGTTCCCGCCCGCGC
>JBFIJN010000739.1:0-2802 GCA_041600735.1 Nannocystaceae bacterium
ACGCGACCGACGACGCCGCCGACCAGCGCGAGCACCCACCGTCGTCGGCTTCGCTTCATCGCCGCCATGGGTAGAGCCCTCCCCGCGCGACGAGGCGCTTCACCTCGAAGTCGACCTCGGCGAGCGCCGCGGCCACGCCGATCTCGAGGATCGGGCGGCTGTACACGTAGCGGCCCTCGTGGTTGCCGTAGAAGCGGCCGAGCGGATCGATCATCGCGTAGGAGTCGGTCATCGCGTCGTTGTCCTCCGCGATCGGCCCGAGCCCCTCGGCATCGAGCGCGCGGTGGCGCTCGACGAACGCCTCGAACTGCTCGCGCGAGACGAGCAGCGGCTCCACATCGCCGTCGTTCTGCCCCGCGATCGCGAGCACCTGGAACACCTTCCAGCGCGCGGGCCGAAGCTCGCGCAGGAATGCGGTCATGTCCTCGCGCCAGTTGAGCGCGGTGACCACGGAGTTCAGCTTGAGGCCGAGCCCGAGTGCATGAACCCGAGCCGCGAGCACACGGCTGCGCTCCACGTGCCCCCCGCAACCGCGCCCGAGCGCGGCCTGCACGGCCTCGTCGGCGCTGTCGACCGAGAGCCCCACCCAGTCGATGTGCTCCGCGTGCGCGTCGAGCAGCCGGTGCAGGCGAGCGCCGTTGGTGATGAGCGTGGTGGTGAAGCCCAGCCGCTTGGACTCGGCCACGAGCGCGCCGATCTGCGGGTGCAACGTGGGCTCACCGCCCGCGAAGTTCAGCTTCTGCGCACCGGCCTGGCGCAAGAGCTGGAGCAAGGCCTTGGCGTCGTCGAGCGAGAGCTGGCCTTCGATGTCGCGGTAGGTCGCGAAGCAGAACCGGCAGCGGTAATTGCAGCGCTTGTAGAGGTGGAAGTTGACCGCCGGCGGGACTACGGCGGGGGAGGGGAGGTGATTTCGAGGTGCCATAGAAGCACCTCGGGGAGCGACCGCGAATCGGACAGGGCGATGTCGATTTCTTTTCTTGTCGCGCTGGCCGGCATCGTTGCTAGAGACAAAGGCTTGCGATTTGCTCTCGCAACCGCGCGACGGCACGGGTCGTACGGCGATTGATCGCCGACTTGGTCTGGCTCCGGGTCCTCGCCATGTCCTCGTACTCGAGACCCTCGAAGAACCGCTCGTGGATCAGGCGTTGGTCCTCGGAGGAGAGCTTCTTCATCGCCAGCTGGAAGATGGACCGCTCGTGGAGGACGTCCTCGAACGAGGTCCCTTCCTCCGACCGGCCGTCGAAGAAGCTAGGGCAGTGGGCGTGGACATCGCCTTGGTCCCACCCCGAAGCACCAACCAGACGGTAGCTGTCTCTCTGGATGTCGGTGGCGCCGAAGGTCGCCGCACGTTGGAGCAGGTTCACGAGCTCGCCCTCCCGCTCCGGGTTGTTGGTGCAGATCTTGATCAACTTCGTATGGACGATCTCGCGGGCAAGATCGCGGTCTCGAACCCTCCCCACGATGTTCTCGATGACCTCATCCACAGGCGAGAGCGACTTGTTCGGTGGTTTCTTCACGAGCGCCTCCATGCACTGCTCGGTCGTATAGCGATCGTCCGCGACACTGCCGCCGCCAGCCGGAGGAAGCGCGGGCGTGGTCCCGCCTCCTCTCGCCGACCGGCGCTGCAGGAGTCGAACAGCCTCGTCGATCTCATCGAGTACGGCCGCGACCAACGGCGCACCGCGACGGACGTCCTCGCGGTCGAGCTTCTCCGGGTTGGCAAGCACGGTGGATGCGATCGTCATCGCGGCGAGGCCCACCACGGCCACCGAGCCGCTCACGATCCTCGAACGTTGGGCGGCTACCGCCAGCAACACCACCCCGGCTCGGCCGATCGACGCGATGAGCCACATCGCGGTCGCCGTACTCCACAGCCATGTGCTTCCCAGGACCACCAAGTGCAAGGAGTCGGCGATGTCGAACATGCGGCGCTCGAATACGAGCGCCGCTCCGCAGGCCAACCATAGGCTGCCGCCGAGCAACAACCACCAGCGCCAGGGACCGAGCCCGGCGACCTTCCAGGTGGGCCGCGGAAGACGTGAGACGCCGGCTCGCACGCCCATGACCGCGAGCGCCAGCACGTAGGCCAAGCGCAAGTCCCAGTCGGTGGGCACCGACATCGCGGGCAGCGTGGCATGGGAGACCTCGAGACCCGCCGCCGCGAGCTGTGCCAGCAATGCGGTCGTCAACAGCCCACTGAGCCCGACCAGCGGCGCCGCGACGGCAAGGAACAGGCATGCGAGCCCGAGCTTGGTCCACACCGCGAGCGGGTCGGGAGCCTCATCCCGGGGGCGCACGACGTCGAGATCGCCGATCGTCCAGCCGCCGGAATCGCCATCACTTTTGCCGGACGAGCTCTCCGTCATCTTCGATCCCGTGTCCCGCGCGCGGCGGGGCCGATGGTACAGGCGGGCAGGCCAAGAGATTACCGCTTTTCGAGGTTCAGTTGGCTCTCGATCGTGTGGCCCGAAGAACCCGGGTCGGATGGCTCAACCGACACGTGGGTAGATCTCGGGTGCGGGACGTCGGCAGGGTCCGGCAGGGTCCAGCCCGAAGGTAGTGTCCGGGGCCCGGAACAGGATCCGTACGGATTTCTCTCGGGGCGGATCATTGTCCACGAGGAGCATCCGCACTACCTTCGGGCAGGATCCATCTCGGGCAGGATCCATCGGCAGGGTCCATCCGCCCGCGAGTAGCTGTGACCGCACCAAAGAAGCACGACCCCGCCAAGCCGGTGGCCACGCGCGAGGAGCTCGAGGAGTTGCTCCTCGCTGGTCTGGCGAGCGGCGAGCCGCGCTCCGT
>JBFIJN010000740.1:0-2798 GCA_041600735.1 Nannocystaceae bacterium
CGCGATCGACGAGCAGGTGTTCTTCGAGCAGGGCCTACAGGGCCGCATCTTGGGGCGCAGCCGCGGCGTGCTCGCGGTGATGGCCGCGCTCGACAACCAGTTCGAGGTCGCCAAGATCCGCGGCACCACCCACGAGATCCGCATGCAGTACGGCTCGCCGGTGGAATCGATCGAGCACGTGCGACTGCTCGAGAGCGAGATCCGTGCGGGCGACGTGGTGCGCCTGGCCGTCACGCTACGGGCGTTCAAGGGCGACACCCGCGAGCTGGTGGTGCCGCTGCGCATCCCCGACGATGCGGGCGACGAAGAGATCAAGATCGAGATCATCGGCGGCGATGGAGCGGTGCCCTACCGGCCGCTGGCCGACTCGCTCGAGACGCTGCTGCAGACGATCGGGCACACCTATCCCTCACGCTCGCTGGTGGCCAGCATCTACCGCCAGGGCGAGGGCCTCTCGACGCGCCACGGGCTGATCGAGGACATGCCCGACAGCGTGCTCGAGTCGCTCGTGGATCGGGGCAGCACGGCCGACGCCGTCCGCTTCAAGCGCCTCGCGCGACGCGTGCTGCCCACCGAGACGATCATCGAGGGCCAGCACACGCTGGTGCTCGACGTGCTCCCCCGCAAGACCTTCGACGACGCGCCATGACCCACCGCATGCCACCGACCCCCTCCCGCGGGCCTCTTCACTCGTCGCTCGCCGGGCTGGTCGCCGCGGCGGCGCTGCTGCTGCCTGCTCCAGCCTCCGCCGGCGGCACCCGCAGCTTCACGCTGTCCGATCACGGCGACCTCGATGCCGGCGAGACCGAGGGCGCGGCGATCGAGTCGAGCGGCCGCGTGACCACCGGCTTCCTCCCCGCCAAGGGCGAGGTGACCGACGCGGCCTCCGTGTTCTCGTGTCTGGGCCGCAAGGACGACGTGCTCATCGGCACCGCCGACAAGTCCGCGGTGAAGCGCGTGCGCATCGAGAGCCGCGGCAAGGACAAGGGCAAGCTCGTGGTCGAGCCGCTGGCCGAGCTCGATGGGGTCGTGGTGACCGCGATGGCCGAGCTCCCCGGCGGCGACGTGGTCGTGGCCACGCTGCCTGGGGGCACGCTGCAGCGCATGGACGGGCGCGGCAAGCTCTCGCCCTTCGCCACGCTGGCCGTCGAGCAGGTGTGGGCGCTGGTCGTGCACGACGGCAAGCTCTATGCGGGCACGGGCCCCAAGGGCGAGCTGTTCGCGATGGGCCTCGACGGCAAGGACCCCAAGGTGGTCCTCGACGACAGCGACAAGCACATCCTCAGCCTGCTGCCCGTGGGCGGCACGCTGCTCGTGGGCACCTCGCCCAGCGCGCGCCTGTTGCGGGTCGACAAGGACATCAAGGGCGTGCTGCTCAAGGACCTCGAGGGTGACGAGCTGCGCGCCCTGGCGCTCACCCGCACCGGGCTCCTCGCGGCCGTCAACACGTTCGAGGACCGACAGATCACCACCGTCGATGCGCTCACGAAGAACCTCGCGCGCACGAGCCTCGTGGGGGCCCCGCCGGTCGGCGACCTGCAGCAGACGCGCCCCACCAAGTCCGACGGCGTCGTCTTCCACGTCGATCTGGGCCCCGGCCGCGACTTCGAGCGCGCCAGCGAGGCGCCGTGGGACCAGTGGTTCTCGCGCGACGGCCAGTACTTCACCTCCATGCTCACGCTCGACGACGTAGGCACGGTGCTGCTGTCATCGTCGGCCGACGGCAAGGTCTACCGCCTGCGAGGGCCCCGCGACGTCTCCACCGTCGCCGACTTCGAAGAGCGCCAGACCACCGCGCTGTGCCGCGCCGCCAAGGGTCCGATCTTCGCCACCGTGGGCCAGGGCGCGGGCGCATATCACCTCGAGGCGGCGCCGGCCAAGAAGGCCCTCTATCGCACCAAGGTGCTCGACGCCAAGCAGCCCTCCGACTTCGGCGCGCTGGCGCTGCGCGGCAAGGGGCCGCTGTCCGTGCGCGCCCGGGTCGGCCCCAGCGACGAGGTCGACGATCGCTGGTCGTCGTGGACCCCCATCACGCTCGGCAACGAGCCCGGCGCTGGTTTTCGCGGCACGCTGCGCACGCTGGGGCGCCGCCGCTACCTGCAGATCGAGGTGGGCCTCGGCTCGCCCGACGCCGAGCTGCGCTCGCTCGAGCAGTTCTACGCCCCCGAGAACCTGGCCCCGCTGCTCACCAACGTCGAGGTGCAGCGCCCCGAGCTCAGCGAGCAATCCGACGACGAGCCCAGCACCAAGGTCACGATCCGCTGGAAGGTGGACGCGCGCGACGAGGACGAGCTGATGTACGACGTGCGGGCGCGGCCCGAGGGCACGGGCGAGACCCAGTGGATCCCGCTGCACGACCGCGACTCACCCGTCACCAAGCGCGAGCTCCAGTGGGATCTCAGCAGCGTGCCCAACGGCGTGTACGAGATCCAGGTGGTGGCCAGCGACGAGCCCAGCAACGGGAGCGGCCACGCTCGCACCGACCAGCTGCGCAGCGCCCCGTTCGTGGTCGACCGCCAGCGCCCGAGGATCGAGGACCTCCGCTTTGGCGGCGGCAAGCTGAGCGCCACCATTCGCGACGAGGGCGGCTACGTGCACGACGTGGCCTACCGCGTCGATGACGGGCCGTTCCGCTCCGTGGCCGCGAGCGACGGGCTGTTCGACGAGCCGCAAGAGACGATCGCGGCCACCCTCACTGATCTACGACCGGGCGTGCATCGGGTGGTGCTGCGCGCCCGCGACTCGTTCGGCAACCTCGACAGCGCGGCGCTGCTCATCACCGTCGAGTAGTCGCCGAC
>JBFIJN010000741.1:0-2790 GCA_041600735.1 Nannocystaceae bacterium
AAGCGGCGGCCCGCGAGGCCGCGAGAGCGTCGATTCGAGAGAAGGTCTCCGAAGGCTCGTCGTTCGATGCGGCCTACGTGATCATGAACGTCCTGGCGGCGACCGTTGCATCCTACGGCCTGCTTGCCGACAGCGCCGCGGTGGTCATCGGCGCCATGATCATCGCGATGCTGCTGGGCCCGATCTCGGCGGCCGGCCTGGCGCTCGTGGACGGCAACAATCGACTCCTGTGGCGGGCGACGATGACGGTCCTGGGCGGGGTCCTCTTGGTGCTGACCACGGCCTTCGTCATTGGCGCCCTGCACGGGAACATTCCGGCGACCCGAGAGATGATGGTCCGCACCGCGCCCAACTTCTTGGACCTCATGATTGCCCTCGGCGGCGGGGCGGCCGGAGCCTACGCATCCATCTCGCCGCGGCTGAGCGCGGCGCTGGTCGGCGTGGCGATCGCGACCGCCCTCGTGCCCCCGCTGGCGACCTCGAGCATGTTCTTGGCCCGCGGTGAATTTGCGCTCTCCGGAGGCGCATTCCTGCTGGCGCTGACGAACATCATCGCAATTCAGTTCGCATCTTCCGTCGTCTTCGTCGTGAATGGCTTCCATCGGGTGACGGACCGCAGAAATCGGAAGTGGGGCCGGATCCTGGAGAACGGGGCGAGCGTCCTCGCATTGCTCGTGCTCGGTGCACTGTTGGTGGCCAACCTCAATGGCACGATCGGTCTGCTCCTCTACCAGAATGGCGTCCGCCGAGCGCTCGAAGTCGAGCTCGAGCGCCACCCGGGCTCGTATCTCGCAGACGTGCGCTTCACTCCGAGCGAGGACCATGTCCTGGTCCGAGCGGTGGTGCGCGGCCCGAGACCGTTTACCGCCTCCGACGTCGCTGCGATGGAGCGCGCCTTGCCGCCGCGCGACGTGGGTGTGCCCAGCGAGCTGCGGGTGCGCTACGTGAGCGTCGAAGTGATGTCCGCGAGTGGACCGATCTACTCCGCCGAAGACAGTAGGCTCGACGACACACGTTGACCGAGGCGCTGGGGTCGTGATCCGAGGAGGCAATTGCAGTGGCCTGCACCCGTCGCGCCGCCGCCGACATCATGCGATGATGCTGCTCGCGCGAGCCCACGATCATGAGCACGGAAACCATCCACTACACCGAAGCCACCGACGCCTTCGACGCCTTCATCGCTCGCCCCACGTCGCCGGGCCCGCGACCGGCGATCCTCGTGTGCCACGCGTGGGGCGGCCGTGACGAGCTGATGGAGCGCAAGGCCCGGCAGCTCGCCGAGCTCGGCTACATCGGCGCCGCGATCGACCTCTACGGCGTGGGCAAGCGCGGCACCGACCAGGCATCGAGCCGAGCTCTGATGACGCCGCTGGTCGAGGATCCCGCGCGCCTGCGACGGCGCCTCACCGCAGCCTACGAGGCCGTCCGCGGGCTCGACGGAGTCGACGCGGATCGCATGGGCGCGATCGGGTTCTGCTTCGGTGGGCTGTGCGCGATCCTTGCCGCACGCATGGGGCTGCGGCTCCGCGGCGTGGTGAGCTTCCACGGCCTGCTGAAGATCGGGGCGCCACTCGACGCCAAGGTGCACGCGCAGCTCCTCGTGCTGCACGGCCAGGACGACCCCATGGTCCCGCCCGCCGACGTGGGTGCGTTCGCCCAGGAGATGCAGCGCATCCATGCGGACTGGCGGCTGCACGCGTACCCCGGAGTGGTGCACGCGTTCACCAACCCCGCCGCGAACGATCGCGACTTCGGCACGGTCTACGATGCCGACGCCGACCGCCGCTCCTGGGCCGAGATGGCGCAGTTCTTCGCCGAGGTGCTGGCGTAGGCCTCAGCCGGTGCCGCTCGACCCGCTCGACCCGCTGCTGCTCCCGCTCGAGCTACTCTCGTCGATGGGCTCGCACTCTCCGATCTCGGTGTGGTGCGAGCCCGACATGCATGTGAAGCCGTCTGGGCATGGATCGACGGCGGTGCAGCCACCCTCGGGGATGGGCTCGCAGAACGGTGGTTCGAAGGGGCCGAGCTGTGAGCACGCGAAGCCAGCGGGGCAGTCGTAGTTCGCCACCGTGCACTCGGGCGGACCGCTCTCGGATCCGTCGACGCCCACCGTCGACGAACCGCTCTGGCTGGACGACGCGGTCGCGCTCGCCGTAGTGGTCTGTCCCCCCGTGGTCTGTGCTTCCGTGGTCTGCGCCCCCGTGCCGTCGTCGTTGGGCTCGGCGGGCCCGCAGCACGCCAGCAAGGTGCACGCGAGAGCGGCCAAGGAGCGCACATGAGGCAGCGAGCGGCTCCGGTTGGTCATGGACCGAGAATACATCGACTCCGTGCCCCGTGCGCGCGAGGGCGAGTCGCATGCCGCGGGCTTGTCCTGCGCCGCAGCCTGACGCACGCTCCCCGCGTGAGCCGAGTCCCCGCCACGCTGGCCCAGGCCCGAGCGATGCTGCCGAGCTTCGGCGTAGCGCCTCGGCAGGTGGCGCCGCTCGGCCGTGGGCTCATCAACGACACGTTCGCCGTCGAGACCGACACCGCCGCGCTCGTGCTCCAGCGCGTGCACCCGGTGTTCTCCCCCGCGATCCACCACGACATCGAGGCCGTCACCGCGCACCTCGCCCGCGGCGGCATGGCAACCCCGCGCCTCCACCCCACGCCGGCCGGCGAGCTCTACATAGCGCGCGAGGGCGACGTGTGGCGGCTGATGACGCGCATGCCGGGGGTCAGCTTCGATGTCGTGCGCAGCACGGCCCAGGCCCACGCGGCGGCGGGACTGCTCGCCCGCTTCCACTCCGC
>JBFIJN010000742.1:0-2774 GCA_041600735.1 Nannocystaceae bacterium
CCCCGGTGCCGCCAGCCGCCCGCGCCACGCCGCCGCCGGGGCTCCCCTCCCCTTCGCCGAGCTCCCCAACACCCAGCGTGATGGAGCCGCCCGAGCCTCCGCAGCCGGAGCCACGCGGACCCGCGCCGCGCGAGACACCCGCGAGCGGCGAGCCTACCGCAGCGCCCTCCAAAGGCGGCGCGCGTGGGGCCTCGCGAGGCGGCGACCTCGGGCCCGAGGATCGCGAGGAGCGTCGTGCGATCCGCCTGCCGCCGCCGGAGCGCCCGCCTTACTCGGGCTTGGGCCTGTTCATCGCCTCGGGCGTCACGTTCTCGGCCGCGCTCTCCGAGCAGATCGTGGCCCATGTGCTGGTGAAGCGGCGCTGCATCGATCCGCTCGCGGAGCAGGCGGCCACGGATCCCGAGATCCAAGCCGAGGGCTACGGGCGCGCGCTGCTGGGCTGCGCGTCGGGGGTGCTGCCGGCGCTGGTGCTGCGCGTGCAATCGGATCTGGGCCTGCTGGCCACGATCGGGCTGGCGTCGGCGGGGGCGGCCGTCCGGGCGCAGCGCAGCGCCTACGACGACGTGTTCGCCGACCGCCGCGGCAAGCCGATGATGGGGCTGCGCATCGCGGGGATGAGCCTGATCGGCACGGGCGTGGTCACGTGGCTGACCACGGGCGCGCTCTCGTGGGGCCTGCTCGCCTCGTGCCGCGATGCCAAGTGCGCCACGCGAGCGCGACTGATGGCCTTCACCACGCGCGATGCGGGGGCGGTGCTGATCGCAGCGGGGTCGGGCATGCTCACCTATGCGATCGCGCACCGCCGCGCGTACGATCGCTTCTATCGCGACCGTGCGCTCTCGCTGGGCACCGCGCTGCTGCCGGGCGGCGCGGGGCTCTCGTTCTCGGGCCGTTTCTGACCGTCGCGATCGCGCGCTTCGAGGCTATGCTCCGCGCGTGGCCGTGCCCCTCGAGATCCGCACCGCTCGCCTGCACCTTCGCCGCCTGACGCAGGCCCACCTGCCCGACCTCGTGGAGCTCGACTCCGATCCCGAGGTCATGCGCTACATCAGCACCGGCGCGCCCAACTCGCGCGAGCGCTACGAGCAAGAGCTGCTGCCGCGCATGCTCTGCTGGGACGCGCACCCGTATGGGTTCCTCGCGGCGTACGAGCAGGATGCATTCGTCGGTTGGTTCCACCTGCGACCGAGCGTGGCCGACGAGAGCGTGCTCGAGCTCGGGTACCGGCTGCGCCGCACGGCCTGGGGGCGGGGGCTGGCCTGCGAGGGCGCGCGCGCGCTGCTGGCCCATGCGTTCGAGCGACTCGAGCACCCCGCGGTCGATGCCTGCGCGCTCGCGGAGAACGTCGCTTCGATCCGCGTGATGACCAAGTGCGGCATGCGCTTCGTGGGCACGTTCATCCACCCGCGCGTTCCGGTCGAGGTGGTGCGCTACATGATCGAGCGCGAGGCCTGGCCGCCGCCCGCGAGCGGCTGAGCCAGGCCCCTCACTCCGCCTCGGTGCGCACGGCGGCCGGCACCCCCAGCCACTCCACGATTTCCGCGGCCAGCGTGGGGTTCTCGACCCGCACCAGCTCGATCGCGAAGAGGGCCTGCTCCTGGGCTTCTTGCGCACGCCCCACCCCTCGCAGCGCGCGAGCCATGACGAAGCGGCTGTTGCCCATGGTGACGTTGGAGCCGGGCGAGGCATCGAAGTGCTCGAGCACGCGAGCGCACAGCGACACGGCCTGGGCATGGCGCCCCTCGGCCTCCTCGACCAAGCAGAGGCCCTCGACCGCATAGTTGTAGAGCGGGTGGGCCGTGCCCACCGTGGCTTCGAACACGGCCCGGGCGCGTTCGAAGGCGTCGCGCGCCTGCTCGTGGTGCCGCTCGTCGGCGAGCGCCGTGCCAAGGTTGGTCCACGAGATCCCAACGTCGACGTGGGAAGGCCCGAGCGTGTGGGTCTTGATCGCCAGCGCCTGCTGCAGGTACCAGCGCGAGCGGTCGAAGTCGTCGCGCTCGCTGTACAGCGCGCCGAGGTTGTTGAGCAGCCAGCCTCGCACCTCGTCGTCGTTGGCGCGGTCCACCGCGGCCTTGGCCGCCAGCTCGAGCGCCTGCGCTTCGTCGAGTCGATGCTGCTGAACCAGCGCGAAGATCAGCCACGTCCACGCTCGCGCTGCGGTGAGATCGTCCTTGGCGAGCGCAGCCTCGGCGATCGAGGCCTCGAGCGTGGCCTGCCCCTCGCGCGCCGAGCCCCCCGCGACCTGCAGGCTGCCGAGGCTGCCCAGCGCCTCGGCGAGCACGGGCGCGAACGCGGCCTCGCGGGCATCGTCGACCACGTCTTGGGCCAGCACCATGGCGGCTTGCAGCTCCCCCACGGCCTGGAGGGTCTCCACCTCGTCGATGCGGCCGCGCAGCGCCACGATGCGCTCGCGTGCCGCCGCGTCGGAAGGCACGGGGTTGGCGGCCATCACGGTGTCGAGCTCGGCACACTCGGCGAGCGGCGGAAGCACGAACGGCAGCAGCGTGCGACCGATGGCCTGCCGCGGCCCGGTGATCCCAGCGAGCGCATCGATGGCCGAGCGCATCCGATCCCGCCGCCGCCCCAGGCAGCGCATGCGATGGTCGTAGAGCAGCTCGCTCTGCTGCTGCGTGACGAAGGTAGCGCGACAGGACTCGGCGTACATCGACATCCACTGGCCTGCGTACTCGTCGAGCTGTTGCTCCACGCGGTCGTACAGCTCCGGCGCGTCGACGTGGCCGCTGTGGTCGAAGGCCTCCTGGACGGCGGCGTGA
>JBFIJN010000743.1:0-2751 GCA_041600735.1 Nannocystaceae bacterium
GTCGCGCCGCTCGTCCGACTCGGCGCTGGTGTCCATCGAAGGCGTCCACGCCCATGGTCCCTGCATCGACCGTCTCGCGCAACGCGGCTGCGATGCCGCGCGAGCGAGGCCTCGCGCGCTTGCGCCCCTCGATCGCTCAGCGTCAGAACGGCGTTATTCCGCACTCATCGGATGAATTTCGCGCTCTTTCAACTTTTCTTTCGATCGCTGAATGAAACCGGCGCCGACGGTGACTCCCCGGGCGGGTGTGCCCTGTAGCGGGCACGGAGGGAACCACGATGATCCACGACAGCAAGATCCTAATCCTCGCGCTCGGCCTCGGCCTCGGCCTCACTGCGTGCGATCAGACCGCTGAGGGCGGCAGCAAGAGCGATTTTCGCACGCACGGCGTGGGCACGGGCAGCGGTCAGACCCTCAACACTCATCAGTGGGTCAGCTCGAGCGCCCGCGACGTCTACGAGTTCGATCTGGGCGGCGACTGGCACACCAACAGCTTCGGCTACGACAGCAAGTACACCCGGATCTCGCTCGCCAACACCCCTTACGGGCCCATCACCACCCAGGTCGGCCCGCCGCCGCCTCCCGGCACCCCCAAGCTGGTCGTGGTGCCTGGTGACGACTTTGCGGTGAACGCCGTCGGTCCCAACCCTGGCGATCCGATCTACCGCCTCGAGGGTACCGATCTCATCGGCCTCGAGCTGCGCTTCATCGTGCGGGGCTTCGACGACGCCGACCACCCCGTGGCGATCGAATTCACCGATCACCACGAGGACGCCGAGGCTGGCGACTTCTACGAGATCATGAAGGTCGACCCGATCAGCGGAGCCACGATCGCGCCCTTGTGCGAGGCGGACAGCGGGGGCTATCGCATCGCCCGCATCTACGACGGCCTCAGCGTGAACGGCGAGAGCGGGGCGATGGAGTACGTGGGCCAGGGCATCCACCACGTGGGCTGCAGCGCCAGCGCACCGGCCAAGGCCGCGCTGTTCGGCTACAACCCCACCGAGGTGAGCGTGGAGAGCTTCGTGCTCGCCAACCGCATCGTGCGGGCCGACTACTGCGCCGACGGCCACCCCTATACCTATCCCGGCAACCTGCTCGGCATCCAGGACGACTTCTCCCCGGGGCAGGTGGGCAAGAGCCTCGCCGACGTCTACGCCTCGCTCGGGCCCGACGAGGTCGTCGAGGCGATGTGGGACCGGCACGGAGTGCTGTGCATGGACACGCCGCGCGCCGACAACGTCGATCGCGAGGACGTGGTGTGCCCGATCCGGCAGTTCGCCGAGGGCACCGTCGCGTACAACTGGCAGCCCCCCAGCTGCCAGGGCTTCGTCGACTCCAACCCCAACGGCGAGGTGCGCTTCTTCTCCACCGGCGCCCTGTGAGCGACGGCATCACCACGCGCAGGGTGCCGGTGATCTATGCTCGACGCCCATGCGCCTCGTCGCCCTCGCCGACACCCACTCGTACCATGCCGCTCTGACCGTGCCCGACGGCGACGTGCTCGTGCACGCGGGCGACATGACGCGACTGGGCACCTTCGACGAGCTCGAGGCCGTGGGCGCATTCTTGGCCGCGCAGCCCCATCGACACAAGCTCGTCGTCGCGGGGAACCACGACTGGGGCCTGGCCCGCACCCCGGCGCAGGCGCGAGCGCTGCTTGGCGCCGTGACCTACTTGTTCGACAGCGGCGTCACCATCGAGGGCCTGCGAGTGTGGGGCAGCCCGTGGCAGCCCACGTTCTTCGACTGGGCCTTCAACCTCCCGCGCGGGCGCGCGCTGGCCGAGCGCTGGGCCCTGATCCCGGAGGCCACCGACATCCTCATCACCCACGGACCGCCTCGCGGCTTCGGGGACCGCTGCGCGGACGGTCGTCGAGAGGGCTGCGACGACCTGCTCGCCCGCATACGCGAGGTCCGACCCGGCCTGCACCTGTTCGGTCACATCCATGAAGACCGCGGTCACTGGCAGGACGGACCGACGCTCATCGTGAACGCGACCGTGGCCGAGTGCCGCGCGGCCCCGACCGTGCTCGACTACGAGAACGGGCGCTGGCACGTGGTCGAGACCGCGGCGGACGGGGGCTAGATCGCCAGTGCGGTGAAGCACTGGGGGCCGGCAACCCGCAGGCACAGCTGAGACTTCGGGCCCAAACGGGCCACTCACCCGAGGCAATTTGGCCCAAACGATCGCGTGAATTCGCTTGCGTCGAGCACCCTTCGGCGGCATCCATCCTTCGATGTCGATGGCCCCCCTCTCCACCGCCGCCCGTGTCATCACGATGATGGTGGCGTTCCTCATGGTGTCCAACGTCCCGACCATCGCTCGGGCCAGTGTCACGAGCGCCGCTCCGCTAGGGATGGCCGTGGCTCCCCCACAGCCAGGGGCGCCGCGAGCCGAGAACGCCTCCGACGAGCTCGCCTCCGACGAGCTCGCCTCCGACCCCCGGGCCCCCGCCGAAGAAAGCGGCGGGATTGGGCTCATCCGCACCGCCACGCCCTCCCAGGGGCCCATCATCCATGTGATCGACGCGCGGCCGGATCCCGAGCGCGGGGTGATCAAGCTCGCACGCTACATCAACTCTGCCTCGGCGCAGAGCGGCAGCGTCGTGCACGTCACCGTCAACTACCAAGATGTATGCACCCTGCCCTGCGGCGTGCCGGTCGACAATTCGGAGCGTCCGCTGTTCTTCTTCATTCGTGAATGGAAGGCAAACTTCCCGCACTTTGTGAGTCTACTCCAAACGACGGA
>JBFIJN010000744.1:0-2743 GCA_041600735.1 Nannocystaceae bacterium
GCTGTCGACCTTCTCCGCGCCCGCGGAGCCGGCCGCACGCCGGCGCTTGCGCGGTGCGCTGCCCTCGCCCTCGCTCGTGCCACCACCACTGTCGGGGGTACGAGCGGCCGCGGCGGAAGGCGGCGCCTCGGTGGCCGCAAATGCCTCGGGGGTCTTGCACCACGCGAGGGCCAGCGCCGAAGAGTGCTTGCAGAACGGTCGATTCCACGCCGCGCGGCAGCTGCACTTGCCCTTCAGCTGGTCGCGGGCGCCGAAGATCACCGACACGCGATAGGGCGCGCTGCCGGAGCCCTGCGCCTCGGCGAACAGCTTGTCCTCGGTCCGCGCCAGGTGGGTCAGCCCGCCCTGGTCGAGGATCGTCTGGCCCTTCTGTAGCTCGCCGCGGTCGATGACCGTGCGTAGATCCGAGCTCGAGAGTGTGCGCACGGCCATGGTCGTTCCTGTTCGCCTGCAATCAGCGGTGTGCGGCCGCGGCCTCGCTCGTGAACCCGCGCAGGTCGCCGCCCTTCAGCACCTGCTCCATCAGCCCCACCAGCTTCTTGGGGGTGCAGCCAAAGCAGGGGATGCCGAGCTCGGTGAGGGTCTTGGCCAGGCCGTGGTCGTAGCTCGGGTGGCCGCCGTCGGAGAGCGCGAGCAGGGTCACCACCTTCACGCGGCTGTCGACGAGCTTGCGCAGGCGCGCGACCAGCTCCTTGGCATTGCCGCCCTCGTAGAGATCGGTGATGAGGATCATGAGCGTCTTGTCGGGGCGCTCGATGAAGTTGGCCTGGGCGTAGGCCACCGCGCGGTTGATGTCGGTGCCGCCGCCGAGCTGGGCCGAGAACAGCAGCTCCACCGGATCGGAGAGCAGCGGGGTCATGTCGACGACCTCGGTGTCGAACAACAAGAGCCGCGTGCGCAGCACGTCGAGCGAGGCGAAGATGGCGGCCATCACCGAGCTGTAGACCACGCTCTGCGCCATCGAGCCGCTCTGGTCGACCAGCAGCGCCACGTCCCACTCGTGGCGGCGGCGTTGGTTGGCCCAGAAGTAGAAGCGCTCGGGCACCAGGCGCTGGCGCTGCGCATCCCAGCCCTTCAGGTTGCGGCGAATCGTGCGCTTCCAGTCGAGGTTGCGCATGATCGGCAGCGGGCTGGTGCGATCGCGGCGCAGCGCCCCGAACACGGCCGTGCGCACCTCCGACTCGAGCTTGCGCCGCAGCTCCTCGACGACCTCGCGCACGATCTGCCGCGCGATCGCCTTGGCCTTGTCCGGCACCATCCCGCGCGCGCTCACGAGCGTGGCCACGAGCTCCACGTTGCGGTCGAGCAGCGCGAGGGTCTCGGGCTCGAACAGCAGCGCCTTCATGTTCTTGCGCTCGATCGCGTCCTTCTGCACCAGGGCGACGACCTCCTGGGTGAAGAACTCGCGCAGGTTGGCGAGCCACGTGGGGATGTAGGGGCGCGAGGCTCCGCTGCCGCCGCGGCGGTCGTCGCCGTAGACGAAGCCCATCGCCTTGTCGAAGTCCGCCAGGCGATCGCCGCCCACGCCGAGCGCGGCCGCAGACGCGTCGCCCAGGCCGCCCAGGCTACAGCCGCCCGCGACCTGCTCGGCCTCGGGCCCGAGCGCGAGCCGCCAGCGCAGCAGCGACAGCCGATCTTCGGGGGACAGATCCTTGGGGTCGAAATCCATCACAGCAGGTCGTCGAGATCGCCGAGCGCCGCGTCGAGGTCTTCGCTCACCTCGGCCAGCTTCGCTTCGTCGGTAGTGGTGATCACGGCCACGGCCGTAGCGGCGTGCGAGCCGAGGCCGCGCGCGCCGATGAGGTTCTCGAGAAAGTAGCGGCGCTCGGTGGGGCCCAGCGCTCCGAAGACGCGGCGCAGCAGCGGCAGGATGTTGCGAAACGCGTCGGGCTCCACGCGGGTCACCCAGGTATCGAGCGTCTGCACCACGGCGCGGTTCTTCACCAACACCAGCGCGTTGACGCGCAAGAACCCCTCGAGGAAGCCGGCGGCGGCCTCGGGGTGCAGCGTGTCGGACAGCCGCTGGCTGACGAACGTGGCCACCTCGTCCTCGTCGATGGCCCGCGCGAGGTAGAGCAGCGCGGTGGCCACTCCGGCCGTGCGCGGGTGCACGGCGTAGTCCTCCGCCAGGGCCCGGGCGGCCGCGAGCCAGGCCTCGCGATCGACCTCTGGCTGGGCCATCGCGATGTCGTGGAGGGTCTGCAGCGCGCGCGGCACCTCGGCGACCGCGTCCTCGTCGCCCATGCACGCGGGGCGCAGGCGCAGCACCGCACGATCGAAGGTCTTGCGGCACAGCGCGCGCAGCGTGGCCTCGCTGCCCTGGTCGGCGAGGGCGTCGCGCGAGGACCCATACGAGACGAGCCCCGACAGCGACATGCATGCGCGGGCGAGCGAGGGCAGATCATCATCGGTGGCGGCGAGCCGATCGCAGGCCGCCATCGCATCGGCGGCCGGGCGCGGGCACACGGTCACGACGGCCTCGAGCAGCACGTGTGCGGCCTCGCCCGTGGTCGACGCGGCCTCGAGCCGCTGACCCAGCAGCTGATCGGTGACCTGCTGCAACGAATTGCCCAGCGCGATGCCCTCGACGAGCGCGATGTCCGTGCTCGGGCTCCACTGCGCCTGCCACGACTCGCGCAGGCGGCCGAGCGCGGCGAGGCCCCCCGCTTGCTCGGCCTCGCTGCGCCCGCGGTTGGCCTTGTCCTTGTACGTGCCCTGGTAGCTCGCGTACGGCACTCCAGCC
>JBFIJN010000745.1:0-2725 GCA_041600735.1 Nannocystaceae bacterium
AGCTCGAGTCGGTCGCCGCGATCGCGGGCCTGCCCCTCGATCACCCGATCCTCGCGGCCATCGACGCCGTGCCGCGCGAGCGCTTCGTGCCGGTCGAGGCCCTCGATGCCAGCACCAAGGATTTCGCGATCCCGCTCGACGAGACCCGGCTCGCCTCGGTGAGCGCCATGCATGCCTATGCCATGGTCTACCGCATGCTCGACCCGCAGCCGGGCGACGGCGTGCTCGACCTCGGCGCGGGCACGGGCTACGGCGCAGCGCTGCTCCACGCGCTCGTGGGCGACCAAGGCGAGGTGATTGGGATCGAGCTCGACCCCGCGCTCGTCGAGCGGGCGCAGGCCGAGCTCGAGCCGCTTGGCGTGCGCTGCCATGTGGGCGACGCGCTCGATCCCGAGAGCTGGCCCCCCGGCGCCGCGAGTCTGCGCAAAGTGACAGTCGGCTTTGCCCTCGGGACGATCCCGCCGGCGTGGCTACACGTGCTCGCGCCGGGCACGGTGATCGTGGCCCCGCTCGAGCTCGACGGCGTGCTGCGACTGTGCCGAACCGTGCTGCGCGAGGGCGGCCTCGAGCAGCAATGGGGCGAGGAGGTGCGCTTCGTGCCGACCCGCCACGGACCGATGCCCGCACGATCTAGCTCGATCGATCCGCCTCCGGAGCGCAGCCGTGCCGCGCCCGTGCACCTGACCGTGCTCGACTGATCGCGCGATCGCTGGCCCCGCGGGCTCGGGCTCACGTGCCCGGCGACTTCACGCGGAGGCAGGGCTGCGGCTTGGGCTTGTCGCGATCATCGGGGGGCCGCGCGACCTTGAGGCAGGGCGTGGGTCGGGGCTTGGGCGGCGGCTCGGGCCGCACGCTCAAGCATGGCTGCGGCGTGGGCTCGGGCGGCGGTGCGGCGATCTTCAGGCAGGCCTGCGGCGGCGCAGCACCACCATCATCATCGCCGGGCTCGACCTCGGACGGCGGCGGCTCCTCGCCACCCTTCTCGCCGCCCTTCTCGCCCCCATCGCCCGCCTTCCCGCCTTCGCCTTGCTTGCCCTGCTGCACGGCCTCGGCGCCCTTGGGGGTGCTGGGCTCGGCGGTGGGCTTCTCGCAGGCGGTCGTGGCCAGGCCCGTGAGGGCGAGCGCGATGAACCGCTGACGTCGCGCGAGGATCGCTGCGCGATCGGGATCGGCGGGGTCGCGAGGCTCGTCGTCCTGGCCCGGTGGCTTGCCCATGGGCGTCTACGATACCACGACGCCACGCCTCGCAAATGGGATCAGGGCAAGCAGTTGGAGGCCTGAACCGGGCGGCCGATGAACAGCTCGATCTCCGCCTGGTTGTCCGCGGCGTGGAGGTGCGCTCGGATCTCCTGATCGTAGATCCCGAGCTCGGGGAACGCATCGGCCTGCTGGAGCAGGAAGTGCGTGCGCAGCCACTGCGTCTGCACCAGCTCCACATACTTGGGCTCGGCCTCGAGCTGCGCGTAGAGGCTGGGATGCGCCGTCCGAGCGCGCCGCAGGTACAGCTCCACGTAGTAGAGGAAGGCCACCGCACCATCGCGCCCCGAGATTCCCCAGGGGATGTGCTCACCCACCGCCGCGATCGCACCCATGCCGTTGATGTATGCGTTCATCTCGTCGAGCAGCTCGTACCAGCCGTACGTGCCCTGCTCACCGGTGAGATACGTCTGCGCATATAGCGAGGTCGAGTCGTCGACCAGCATCGAGTAGATCTCGGAGCGCGGGAAGCCCTCGATCTTGGGCGGCTCGAACACGAGGTCGGCCCGCAGCCAGTAGCCAAAGTACGACTGCCCGAACGCGTGGCCGTAGTCCCAGCCGTGGGTCCCCTCGTGCACCTCGGTCATCACCGAGTCCATCAGCCCGGTGAAGCTGCTCGTGTCGGTGAACGCCCCGAACCACGGGTCGTCCTGCATCTCCACCAGCAGGTCGGCCCCGGCCGGGTAGCGCCGATCGAGCACGCCGATCATCACCTCGGCCCAGTTGCTGCCGTTGAACGAGGCCTGCAGATCGGAGACATCGGCGGTGGCATCGAACGGCTCGCAGTAGCATTCGCTCGGGCACTCGGCGGGCGGCGGACCATCATCACCACCATCGGCGGGCGGGCCGTCGTCGCTGCCCCCATCGGCGGGCGGGTGATGATCGTCGCCGGGGCGATCGTCACCACCGCTGGTTGCGTCGCCGCCCGCGGTCGCGTCATCGCTCGCCGTGTCGGCCTCGCCGTCGAGCCCATCACCACCCTCGGCCACCCCACCCCAGGGGCGGGACACCTCTTCGGGGTGTACGCCGCACGAGACGATCCCGCCGAGAGCCAGCATCAACACCGCGAGGCCGCCGTACCGCATTGGGCTCGCGCATCAGCACGATGCGTGCCAGCCCCGCGCCGCGAGCAATTGCGAGGCCCGCCCCGCACCCGCGCGCGGGAGCCTGGGCGACTTGCCCAAGCGATCGAGCGGCTCGCCCAACCTCCGCCGCCCCGGGGCACGCGGGCTACGGCGGTCGCACCCGCTGCGGTGTGACGACCACGCCTCGCGTGGTGGCCATCGGCCAGCGGCCCTCGGCGAGCTCGACGTACACCCACGCGTCCTCGGCCGGACCCGAGGACATCCCCGTCTCGTCGATCTCGCGCGCGTGCCCCTGATGCTCCCGGACCTCGCCCGGCGAGAGCTTGCCGCTCCCGGTGGCCGCGACCGTCAGCGCCGTGCTGGCCGCGGTCATCGCCTGCACC
>JBFIJN010000746.1:0-2724 GCA_041600735.1 Nannocystaceae bacterium
ACTCACGCCCGCGCTGCAGTACCAGATCGTCAACACCCTCGGCTTCGGCGGGCTGCGCCCGGTGCAGCACCTGACCATCGACGCCGTCCTCGCCGGCAAGAACTGTGTGGTGCTCGCGCCCACGGCCGGAGGCAAGACCGAGGCCGCGTTCTTTCCGCTCCTCTCGCAGATCCACAGCGAGTCGTGGCGCCCGGTGTCGGTGCTGTACCTGTCGCCGATCAAGGCCCTGCTCAACAATCAGGAGGCCCGCGTCGAGCGCTACGCGGGTCTGCTGTCGCGGCGCGCGTTCAAGTGGCACGGCGACACCGCACCCTCCAAGCGCAAGGCGTTCATCACGAGCCCCGCCGACATCCTGCTCACCACCCCCGAGTCGCTCGAGGCGATGATGATGAGCGCCCGCGTCCCCGCCCGCGCGCTGTTCGAGGGGCTGCAGGCCGTGATCATCGACGAGGTGCACGCGTTCGCCGACGATGATCGCGGGGCGCACCTGTCCGCGGTGCTCGAGCGACTGTCGCGGTTCTGCGCCCGCGACGTGCAGCGGATAGGGCTCTCGGCCACGGTGGGCAACCCCGAGGAGATCCTGCGCTGGATCCAGGGCAGCTCGCAGCGCGAAGGCACCGTGGTCTCCCCGCCCAAGCCCAAGGGCGAGCCCAAGATCAGCCTCGACTTCGTGGGCACCCCGGCCAACGCGGCCGTGGTGATCAAGCGGCTGCATCCGGGGCGCAAGCGGCTGGTCTTCGTGGACAGCCGGCGCGGTGTGGAGGAGCTCGGGCGCTTGCTGCTGCAGGCTGGGGTCACCACCTATGTGACCCACGGGTCGCTGTCCGCCGCGCAGCGCAGGGACACCGAGCGGGCGTTCGAGAACGGCTCCGATTGCGTCATCGCGGCCACCAGCGCGCTCGAGCTGGGGATCGACGTGGGCGACCTCGACCACGTGCTCCAGCTCGACAGCCCGCCCTCGGTCGCGAGCTTCCTGCAGCGCATGGGAAGAACCGGCCGACGCCCCAACACCGTGCCCAACTGCGTGTTCTTGGCCGTCAAGGAGCAGCGTGCGCTCCAGGCTGCCGCCATCGTGCAGCTCTCGCGGGCCGGCTACGTCGAGCCCGTGAAGCCACGGCGGGCCGCCTATCACATCCTCGCCCACCAGCTGATGGCGCTCGCGATCATGCGCGATGGGATCCCGCGCGACGAGTGGTGGCCGTGGCTGCGGGGGGCGACGGCGTTCGAGGAGATCGCCGATGACGAGCGCGAGGCGATCGTCGATCACATGCTGGCCGAGGGCATCCTCGCCGATCACGGCGGCAAGCTGTGGCTCGGCCCGCGCGGCGAGAAGCTCTACGGCAAGCGCAACTTCGGCGAGCTCTATGCTGTGTTCTCCACCCCGCGGCTCGTCACCGTGCGCTGGAACGCCAACGATATTGGGACCGTCGACGCTCAATTCCTCTCGGCCCTCGACCCCGAGGCCGGGCCGCGCGCGTTCACACTCGGGGGCCGCCCCTGGCAGGTCGTGCACGTGGACTGGCGAAGGGCGGTCTGCGACGTCGAGCCTTCGGACCACGCCAAGAACACCCGCTGGTCCGGAACACCGCAGCACCTCGGCTACGACCTGTGCCAGGCCATGCGGGAGATCTTGGTCACCGAGGACATCGATCCCACGTGGTCCAAGCGCATGCAGGAGGTGATCGCCAGCCTCCGGGCGGAGCACCAATTCCTGCGCGACGAGCAAGCGCCGATGATCTGGGCCGCTTCGGAGGTCACCTGGTGGACCTGGGCCGGAGGCCGCGCGAACCTGATCCTCGGGCAGATGATCGAGAAGGATCTCGGCGGGCGGGTGGTGGTGCGCAACGAGTCGGTGACCTGCAAGGACGAAGCGGGGGTGAGCGTGGAGGCGCTGCGGCGCTGGGTGATCGCGGCGAGGGAGGCGGGGCGACCGACGACCGCCGATGGCGTGGCATTGGCGGCCGGGGCCGTGCGGTATCAGGTGTCGAAGTTCCAGCCGTGCCTGCCCGAGGCGGTGGAGGCGAGGTTGTTGGCGGGGGCGGTGGATGTGGAAGGGGCGCGGCGGGTGCTGGTGGGTGGGGATTGAGTCCATTGTCCCGCCGGGCCAGGTGAGTCGGTCGCACCGTTCTTGGGTGGAGGTGATCCGTCGGGAGCCGTCGTTTGCTATCGTCGCGGTCTACCCGACCTCCGCTGAAGTCATGACATGAAGCCGACTCTCACCTGGCTCGATCTCACCTCCAGCGATCGCACCCGCATGCAGCGGGTGCTCGACCTGTTCACCGAGCAGGGGACCATCGACGAGCTCGGACAGCACGGCTATCCATCGAGCGTCGGGCTCGAACCCACGAAGGACAGCGTCGCGTCCTCTTCTGGCGATCGTCTCGGGACGGAAGTCGCGTAGTCACGAGAACAGGATCGACGAAATATCTCGCGCGCCGTGAAGCACACGGATGATGTGCACCTTGCCGTCGCTGAGGTGGTAGAAGATCAAGTAACGCTCGAAGCCCTTGACGGGCCGCCTCCTGAGGGGCACGGGCATCGGCTTCCCCTGCAGGGGAGGATCGCATACCGGTACTTCTTCACTTGCGATGGCTTGGAATGAAGGCGTAGCCGTCAGCGCGAGGTGAGCTCCGCC
The DNA here is from genome assembly GCA_041600735.1 of Nannocystaceae bacterium. Lineage (GTDB taxonomy): Bacteria > Myxococcota_A > Polyangia > Nannocystales > Nannocystaceae > Paraliomyxa. The sequence goes on from JBFIJN010000746.1 coordinate 2,636, forward strand.
CGGAGGTCACTCCAGAACTTCTCGGTCGCTGGTATGGGTGGGCCGCTCGCCAACCCTTCCTCCACCTTCTCGCGCAGGCCTTCCCACGC
>JBFIJN010000747.1:0-2707 GCA_041600735.1 Nannocystaceae bacterium
CGTCTGGAAGTGCACCAACAACCGAACGTTGCCGAAGTCGACCCCCATCCCGAAGGCGTTGGTCGCCACCAGCACGGGCCGCTTACCGCTCGCGAACGCGGCTTCCGCCCGCTCACGCGCGAGCTTGGTGCGCCCCGCGTGGTAGTAGCCGGCGCGCACCTTCACCTTGGTCAGCGCCTGACACACGCGCTGGGTCTTCTTGCGCGTCGCGCAGTACACGATCACGCGACCGCTCGGCGCCTTCGCAACGGCCTCGAGCAGGATCTTGAGCCGTGCCGCATCGGTCGCGAGCGCATGCACCTCGAAGCCGAGGTTGGGGCGGGCAAAGCCCCCCTCGATGCGCTCGGGCTCGACGAGCTTCAGCTCGTGCACCAGCTCGTCGAGCACCCGACGCGTCGCGGTGGCCGTCAGCGCAATCACCGGGCAATCGACCACCTCCCTCAGCTCGTGCACGCGCAGGTACTCGGGACGAAAGTCGTGCCCCCACTGGCTCACGCAGTGGGCCTCGTCGACCGCCAGCAAGCCCACGCGAGCCTTGGCCAGGCTCTTGCGAAAGCGCTGCTGCGCCGCACGCTCGGGCGACACGTACAGGATCTCGAGCTCGCCCGCCTCGAAGGCCGCGGTCACCCTGCGCTGCTCGGCCGCGTCGAGATTGCTGTTGAGCGCCTCGGCCGTGACCCCCAGCGCGCCCAGAGCCCGCACCTGATCGTGCATCAGCGCGAGCAACGGCGAGATCACCACCGTGCAGCCCCGACCGGCGCGCGCCAGCAGCACGGCGGGAACCTGGAAGCACAGCGACTTGCCGCCGCCGGTCGGCAACAACACCACCGCATCGCAGCCCGCGACCACGGCATCGATGGCGCGCCGCTGACCGGGACGAAACTCGGGGTGGCCGAAGATCTCGCGAAGGATGCGAGTGGGCGGGTGCTCGACGGAGTCGACCGGGCTCTCGGGCACGGCAACCTCGAAGATCGACAGCTGCGCCTCGTCTTGCTCGCGCCGCTTGGCCAAGGCCGCACGCTAGCACGAGCGCTCCCGCGCCCCGCGACCCCGAACCCACCCCCCGGTGAGTCCGAGGCCGCGGCCGCCCCGACCGTCATGCCCCGCGATCGGCCCGCAGCTCGTGCTCGAGCTCGATGCGGGTCTGCAGAGCCTCGAGCGCGGCATCGAGCCCGGCCTGCGCGGCGGTGCGCTCACCCACGCCGCCGAGCGCGTGCAAGTAGGCCGCCTCGACCGAGACCACGCCGGCATCGATCTCCGCGTCGATGGTCGCGCAGCGACGGGCGACCTCGTTGCGCAGGCTCGTGCGCATGCCGGTGGGATCCGCAGCCTCGGCGTGGCCCGCGACGCGAAGCGAGGCATCGATGGCCTGCTTCTGGCGCGCGAGCTGCTCGAGGCCCTCGACGACCTCGCGCACCTGGGCCGACCACGACTTGGCGTCGGCGTGCCGAGGCTCGCGGCTCAAGCGGGTGAGCTCCGCGTGCATGCGACGGACTCGCGCCACGCGAGCATCGTGGATCGGGGCGAGCACGCGGCGGCTGCGGTGCCACCAGAACCCGGCGAAGAACGCCGGCACGAGGCTGAGCCCAAGCCAGCCCCACGCGCCATCCCAGCCCGGATCGGTCGCATCACCGTGCCCGTAGTGCCCGTGGTGCCCCTGCTCGTGCAGCGCCCCGATGGGCGCTCGCACGAGCTGCAGCTCGTCGGCCTGGGTGTACTCGTTGATCACATCCACCAGCAGATCATCGAGCGGCTCGACCACGTACGGCCCGACCGTGGGCTCGATATGCGCGCCGCCGATCCCGCTGTGATCGGTGAGGAACACATAGGTCCCGCCCGTGCTCACCGCCAGGTGGCGCAGGATCATCTCGGTGGGCTTGTCGACGCCGCTGCTGGCGATCGGCACGATGCGAATGCCATTGCGTGCGGCGAGGCTCGCCGTGTCTTGCAGGCGCTGGCCGACCTGGGCGCCCCCGTGCGGCGGAGCGTCGGTCACCACGAACACGATGCGGGCCACGGCCGAGTCGCTCCACGCATGCCCGCGGATCGCGTCGTCGAGCGCGACATCGAGCGCCTCGGGGTAGTCGCCGCCGCCTCCGGCCTGCTGCGCGCGCAAGTTGGAGAGCGTCTCGCCCAGCTCGCTGGTGAACGGGTAGCTGCGCACGACGTAGTCGTCGCCGTGATCGCGATAGAAGTTGACGCTGGTGCGGATCCGCAGCGCCTGCGCCGACTCGCGCTCGACTCGCGTGACGATCTCGGACAGCTCCGCCTGCAAGTACGAGAGCTCGTCGCCCATCGAGCCCGTGGTGTCGACCACGAACATCAGATCGAGCGCTGCGGCCACGTCGACGTCGTCGGCCAGGCCCACGCGGTGCTGCTCGCCCGCCGAGACCTCGCGCGTGGCCAGCGTGCGCCCGTCGGCCCCGCGCACCCGCAGCCGAGCCGAGCGCCCCGGCGGCAGGTAGAGATCGGCGCGACCGCGATTATCGGCCCGCGCCGCCCACAGCGGGCCGCCTTGCGCGTCCTCCAGCACGAGCTGCGCATCGGCGGCCACGCGCGCGCGGCCCTCGAGCGTGACGGCCACCCGCTCCAAGCGACCCACGCTCCACGCGTCGAGCATCGCCCCGTAGCTCGATCCCCCACCCACCAGCTGTTGCCAGCGGGCCCAGTCGTCGCGATCGGACCAGCGCCCCGCGGTCAGCAACCC
>JBFIJN010000748.1:0-2707 GCA_041600735.1 Nannocystaceae bacterium
CGCACCGACGACGATTGCAGCGGCGATACGTACTGCTGCGCCGAGGGCTGCCTGCCCGAGGGTGAGGACGGCGGATGGTGCATCCCGTTCGGCCAGGGCCCCAAGGGCGACGTGAACGAGGAGTGCCTGGGCGAGGTGGTGATCGGCTTGTTCGAGCCCGATCTACAGTGCGAGTGGACCGCTCCACCGCCCGGCGATCCCTACCCCAATCACGTCAACGTGCTCACCACTCCGATGGTGGCGCAGCTGCCCTACGACTCGGGGGCCTCGGGTGAGATCGCGCTGGTGACCTACAACTGCGTCGACGGCGGCTCGGCCTCGAGCTGGGGCTCGGACCCGGGTTGCTACGGCGTGATCCGCATCCTCAACGGCCAGACCTGCGCGCAGATCGACACGATCGACGATCCGGCCAATCGCATCATCGCGGCCACGCCACCGGCGATCGGTGACCTCGATGGCGACGGCTCGCCCGAGATCGTGAGCCTGCGTGCGGTGAGCGGGGTGGTGGCGTTCTCGTTCGATGCGGCCACGCAGCGCTACGCGACCGCCTGGACCGCGCTCGACAGCAACATCTCGGGCGCCAACCGCTGGGACGGGCCTGCGATCCACGATCTCGACGACGACGGCTTCCCCGAGGTGGTGAGCAGCAGCGAGGTCTACGACGGCGTGAGCGGGGCACGGCTCAACCCAGGGCAGCTGATCGTCGGTGGCCATGGGATCTCGCCCGGGGTGTTCTCGGTGGTGGGCGATCTCGATCGCGACGGCATGGCCGAGCTCGTGGCCAATGGAATCTGGCGCTGGGAGCCGGCCATGAGCCAGTGGGTGGCCGATCGTCCGGGCAGCCCCGGCGGTCGTCACTATGGCTTCGCCGACTTCGGCACGCCCGGCCCTACGGTGGAGGACTTCGATCGCTTCACCCTCGATGGGATCGCGGAGGTCGTGACGGTGACCGCGGGCGGGGTGCAGCTGCACACGCTCGACGGGCAGCAGCTGTTCGCGGTGGCCGGCTATGCCGGCGGCGGGCCGCCCACGATCGGCGACTTCGACAACGATGGCTTCCCCGAGATCGCGTCGGCGGCCGGGGACTTCTATCGCGTGTTCGATCTCGACTGCGCGAGCGCGATGACCCCGGGGTGCGTGGCGCAGTGGGTGCGGTGGTTTCAGCCCTCGCAGGACCTCAGCTCCAGCAACACCGGCTCCTCGATCTTCGACTTCGAGGGCGATGGCCAGGCCGAGGCCGTCTACGGCGACGAGTGCTACCTGCGCGTGTACGAGGGCGCGAGCGGCGAGGTGCTGTACTCGGCCGCGCGCACCTCGTGCACCTGGTACGAGAACCCGATCGTGGCGGACCCCGATTTCGACGACAACACCGAGATCCTGGTGGGCAGCAACACCAACTGCAGCGTGAGCTGCCCGGCGATCGATCCGATCCATCGCGGGCTGCGCTGCGAGGACGGGGCGGGCTGCCTGTCGGGGGTCTGCGACGCCGGATTCTGCCGCTGCGTCGATGACACGAGCTGCCCCGACGGGCACGGCTGCATGCCGCCGCCCGCGGGCACGCCCGGCGCAGGGACCAACACCTGCCGAGCCACGCACCCGCCCGGGATCGCGCTCTCCGGGGTTCGGGTGCTGCGCGATCGGCTCGACCGCTGGGCGAGCTCGCGCCCGCTGTGGAACCAGCACGCGTACTCGATCACCAACATCGAGGACGATCTGAGCGTTGCGGCCACCGCTGCTTGGGTCCAGAACTTCAGCGACACCACGCTCAACAACTATCGCCAGAATCGACAGGGCGATGCCTCGGCCGATGCCCTGCCGGATATCACCGGCAAGCTCGAGGACACCGCGTGCACGCTCGACGGCGGCGATGTGACGCTGATGGGCACCGTGTGCAATCGCGGGCTCAAGGCGGTGGCCGCGGCCCTGCCGGCCACGTTCTACCTGGGCGATCCCGCGGCGGGTCAGATCTTGTGCGTGGCCTACACGGCCGAGCCGGTGCCGGTAGGCGAGTGTCGCGAGGTGAGCTGTCCGATCGGCAGCGAGGTGTCGGGCCTCATCACGATGGTGGTCAATGACGACGGCATGGGCAATGCGCTGACGGTGGAGTGCAACGACCAGAACAATACCGACACCGTGCAAGTGGACGAATGCGCGCCGCCAGGGTGAGCCACCCCTTGGCGAGTGGTTGCTGGTATCCTGCGCGGGTGAAGCGGGGGCTCGCGTTCTTCTTGGGCACGCTGGCGGTGGGAGCGTGTAGCTTCGATTCCACGGGCGTGGGCTCGAGCTCGTCGGCAAGCCCGGGCAACAGCAGCGAGGACGGCGACGCGACCGCGAGCGAGGGCGGCGGCACCACGGCGGGCGCGGGCTCGGCGAGCGAGGGCGTCGATGAGGGATCGACGGGCGCGAGCGTCGAGCACCCCAGCGTGGAGATCTCCGACGGCCCGAGCTTCGCGTTCGGCTCGTCGGCCCTCGGTGAGCCCGTCGAGCATGCGTTCACGATCACGAACGAAGGCCTGGGCGAAGCCACCGCGCTGCAGATCGAGGACCTCGGCGGCCCACTCTCCGTGAGTCACGATTGCGGGGAGGTGCTCGCGCCCAGTGCCTCGTGCGAGGCTCGGGTCACGTTCACCGCACAGGCCTTCGGCGACTACGCGGGCGAGCTGAAGGTGGGGTTCCAGGACGCGGGCGTCGCGAGCTCGGTCTCGCG
>JBFIJN010000749.1:0-2704 GCA_041600735.1 Nannocystaceae bacterium
AGCTCGAATTCCGCCTGCAGCGCGCGCGCGTAGAACCCACGCGTTCGCTCGACGCTGACCCAGGAGTGCGGGCCAAAGCCCCATGTGCCGATGCGTTGCATGATGATCCTTCCTATCCGAGCTCGGGTGCGCCGGACTCGGCCACGAGCACGCGGGAGCCCCGAGGGTCCAAGCGAAACGGCAGCTCGGTGAAGGCCGCCAGCGCGCGACGAAGGGCCTCGTGGCGGCTGGGCTCGGCCACGAGCAACAAGCACCCGGTGCCGCCAGCGCCCAGCAGCTTGCCGCCGAGGGCTCCGTGCGCGCGGGCGCGGGCGTAGGCCTCGTCGACGAGCGGGGGGGAGATGCCGGCGCTGAGCCGTCGCTTGACCTGCCAGGTCTCGTCGAGGAGCTCGCCCAGCGTGGAGAGCGGGGCCTGCTCGTGGAGCGCGGTCGCGAACGCCTCGCAGTGGCCGGCGAGCGCACGAAGCCGCGAGACTTGCTCGGCGCTCGGGCGGGCCAGCGGGCGCAGCAGCTCGCCGGCGCGGCGCTGACCGCCGAGGTAGAACAGCAAGATGCCCGCCTGCAGCACGCTCGCGTAGGCCGAGGAGAGCTCGATCGGATCGGCGCTCACGCGCTCGTCGGTGCCGAACCGCAGCGACATGAGTCCTCCCACGGCGGCGATGGTCTGGTCTTGGCGCCCGATCGGCTGGTCGAGTCGCTCGGTCTCGAGCCGGAACGCCGCGTCGGCCAGCGTGCGCCAGTCGGGAGACTCGCCGCGCATGCGCCAGAGCGCGTGCAAGAGGCCGACGCACAGCGACGACGAGGAGCCGAGGCCCGTGCCGCCCGGCACGTCGCTGTGGGCGCTGATGTCGAGCGGACCGAGCTCACCGGTGAGACGCAGCGCCTCGCGCACGATCGGATGCTCGATGCCATCGATGTGCTCGGCCTCCTCGTAGACGCCGCAGGCGATGCGAAAGCGCGGGGTGGAGCTGAGCAGGCGGCGGCGCACCACCACGTCGACGTGGAGGCCGATGGCGGTGGAGATCACCTGCCCGCCGTGCTCGCGATAGAAGCTCGGAAGATCGGTGCCGCCGCCCACGAAGCTGGTGCGCAGCGGAGTTCGAGTGACGACTAGCATGCGAGCTCCTGGTTCAGCCACGCATGGGTGGCCTGCGGTAGATCGGGGTACCAACGCGCGCCGTGGCGGGTGGCCTCGGTGCGCGCCGCCTCGCCGAGCAGCACTGGCTGCACGCGCGCGGCTCGAGCGGCCTGCGCATCACAGGGGCTGTCGCCGAACATCCACGAGCGCGAGCGATCGACGCGAAGCTCTCGCATCGCGCGCTGTAGCAGCCCGGGGCCCGGCTTGCGGCACGTACACGCGATCTTGAGCTCGGGCCGCTCGCCGATGAACCCGGCGTCGGGGTGATGCGGGCAGTGGTAGAGCCGATCGAGGTACGCGCCCTCACGCCCCAGCAAGGCCTCGAGCCGCGCGTGGATCGCCTCGAGCCCGGCTTCATCGCACAAGCCCCGTGCGACCACCGGTTGGTTGGTGATGACGACCACCTGCACGCCCGCGTGGTTGAGGCCGCGGATCGCCGCGCCAACGCCGGGCAACAGCTCGAGCTGCTCGGGTCGCGAGACGTGACCCACGTGGCGATTGATGGTGCCATCGCGATCGAGGAACGCGGTGGGACGAGGCTCGCGCGCGGCGGCGATGCGACCGCGATCCCAGTCCTCGCAGACCCGGCGGTAGCGCGCGGGCGTGCCCATGTCCTTGAGGTACGCAGAGGTCTCGTAGGCGTGGAGCGACTCGCCGCGCGCGTGCGCGTCGGCCAGCACGTCGTGCACGAGGTCGAGCGGGCGCCCGTGCGGGAGCGCGTCGACGAGGGCGGGCTCGAGCACGAACACCCCCGCGGTCACCAGGTTGCGCACCTCCAAGCCGGGCGGGTGCGGCTTGCGGTGGAGCGCCACGATCCGTCCGCGGGCGTCGAGCTCGACGAGATCGCTGTCGTGGGGATGGTCGTTGGGGTGCACCACGGCGGTCGCGGTCGCGGCGGCGCGCTGGTGGGCCTGCACGAGCGCGCGCAGGTCCAGGTCGAACACCACGTCGCCGAACGCGACCACCCACGGGCCGTGCGCCGCGGGCAAGCCACGCAGGCAGCCGCCAGAGCCCAGTCGCTCGCGCTCGACGAGCACGTCGACCCGACAGCGCGCGTCCGACCAGGCGCGGGCCCACGGCTCGATCGTCTCGCCGAGGTGACCGGCCAGGATCACCACGCGCTCGATCCCCGCGCGACGAAACTGCTCGATCTGGTGGTGCAGCAGCGGCTGCCCGCCGAGCGGCAGCATCGGCTTGGGCACGTCGCGCGTGGCCGGGCCCAAGCGCGTGCCCAGGCCGCCCGCCACGATCACGCCCATGGGTGCGTTCACGTCGTGCATCGCGGTCGTTCCCTTCACGCCACGGCGAACGCCGCGGGGCCTCCGAGGCCGGGGTCGCACTCGGTCGCGCGCAGCTCGGCCAGCGCGCGCGAGATCGGCTCGCGGGTGTGCTCGATCAGCTTCATCATCGCGGCCGCGACCACGTCGGGCGGCGTCTCTTCGTGCATCGCCACGCGCAGGCGCCCGCGCTCGCGCCCCCAGTGCGGCTCCCAGTCGACGTAGCGCTCGGGGAACCGCGCGCGCACGGGCTCGAGCAGGGCGGCCAGGGTCTCGCGAAGCGGGCGCA
>JBFIJN010000750.1:0-2666 GCA_041600735.1 Nannocystaceae bacterium
CGCGGCCGCTCGGGTGCGGTCGGCCCGCGCGGCGCGTCGACGGTCGCGACCGCGAGCTGGGCCGCAGGCTCGACCTTCCTGGGCTCGTCATCGCGCGTCCACCACAACAGCAGCGCAGCCACGCCCACCAGCCCGAGGGCGAGCGGAGCCAGGCGACTGGCCGCCGAGTCGCGCCCGTCGAGCCGCATCGCATACGCACCGCGCGTGCGCGCCACCTGCCGCCAGGCCTGCCGAGCCGCGTTCGGATCGAACGAGTAGGTGCGCTCGGGCGGGAGGCGCAGCGGGGCGACCGGTGCGATCGGCCGACGTGGGCGCTCGCGTCGAGGGCTAGGCAAGGGCAGCGGCATGGCGGCGGGGCGGCGCACGCCGTCCCCGCGAATCGTACGAGGTCGGGGGTCGCTACGCCAGCAAGCGGCCGGGGGCCGCCCGGGGGCCAGATCCCAGGGGAGCGCCGGGCAGGGGCGTAACGGGCCCTACGCGATCGATTGCCGCGCCACGCGCGAATCGTACCGGACCCGCCCTCCGCGCCCATGTTTGCCTTACCCTGGTAGCCATGCGGATGGGCTCGATTTGGCGTGGGTGGGTGGGACTGATCGCTGGGATGCCGCTCCTGAGCGCGTGCCCCAGCGACGATCCGGCGAGCGACGGCACGACCACCGGGGTCGTCTCGATCTCCGCGACCAACCCGACCACCGCCAGCGACGCCACCGCGACGACCTCGGGCGCCGACACCACCGCGGGCACGAGCATGGGGCTCACCACCTCGCCGAGCTCGAGCGATGACGGTCCTCATGGGATCTTCGATGTGCAGTCGTTTCCCGACGTGGGTGGCCCGCCACCGCCGCTGATGCCCACCTGCGACAACCTCGACATGCTGGGCCCCACCAGCATCGGCTGCGAATTCTGGGCCGCGGCGGTGCCCGCGTCGGGTGGCTTTGGGCTCGGCTGGGGCGTGAGCGTGGGCAACCCCTTCGACGATCTCGACGTCACCGTGACCATCGAGGACATGCGGGGCGCCGGCGGCACGCTGCGGATGTTCCACCAGTTCGTGCTCGGGCCGCGCGAGAGCCAGATCGTGAACATGAACGGCGCGGCCGGGGGCGTGATGCCCAACGAGGCCCACACCGTGCCGTTCAGCGGCATGGGCAACAACACCGCATTTCGCATCACGAGTGACTCTCCCGTGACCGCGATGCAGATCAACCCGATCGGCGGCGCGCCCAGCTTCGTGCCCGACGCCAGCATGCTGCTGCCGATCAACTCGCTCGGGCAGGCCTACTACGGCATGGGCTACGGCGGGGGCTGGGTGATCGTGGTGGCGACCCAGGACGGGACCACGCTCAACACCGATGCGGGCGTGCAGGTGCTCGACGCGTTCGACAGCTACACGTTCGTCCCCGCGGGCGACCCCACCGGCTTCTTCGTGGGCAGCGACCAGCCGGTCGCGGTGTTCTCGGGCAGCGGCTGCGTGAACGTCCCCGCCGGCGCGGGCTGGTGCGATCACATCGAAGAGATGGTGATCCCGCTCGCTGCCTGGGGCACGGAGTACGTGGCGGCTCGGCACCCGCAGCGCCAGCCCATGCTGCACCCCGCGCCCGAGCCGGTGTACTGGCGCGTCATCGCCGGCGTCGACAACATGACCATCGGGGTCCAGCCCGCGGGCGTCGTGCCGGGCAATCAGATCAATCTCGCGGCCGCGGGCGACTGGATGGAGGTCAGCTCGCTCGCGAGCTTCGTGCTCACCGCGCCCGATGATCAGCCGTTCATGGTCGTGCAGTACATGGCGGGTGGATCCACGGTGTACAATGCCAACAGCTGCACACCCGGGCCGGCGGTGGGTGATCCCTACATGATGCAGATGGTGCCGACTGCACAGTGGCTCACTTCGCTGCCGTTCCTCACCGATACCTCGTACTCGATGGACTTCGTGCTGCTGGTGCGCGAGGCTGGCGTGCAGGTGGAGCTCGACTGCCTCGGCGTGGTCGATGCCAGTCACTTCGTGGCGATCCCCGGCACGCAGTACGAGGTCGGCACCGTCGAGCTCGACATCGACGGCATGGGCGGCGAGGGTGCGTGCACCGACGGACAGCAGTTCGTGGTCTCCAGCGGCCCGGTCGGCGTGATGGTGGGCGGATATGACTGTGCTGCTTCTTATGGCTATCCGGGCGGGCTGAGCTTGGATGCGCTGTGGATGCCGCCGACCGATCCCCCGGGCTGAGCGAGCTGGCACCTATGGGACATCCTATTTCAGGGCGGCGTCCCAAGATGGGACGGAGCCGCTCATCCGCAGGTGGTGTAGCCTCGAACCCAGTGGTGAGTCGACTTGGCCTTGGCGTGCTGGCGACGGTCGTGGGTTGTGGTCCCAGCGTAGTTGGCAACGAGAGCCTGGGCTCCGGCGCGAGCTCCGGCGCCCTCGACGAGAGCGGCCTGGATGGCTCGGAGACCGGCAACACAGCGTGGCCCGACGAGTCCTACGGTGCGTTCTATCTCGATCATCCGGTGCCGCTGGGCATCTCCGAATCGAGGCTTGCCTTCCTCTCCAACCTCGAGCTAGGCCCCGACGGTTTGGTCGTCACCCACTTGAGTTGCCGCGGGGCGATGTACAACCGCGAAGAACGTTTTTCGGTTGAGTTCGAAGGCGCGGAGGCGCACGTGCGGCCTCGTGA
>JBFIJN010000751.1:0-2650 GCA_041600735.1 Nannocystaceae bacterium
GATGCGCTGATCGGGCTGGCCGACTACCAGCGCCACGAAGAGATCGCGCCCGGGGATCGCTTCGTGATGGTGGGCTCGGGCCCCAAGCAACTCGGCGCGACGCTGCTGCGCGCCGCCTAAAAAGTCCTCAGATGCCGATCGAGCAGACCATGACCGAGCAGACCATGACCGAGCAGACCGCCATCCGGCAGACCATCATCGGGATCGTCGCCCAGTTCCTCCCCGAGCACGCCGAGGCGCTGCGCCCCGAGGACGACGTGTTCAAGCTCGGCTGCACCTCGCTGATGGCGGTGGCGATCGCCGACCGCGTGTCGCGTGAGCTCGAGATCGAGTACACGCTGCTCTCGCTGCTGTCCGCGCCCACGATCGGAGGCATCGAGGCCGTGGTCGAGGCGAGCCTGGCGGCGCGGCGCGAGGAGGCCGACGACTCGATCGAAGAGGGCGAGCTGTGAACCTGGCCGAGCTCGGGGATGCACTCGTCCGCGCGGGACTCGAGCTCCGCCTCGAGGACGGCAAGCTGCGCTACCGGGGCCCCAAGGGCGCGCTCTCGCCCGAGCTGCGCGAGGGCATCGCCGCGCACCGCGGAGCGCTGGTCGCCGAGCTCGAGGCCGCGAGCGCGCCCCGCATCGCACGCGACGAGGCTGCGCGCTACGAGCCGTTCCCGCTCACCGATCTCCAGCAGGCCTACTGGGTCGGCGAGCAGCGCTTCTTCGCGGGGCAGGGCGCGGGTTACTTCTATCAGGAGTATCGGCTCGCGACCCTCGACCTCGAGCGGCTGCGCGCCGCGGTCCGAGCTCTGACGGCGCGCCACGACGTGCTGCGCCTGGTGGTGGCCCCCGATGGCAGTAGCCAGCGCTTTGCCGCCGAGATCTCGGATCCCGAGATCCCGCGGATCGATCGCGTGGAGGTGCCCGAGACCGAGATCGAGGCCGCGATGATCGAGCTGCGCGCTCGCTTTGCCGCGCAGCTACCGAGGCTCGAGGAGGGCCGCCCGCTCTGCTTCCACGTGGTGCGCTTTGCGAGCGAGGTTCGGGTCTGCGTGATGATGCGGCTGATCGCCGTCGACGGGGTCTCGCTGCACATCGTGTATCGCGAGCTCGTGGCGCTCTACGGCGGGCACGCGCTCGAGGAGCCCCGCGCCACGCTCGGCTATCGCGACTACGTGGTCGCTCGCGCTCGGCAGCGCGAGAGCGTGGCGTACCGGCGCTCGCTCCACTACTGGATGCAGCGCCTCGAGCGGCTGCCGGGGCCGCCCGAGCTCCCGAGCCCCATCGATTCCCGCGCGGTGACGGTAGCGGCCGCCGGCCTCGAGCGCTTCGCCGGCTCGCTCGCGGCCGCCGACTGGTCGCGCGTGCAGGCGCGAGCCCTGCGCGAGGGCGTGCCCGTCAACAGCCTGCTGTGCACGCTGTTCGCCGACACCCTGCGTCGCTGGTCCACGAGCCCTCGCTTCAGCCTCAATGTGCTCGTGGCGAATCGACCGGCGCTCGATCCCGAGATCGAGTCGGTGGTTGGCAACTGTAGCTCGACCACGCTGCTCGAGGTTGGCGAGTGCGACCCGAGCGCGACGCTGGTCGAGCGGGTGCGCGCGCTGCAGGCCCAGCTCTACGCCGATCTCGAGCACGCCGACGTGCCCGGGATTCGTGTGATCCGTGAGCTCCAGCGCCGTCGCGGCGGCGACGGGCGTCCGCCGATGCCGGTCGTGTTCACCAGCGGGCTCGGCCTCACCCGCGACTTCCGCGGATTCAGCCTGGGGGTCGACGGCTGGCAGCTCGTGCACAGTGCGCTTCGAACGCCGCAGGTCTGGCTCGATCATCAGGTCTACGAAGAGGCCGGCGCACTGCTGTACAACTGGGACTTCGAGCCCAGCGCGCTGGCCCCGAGCACCGTCGCTGCCATGTTCCAACACTATGAGCATCAGCTGTGGCGTTTGGCCCACGATGAAGCGGCCTGGTGCGAGCGCGACTTGCCGTCGCTGACCGCGGTGGAGCTCGAGGCGCGGCAGCAAGCCAACGCGAGCGCAGCTCCGCGCCCGTGCGGCAACCTCGTCACCCGTCTGCTCGAGCGCATGGAGAGCGATGCGGGCGGCGAGGGCCTCGCGCTGGTCGACGGGGACGAGACGCTTGGCTATAGCGAGCTGCTCACGCGGGCGAGCATGGTGGCCGGAGGGCTGCGACGCGCCGGGTGCAAGGCCGGCGATCTCATCGCGGTGGTGCTCGACAAGGGCTGGCGCCAGGCGGTCGCGGTGGTCGGGGTGCACTTCCTCGGCGCGGCCTACCTGCCGATCGACTCGGGCACGCCGGCGGCGCGGATTCGGCACATCGTGGAGCACGCGGGGGCGCGGGCGTTGATCGGCCAGGGCCAGCACGGGACGCAGGTCGAGGACCACGCCGGGGTCGCGCGCTTCGCCATGGACGTCGACATGGACACCGACGCGCTGACCTACGGGATCGCGGCGCAGAGCAGCCGCAGCGACGAGCTGGCCTATGTGATCTACACCTCGGGCTCCTCTGGCGCGCCCAAGGGCGTGGCGATCGAGCACGGAGCCGCGCTCAACACCATCGTCGACGTGATCGCCCGCTTTGGGATCGAACCGAGCGATCGGGTGCTGGCGATCTCCTCGCTGGCGTTCGACCTCTCGGTGTTCGACATC
>JBFIJN010000752.1:0-2630 GCA_041600735.1 Nannocystaceae bacterium
CCGAGCGAATTCACCCCCCCGCCCGCAATCACACAATCCCCATCGTCCACCCAAGCGCAACCGTGCCCCGCTACACGACGACCACGCTCGTCACCCCCAAGTCCTCCACGAAACACCCTCGCAAGCTAGTTGAGGCTAATCTTCTGCTCCCCCCGGATCACCACCCGCCCAGTAGTACTGATCTCCACGCTGCTCTCCGCATCAACATTGACCTGCTTGCCGTGCAGCCCCGCGAGCTCGCCATCGAGGGTCAGCGATTCGCTGCCGACCGCGGCGATCGTGACAGCCTCGAGATCCATCCGCGCCTTGGCGCGCAGCGTCGCTGCCTCGTGGGCGAGGCACAGCGATGAGCTCGCGCCCTGCGGCCCCACTCCGAGGTTGATGCGCTCGTCGGCCTCGATCCGCGCGTCGACGGCACGGTGGCGCAGCTCGTTCGCCGTGATCTCGATCGCCCCCACCGTGAGCGAGACCGCGGTCGGATGCGGGTCCGCCTCCCTCGAGCACCGCGCGAGGATCTGTGGGCTCGTCAGCAGGATCTGGTCGCGCAGGATCTCGATGCGACTCTCGCCACAGCGCAGCACGATCGCATCCGCCGCATCGACCTCATAGGTCCCGCGCTCTACGGTCGTCGTCATCCCCTGGTCCCCCGTCGGCTCCTTGGGCGCCTCGCTGACCCGCAGTCGATACCCACTCCGGAAGTGTTGCGAGACGCTCCCCGCGACCGTGTGCTGCTGGTCTCCGCTGACCGTGAGCGTGTCGTCCTTGTAGATCCCCGTGGACCGCGATGCCCCCACCACGAGGTGCTGCTGCCCGCCCACGTAGGCGCGATGCCCCGCCCGCACGTGCTCGCGAAGGTCCCGCTGCGCGTGCAGGAACACCTGCTCCGCACCGGCCGCGTCCTCGAACGACAGCTCGTTGTACCCGTGCCCATCGGTGCTCTTGGTGCGGAGCACCGTGCGCGTCTTGTGGTCCGGCAAGGGATAGGGCGGCATCGCGGCGCCGTTGAACATGCAACCGCTACACAGCGGACGATCGGGATCCCCGTCGATGAACGACACGACGACCTCGGTGCCCACGCGCGGAATGAACACGGTGCCGAGGTCATCCCCAGCCCACGGGAGCGCCACGCGTAGCCAGCACGAGGTGTGCGCGTCTTCGTGCGGGTCTTCGTCCCACAGCATTCGCACGCGGATCCGACCGAAGCGGTCGGTGTGGATCACCTCGCCCGGCGGACCCGTGACCACCGCCGAGTGCACGCCCGCCGCATGAGGCCGGGCCGGTCGCGGCGGCATGAGTCGCGCGCGATGCGGCTGGCACTCGAGCTCGTTCGAGTACTCCGCCTTCGCCTCGCCGCCCGAGCCACCCACCGCGGCGTGGGGCGCATCGCCAGAGTGACGGATCCGACCCACGGCCCAGGTCTCGCCGTAGCCATCGTGGGGCGCACCCATCAGCTCGAACACCGAGCCCAGGCGCAGCGCGGTCGCGTTCGAGGTGGCGCGCAGCCCCATGATCACGGCGTGATCACGCCGCTGCTGCAGCTCTGCGCGACGCCGCGTCGGATCGGCGACCGGCCCCTCGCTGTGCTCGCCTTCACCAGCGCGCCCCTCGTCCGCCTCGCACCAGCCCCCCAGCGAGCCCACGAAGTCAGGCCCCCGCTCGCTTCGCAGCACTGCCGTGGGCCTGCTCTTCCAGTCCCACGCCGTCGCCGACCAGCGCCCGCGGTGCAGGCGAGAGTGCTGCCCGAGCGCTCGGATGCTCTCCACCGGCAGCTCATCCGCGCGCTCCTGCGCGAACGGCAGCGGCGGCGCCGAGTCCCCCTCGCGATCCTCGAGCGGCTCACGACCCATCGGCGGCAGGCCCTGCGCGTCGTCGATCAGCACCACCGTCTCCGCCTCGCCGCCGTGGTCGAACAACAGCGTGATGCCCTCTTCGGCGAGGATCCGCAGCACGAACGCGAGATCGGTCTCCCGGTACTGCACGCACGTGTCGCGGGGCTCGTAGGACGCAACCAAGCGCTCCCGGCACAACCCACTGCCGTGCCTCGCCAACATCGGCCCCACCAACGTCTCGACGATCTCCGGAACGCTCACCCCCTGGAAGACGCGGCTCCGCCGCTGAAGGCCGAGCAGCGCGAGCGCAGGCACGACCTCGAGTCGAATGCTCGGCTCGTCGTGCCCGTCGCCCAGCAGCTCGCTCTCGAGCACGACCCCGTGCACCACCCGCGTCTGCTCGCCGCGGGTGATCTCGAGCACGACCCTCGTCGCCAACAGCGGATCGGGATCGAAATCCGGCGTGTCGGCCACCGCCTGAACCCGCAGCGCATACGGAGCATGCAGCGCTTCCTCCAGAGTGAACGACCGCACCCTCAGCTCGACGTCGCTGGCCGCGGCGCCGCGAGCTCGTACGCTCAGCGTGAAGCGAGGCGGCGGCAGATCTCCGCGGCCGAATAGGGCGATGAGCGGGCTCGATGAAGAAGCAGGAGGTGTGGGGATTTCAGGCGGCATGAGTCTCGTCGTCCGTGGGGGTTCGTGTAGTGGCCACCGCGATCTCCAGGGCCCGAGCCGCACGCATGCGGTCGAGCGCGCAGCGATCGGGCGACGCGGCGATCATCGTGTAGTCGATACTCGAGC
>JBFIJN010000753.1:0-2624 GCA_041600735.1 Nannocystaceae bacterium
GGCCCGCCGCGGCGACGGCCGTGCGGGCGGTGATCGTGGTCTCGTTCACGCGGTTCACGTTCGTGGCCGCGACCCCGCCGATCTGCACCCCGTTGACTGCGAGCGCGAGGAACCCCCGGCCGCGGATCGTCACGTCGGTGGGGACGGCGGCGGGCGCCCGGTTGGGCTCGATGCTGGTGACCTCGGCGGGCGCGAACTCGAACGCTGCGGCCATCTCGGACTCGCTGTCGACCACCGCCGGGATCTGCGGGATCGGAGGCGCGGCGGGCACGAGGGGCTGCGCGGGATTGGTCACCCGCACGGTGACCGGCCCTGCTGCGTGGGCCGCGGTGCGGACCGTGAGCGCATTGGGGGGATTGCGCGCGACCATGTGGGCCAGCACGTTGTCGATGTGCACGATCGTGGCGTTGGTGAAGTGCTTGCCGTTGATCGTGATGTCGGTGTTGCCGATCGTGGTGCCCTTCTTGGGCGCGACCGAGGTGACCATCGGCGGCACCACGGGCAGGTGGGCGGCGAAGCCTTGATTGTCGCCCGGGTTGAGCACCATGACCTCCGCCGCGCCCTCGTCGTGCTGGCGCGTGCGGCAGCGGATCACGGTCGCGGACACCCTCACGACGTTCTGGGCGGGGATCCCTCCGATCTCCACCCCAGGGTTGAGGGGGAAGCCGGTGCCCGTGATCGTGATGTCGGTGTCCCCCGAGGTCGGGACCTCGGCCGGCGCGAACGACTTGATGCGACAGTAGTAGGGAAACGGGGTCGCCCACGCGACGGTGGGCCCACCATCGACGAAGTAGCCGGCATCGTTGGTGACCGAGACCGCGACGGCTCCGCCCACGGTCTGCGCGGGCGCAGTCACGGTCAGCTGGGTCGCGTTCACGCGCACGACGTTCTTGGCCTTGACGTTGCCGAACTTCACCCGCACTTGGGCGGTGAAGTCGGTCCCGGTGATGGTGATCTGTCCGCCCCCTTCCACGGGGCTATAGGGCGGATGGACGTTGGTGACGGTGAGCGGCATCTGTCTTCCAGGGCTTCGCGAGCTAGTAGAGCTTCTCGAGCTGATCCTTGGTCGGTCCGTCGGGCTCGCCGGTCTCGGTGAGGCCGTGCTCCTTCTGGAACTCTCGCAGCGAGCGCTGGGTGAGCGGACCCAGCTCGCCGCGCTCGGACCCGCAGTGGTAGCCCAGGTTGGCGAGCCGACCCTGCACCCCCGCGATCGTCTCGATCGGATCGAGATACGCGAACGTGAAGTGATACGGCTGCGGCTCGGGCTCCACGTCGAGGACCACGTCGATCGTCTTGGCGTCGGCGGGCACGGCTTCGTCGATGCACCCGTCGCCGTTGGTCGTGGTCTCCCACGCCGTCTCGCGACCATCGTGGCTGACGACGCGGATCGCCGCGGCCAGGTTGGCGCGACCCTTGCCGTCGATGTCCTGGAAGCGCAGGTTGGCGCGCACGACGGCCTCGCTGCACTCGACGGTGGTGCGCTGGCCGATGGGCACCGACTCGAGCGACTCGTCCTCGAGGGGCGGCAGCGTGACCACGTCGCCGGGGGCGAGCACGTTGGCGTTGCGCTTGCCCTGCGCGAGCGCGGCGTTGGCCTCCCACAGCGTCTCGACATCGAGGCCGTAGCGGCGCGACAGCGTCCACATGCACTCGCCATCGACCACGACGTGCTCGGCAGGACGGCCGCTCTTGGCCGACTTGCCGGCCCACGTGGCGGCGTAGGCGACCGTGGCTCGCTCCTTGGGGAGCGCCTCCTTGCCCTTGGCCTGCCATGCGCCGCGGCTGAGCGAGGGGATCCACAGCCCGTGGCGATCGCCGTCGAGCAGGCCCTCGAAGCGCGCGATGCCCTTGGTGCTGGTGCTGGCCGCCAGCACGCCGGCTTGGCCCTCGCGGTGCAGCTCCACGCGCAGGCCCGCGACGGGCTCGCCCTCGGGATCGACCGTCAGCACCTCGAGCGCATGGTTGACCGGGGCGGGGCAGGCGACCTCGGAGGTGGTCGTCTCGCCCTCGAGCTCGGCCACCGCCTCATCGGCCGCCTTCAGCCGCTCGACCTTGTCTTGCGCCTTGGCCTGCGCGTCGGGCTCGGGATCCTCCTCCCAGATCTCGTGGGGCCCGTACTGCGCGAAGAAGCGCTGCTCGGAGCGCGCGGGCGGGGTGTACGAGCCGCTGGAGGCCTTGGGACGGGCGGGGGCGACCTTGGGCATGGCTTAGATCCCGAACTTCTGGCGACGCGCGCTGCCGTCGGCTTCTTGCTGGAGTTGCTCCACACAGCGCGCGTGCACCTCGGCCAAGCGATCGCTGGGGCTGGTGGCTGGGTTGCGCAGCAGCGCCTGCACCCACGGCCGCTCGGTGTCGAAGGACCAGCCCAGGCTCGCGGCCAGCCCGAGGAAGCGGCCGCAGTCGCTGCGCGAGGTCAGGCCATACGCGCGTGCGCGCATCAGACAGGTCTGGATCTCGTCGGCGAGCGAGAGGTCGTCGAGCTCGCGGAGCTCTTCGGCGAAGTACTTGCGCAGGTGGTCGATCATCTCGACGACGAAGCTGGTGTAGGCCTCGTCGAGCGAGAGCGTGTGGAGCTGGTCCGCGCGGATCTTGAGCAACGTGCCCTCCTGGCTCGGCCGACGGTA
>JBFIJN010000754.1:0-2615 GCA_041600735.1 Nannocystaceae bacterium
CGCGTCGGTGAACCGATGGCCAGGCACGTGCGCGAGCGCGGTGAGCACGGCCAGCCGCACGGGATCCTGCTCGTTGCGGATCCGTTGCAGCCACGCGAGCGTCTCCGCCATTCCGGTTGGCGAGCGCATCGTGGCCAGCACGAGCGCGGCATGGGCCTCACCGCGCTCGGCGGCCTGCGACGAGCGACCCTCGCCCTCCAGCGCGGGGCGAGCGGCCTCGATCGAGCGCAAGCCGAGCAGCCCCCGGCGCCAGCTGCCATCGGTGCGCGCGCGAGTCAGCCCGAGCATGCGGGCGGCCTCGCGGTCGCGCAGTGCAGTAGGCAGCACCGCGAGCAGGGGAGTCGGCCACTCGATCCGCGCGGTCTCGAGATCTGCGGTCGCGCGCTCGAACAGCTGCGCTCGACGAGGGTAGGGGAGCCCCGCCAGCAGCCCGGTCAGCTTGTCTGGGCTCGATCGAGCGAGCCCCGCACACACCGGGGCGAGCTGCTCGTCGTCGAGGTTGCGGGCCCGCGCCGCGAGCCCCTTGGGTAGCCCGACCTGCGCGACCCATGGCCCTCGCGTCGCGAGCCACCCGACCACGCGCGCGGCTCGGCGACGCACCAGCTCCTCGAGGCCGCCGGGCACGAGCGCGCTCGGCAGGATCTCGGCCTCACTGAACCGATCGACCCAGCTCGCGACGACGTCGGGCCGATGCTCGCACAGGCGCGTCCACACCGAAGGGTGGTAGCGCCGCCACACCAGCTCGGGGCGCTCGGCGCTCGCGAAGCTACGCTCGATGCGAGCGCACAGCAACGCGGGCTGGCGCTCCGCCAGGCGCCTCCACACCGGCTCGGGCCACGCGAACGCGTCGAGCCGGGCCTCGATCCAGGCGACCGAGCACGCGGCCACCAGGGATGTGGCCTCGTGCAGGCGGCCGCGCTCGAGCAGGCCTTCGGCGAGCGTCTCGATGACCGCCCCGCGCCCGCGACGGACGAGCTCGCCGAGCAGCTTGGCGAGGGTGCAGGCATCGATGGTGTCGAGCAGGTCCGTGGTGAGCGTCGTTGCGTGGCGTGCGAGGAGCTTGGCTGCGAGGCCGCGCACGGCGAGCGAGGGGTCGCCCAGGGCGGTGGCGGCGCCAGCGGCATCGCGGCGCAGCGCGACCACCTGCAGCGCGAGCAACCGCTGGTAGGTGTCGCCGCGAAGCAGCTCGTGGACCAGCGCCTCGGCGTGGGTCGGCGAGAGGCCCCGGGCGTGCGCGACGAGCTCGCTGATGCGCTCGTGGTGGTCGAGACCCTCGAGTCGATACAGCAGCTCGTCGTGGCTCACACGCGAGATCGTATCGCGGTCGGGCCGCGCTGGGGTCCCTGCTCGCCGCCGATCGCCGGAACTAGAGGACGCGCTATCCTAGCGCCCGCATGGCCGTGCCTAGTCCTTCGCAGTCGCCCGAGGTCCACTTCGTTCACGGACGTCGCCTGGTGCCGCCCTTTCCCGAGGGGCACGAGCTCGCGATGTTTGGTCTGGGCTGCTTCTGGGGCGCCGAGCGCAAGTTCTGGGCGCTCGAGGGCGTGTACTCCACCATGGTCGGCTACGCCGCCGGGACTACGCAGAACCCCACCTACCGCGAGGTCTGCTCGGGGCGCACCGGCCACAACGAGGTGGTGCGCGTCGTCTACGATCCGGGCGTCATCGGCTATGCCACGCTGCTCGAGACGTTCTGGGAGAGCCACGATCCCACCCAGGGCATGCGGCAGGGCAACGACGTGGGAACCCAGTACCGCTCGGGGATCTACGTGTACACACCCTCGCAGGGCGCCGCGGCCGCGGCCTCCCGCGAGGCCTTCCAGGTGCGATTGCGCGAGGCCGGCTTTGGCGAGATCACCACGGAGATCATCGACGCGCCGCCCTTCTACTATGCAGAGGGCTGCCATCAGCAGTACCTCGCCAAGAATCCCGGAGGGTACTGTGGCCTGGGTGGCACGGGCGTGAGCTGTCCCGCGGGTCTCGTCACCGAGTCGTAGGAGGTCGTGGGGCCGTAGGGGAGCGCCTCACCCGAGGCCGCAGTGCGTGGGCGCTCGCCGTCGAGGCTGGCGTCGGGAAGCAGGCGGCGGATATCTTGCGGCATGCGTAACGGTTCGGTCGCAGTAGCCTCGATGCTCGTGCTCTCGGTGACGGCTTGTTTCTCCCCGCCCGACACTCCCCTCACGAGCGAGAGCGCCGGGCAGACCACGGGCGATTCCACGGGCGCCGAGTCGACCGGGATCGGGGCCACCACTGCGATGCCCAGCACGGGAGTCGACTCCGACCCCGACACGACCGCCGGCTCCAACGAGAGCAGCAGCAGCACCAGTGATGCGAGCACCAGTGACGCGAGCACCGGTGATGACACCACCACCGGCAGCCCGGTCGACACGGACGGCGATGGAGTCTTCGATGACGTCGACAACTGCGTGGCCGTCGACAACCCCGATCAAGGCGACCTCGACGGAGACGGCGTCGGCGACTTCTGCGACAGCGAGATCATCGACGGCTCCGGGATCCTCTATGTGCCGGCGGGCGCGGATCACTCGAAGGCGGGCTTGCACTGCTACCCCGGCGAGGTGCGGATCTACGGCACGCTCCACGTGATCCCTCAAGGC
>JBFIJN010000755.1:0-2613 GCA_041600735.1 Nannocystaceae bacterium
GCATCGGCGGCCGCGACACCGGGCGCGGCTACTTTCGCCGCCGCTTCATCGGCCCCATCAAGCTGTTCACCAGCGTCGAGCTGCGGGTCGAGCCCTACGAGATCAAGCTCGGCAAGCGCAGCTTCACCCCGGCGCTCAAGGCGTTCATGGACGTGGGCTACGTGCGCGGCCCGGGGCAGGACGATGCGCGACCGATCATCTCCGGCGGCCCCGGGTTCTACTTCATCTGGGACCGCTTCTTCGTGTTCCGCGTGGACGCCGGCTTCAGCCCCGAGGGTCATGCGATCTACGTGACCACCGACCACGCGTTCTAGGCGGCGGTCGCATTGGGTATAAGACGATCGATGGCCAAGCCCGCGATCCGTACCGCCCTCGTCACCGGAGCCTCCAGCGGGATCGGAGCGGCGCTCGCTCGTCGACTCGCCGCCGAGGGGATCCGCGTGGCCCTCACCGCGCGCCGCGAGGACGCGCTGCGTGCGGTGGCCGACGAGATCGAAGCCGCCGGCGGAGCTGCAGCGGTGTACCCGGTCGACGTCTCGGATCCCGCGGCCACCGTAGCTGCGATCCAAGCGGCCGACGACGCGCTCGATGGCCTCGATCTCGTGATCGCCAACGCAGGCGTCGTGGACATGCGCTGGAGCGGCAAGCTCACCTGGGAGGACTGCGCCAGCATCATCGACGTGAACGTCACCGGGGCCACCGCCACGCTGTGCGCCGTGCTGCCGCGCATGGTGGAGCGCAAGCGCGGGCACCTGGTCGGCGTGTCGAGCATCGCGGGCTACCGCGGGCTCCCCAAGCTCGCCGCCTACAGCGGGTCGAAGGCCTATCTCAGCACCTTCCTCGAGGCGCTGCGCGTCGATCTGCGCGGCACCGGGGTCTCGGTCACCGACATTCGCCCCGGCTACGTGCGCACCGCGATGAACTCCGACACCACCCGCTCGCTGCCGTTCGAGGTGACCGCCGAGGATGCGGCCGAGCGGATCTGGAAGGCGATCCGCAGCCGCCGCGCGGTGCTCACGTTCCCGCTGCCGATGGCCGGAGGTGCACGCTTCATGGCCGCGCTACCCAACCCACTGTTCGATCGCATGATGAAGCGCGGGGGCAAGCGAGGCTGAGCAAGCGAGTCGGCCCCGGCGCAGCAACACGCTGCGCACGAGGCCGACCCCACACGACCTGTTCGGTCGACTACTCGGCCTCGGTGGCCTCCTCGTCGGGCTCGTCCACCTCGTCCGGCTCGTCGGCGGCGTCGGCAGCCGCCGCCTCGCCCTCACCCGGGCAGGCCGCGAACTCGCAGCTCGGGCCTTCCCGACCCACGGAGCTGCCGTCTTCACAGACCCTGGCTTCCTTGGTGCAAGGCGTCGCCTCGTCGGGGTTGGCGGTATCGGCCTTTGGTCCGCACGCAAATGCGGCCGCAGCCGCAACGAATGCGATGGCAAGTGATGTTCCGGTCTTCATGGACCCCCGAACGACCCTCGCGCCGCTGCGCTTGCAGGGCGGGCCCGAGGTCGGCGAATTTGGGCTCCGCTCAGCCTGGGGTCTCGATCTCGAGCGATCGCCACAGGTACCAGCTGGCCACCGTGCGATAGGGCCGGCAGCGCTCGCCCCACGCCTCCATCTCGCGCTTGCCCGGCAGCTCCTCCTGCTCGAGCAGCAGCGCCACGCCCTTGCGAACCCCCAGATCGTCGACCGGCCACTGATCGAGGCGGCCGAGCTGAAACATGAGGAACATCTGCGCGGACCAGCGACCGATGCCCCGCACCGCCGTGAGCCGCTCGATCAGCACCTCGTCGTCGTGGTGCTCCACATCGTGGAGCGGCAGGCGCTCCTCCGCCACGTGCTTGCATAGATCGCGCAGCGCCGCTTGCTTCTGGCGCGACAAGCCGACCGTGCGCAGCTTGGTGTAGTGGGTGCCGCGGATCTCGGCCGCCGAGGGAAAGCGCTCGGCGGGGTAGAGCGCCCGCCAGCGCCCGTAGATCGTGGCCGCCGCCTTGCCCGAGAGCTGCTGATGGACGATCGCACGCACCAGCGAGGCGAGGTGGCTCTCGGCATGGCCCACCTGCATGCGGCAGCGTCCGACCTCGTCGATGACTCGGGCCAGGCCCGGATCGCTGCGCCGTAGCTTGGCGAGCGCGCCGCGAGGCAAGCGGATCGGCTGGCCCTCACGCATGAACGGTGCCCCTCCGCGGCCGTCTTGCTCGCTTCGTCATCACGCCCCTATAGTCCCACGCACGTCGTCTTGGTACGGCAGAAAGAAGCATCGAGGGTGAGCGAGCAAGCGCGCAAGGCAGCAGCAGTGGTGGCCAACCGGGCCCCTGGTTTTCGCCCTCGAGTGGGTCTGACGCTGGGCTCAGGCCTCGGCGCCTTGGCCGAGCAAGTGGAGGACGCGATCTCCATCGACTTTCGCGAGCTCCCCGGCTTCCCGCCGCCCAGCGTGGCGGGGCACCACGGGCGACTCGTGCTCGGTAAGCTCGGCGGCCAGGCCGTGGCGTGCTTACAGGGGCGCGTGCACCTCTACGAGGGCCACCCTCCGCAGGCCGTGGTGCCGCTCGTGCGCACGCTGAAGCTGCTGGGCTGCGAGACCTACTTCGCCACCAACGCCGCGGGCGCGCTCGA
>JBFIJN010000756.1:0-2613 GCA_041600735.1 Nannocystaceae bacterium
CCACCTATCGCGAGCGGGGCCTGCACGCCAAGAACCTCAGCCGGGCGCTCGAGGACGGCGGCACGATCACCTCACCGCTCGTGCCCTGGAACACCTGCGGCGCATTCATGGCCGCGACGCTCATGGTGCCCACCGGGGCCTACTTCATCTATGCGTTCCTCAACCTGATCAACCCGGTGATCTCGATCCTCTACGGCTTCACGGGCTGGACCATCGTGCCGCTCGACGCGGAGACGCCCGCGAGCCACGCGACGCCCGCGAGCGCTCCAGCGCCGTGAGCCCAGCCCGCGCGGGGCTCAGGCGCCTTCTTCGCCCGAGCCTGCCTCCGAGCGCAGCGCGCGAACCGCAGCCAGCGCCTCCTTGCCGTCGATCTCCTCGCCGTTGGCGTAGAACCGGGCCGTCTTGCTCAGTACGTGACCGATGCGCTCGGAGACCGGCAGCGAGAGGAATTCCTCCACGCCGATCGTGCGGGTGCCCTTGTCCGTGGTGATCGTGATCCTATCGGGGAGTGGCATGGCGTTAGAGGGTCGGTGGGCACGGCACGTCGCCGTGCGTGGAGGCGACGAGCTCCAGGGCTCGTGGATCCTAGCGCGCCGGCCGGGTCTGCGTCAGCCCCGCTCGTCGCCCGCACGAACGGCGCTCATGTAGGCGCACGACGTGGCGCCCCCTCCACCGGGCCCTGGTTGCCCACGTAGACGGTCCCACCGGAGACCGCGTTCGTCCCACGGGACTTGGCGTCGGGCGGCTTACCTCCTAGGGTGGATGCATGCGTTGGTCGACCGCGTCGTGCATCGCCCTGGCCGCCCTCGCCGGTACGCTGGCCGCTCCGGCCCCCGCCCAGGCGGCCCCCAGCGCGAGCGCTAGCGCGACGCCAGCCGCTGCCACCACATCGCCCGCTCCCGCCACCGAGACCCGCCGCAAGCGCGACCGCGTGCGGGCGCTCGAGATGCAGGGCCTGGTGATGGGCCAGCTGCTGCCGCGGGTCGGGTACGGTGGCGACCTCGCGTTCGCTTTCGGCCACCCCAACTTCCAGGCCCGCGTGGGCGCCGTGGTCGTTGGCGTGCCCGCCTTTCGCATCGGTGACGGCGCGGTGGCCAACGTGCTCCAGACCGGCACCCTCGATCTATGCGCCGCCAAGCAGGTGCTCTCGCATCAGATCCGCATGTGCATGGGCGGCCAAGCGGGCGGAATGGCCCACTTTTGGAAGGGCCACGATCGACCCGGCCGCGGGATCACCCCCTGGGCCGCAGGCACCCTCAAGGCCGACTACCAGGTGCGGATCACCAAGCACCTCGGCGTGATCGGAGGCGTGGGCGTGGTGATCCCCTTGGTGGGCCCCGCGTTCCAGGCCCACGACCAGTATGGCTCCCCTTCTCCCCTGATCTTCCCCGGCCCCATGGCGGGGTTCCTCAGCCTGGGCACCGCGTTTCGCTGGTAGCCGCTAGAAGCGGATCCGCAGCCCAAGCGAGGCATGGGTGCGGCTCGGCAGGCCGATCACCGGCTCCACGCGCGCGCGCATCCCGTGCTCGTGCTTCCACTTGCGATGGCGCTCGCGCTGAAGCAGCCCGAGCACGAGGATCGTGGCTCCGCTCCCGAGCATGAGCGCGCCGTAGCTGACGCGGATCACGTTGAACACGAACAGCCCCTGGCAGCGCTTGGCGTCGGCTTGGATGCCGGCCGCACCGAGGCGCTCGGCGCAGTGCCCGGGCACCGAGAGCCAGGTCCCCACGGCACTGCTCACGGTGGCGATGGTGCCGAGCGGCACGAGGATCGAGCCCACCACGATCTGGTTGTGTCCGTCGGGCGGCGCGCGCTCGAGGATGGTTCCGAAGCCGTGATAGCCCCCGGGGGCCAGGCCCGCGGTGTTCTCGAAGTCGGCGGCCGGTACATCGTGGGTGGACGCGGACGCGGGCGTGACGGGCTGCCCGGGCTCGACCGCCTTGGGCGACTCGACGGGCTCGGAGGGCTCGACATCCTCCAACGGCTCGACGTCCCCCGCGTCCTCGACCGCCTCGTCGACGCCGTCCTCGAGCGTGCTCGGCTCGTCGACGCTCTCCGCCTCGTCGAGCGCCTCCGCGTCCTCGACGGGCTCGGGCGCCCGCGGCCGCGCCTGCGCCGACCCGGCCCCGCCCGCGAGCACCCACGCACCAACCAGCCGCCCGAGCCGCGTCACCCGCCCGCGCCTCCGCCTACGCCCTCGACGACGGCCCCGAAGCGCTTGACCTGTCGCCGATAGAACGCCGACTTGGGCTCGAGCTCGCTCGCCTTGCGGATCGAGGCCAGCGCCTCTTCATTGCGCCCCAGCGCGTGCAGCAGCTCGGCCTCCACGTAGCGCAGATCGGCATCCTGGGGCGCGAGCGCGATCCCCTTGCGGACCGCGACCAGCCCGGGCTCGTGCCCGCACTTCTCGCGGAACGCAAACCACCCAAAGCCCGAGGCCAGCGCGGGATCCTCGGGGTCGGTGGCCACCAGCGCCTCGAGGCTCGCGATCGCCTCCTCGCTGCGCCCGAGCCCGCACTGGATCCGCCCGATGTTGCGAAGCGCTCGCACGGCCTCCTTGCTCTCGGGGAAGCGCCGCCGCAGCGCGTGAAACTCCTCGATCGCG
This sequence comes from Nannocystaceae bacterium, assembly GCA_041600735.1. Lineage (GTDB taxonomy): Bacteria > Myxococcota_A > Polyangia > Nannocystales > Nannocystaceae > Paraliomyxa. The sequence goes on from JBFIJN010000756.1 coordinate 2,606, forward strand.
GCCTCGGG
>JBFIJN010000757.1:0-2605 GCA_041600735.1 Nannocystaceae bacterium
GAGCCAGACCTTCATCGATACGCTCTTCACGCCCGCGGAGCTCGAGGCGAGGATCGACGCCTACGTCGCGCAGATCGAGCCCCACGTGCAAGATGACCCGGACCTCGACTACGCCGAGTGGACCGCCGAGGTCGACGAGCTGCGGGCCGACGTGCTGGCGCTCCGCGCCGCGGTTCAGGCCGAGATCGACGCTCCCTGAGCGGGACGCGGAGTGAGGTGCCCGGTCGCTGGTGATGCCAGCGACGGCGTCGCAGTCCGTCCCGGCCGGCGGGTGATGCCGGCCCACGACCACGAGGCGTTCTTGCGCGAGAAGAGGCTCTTCCTCATTCGAAGATCTTGCGAAACTCATCCCACGAGATCTTGAGATCTTCGTCCTCGTCCAGCTCCTTGACGATCCCGCGGGTCCAGGCCCCGCGCGTCATCGCGTTGCCGATGCCGGCATCCTTCAAGAGCTCCGCGACCGCGTCGCGATCGACGAGCCCGGAGCTGCCCCCTAGTCCCGAGTAGTGGCGAAACGCGCGGTTCCAGTCTCCGCCGTAGCGCTGCTTGACTAGCTGGGTCACCTTCTCCACGAGCTCTTGCTTGGGATCGGACATGGCTGCCAAGGATACCTCGACTTGCACCGCTCGAGCCGCTGCGCGGGAGCGCCATCGAGAGCACGCCAGCGCGCAGCCCACCCCGAGGCCCGCGCCCTGCCCGTCCCATGTGGCGCCGCATGGGACGCTCCGATCGTCTTCCCCCGTGACCCGCGGATCGCCCCGAGATCATGCACGTCCGACTCGGCACGGAGATTGCTCAGTGCGCCTGCACCTGTCATGCGTACTTCTCTCATATTCCCCGGTTGCTCGCGTTCCCCTTTGCTCGGCGCGGTCGTCCTGCTTGCGACCTGGCTGGGTGCCGAGACGGTCGCAGCGGCCGGCCCTTGTGCGGTCACCGAGTTCCCCGACGACATCAGCCTGCCGGGCTCGCTGCGGTACTGTGTCGATCAGGTGAACCAAGGCCTCACCGACCGCATCGTGATTCAGGCATTCCACTGGTATGGGCCCAACAGCCCACTCGTATTCGAGCGCTCGGCCACGATCAGCGGCACGGGCCGGATCGTGATGCCAGGCGACGAGTTCGAGGGCGCGAGCCTGTTCATCGTGGGCTCGCCCGCGAGCCCGGAGCCGGTGGCGGTGGAGATCGAGGGGCTCGAGCTCGCTGCGGTCGGGTTCGCCGGGGTGCGCGGGATCGATGTCCTCGCTGGCCACGCGCTGGTGCTCGAGTCCGCCCAGCTCTACGACTTCACCACCTCGGGCAGCGGCGGGTGTGTGCGGGCAGGCCAGCAGTCCGCGCTCACGATTAGCGAGAGCCACCTCGAGGGCTGCATGGCCGACGATGGCGGCGCGGTGTTCTCGGAGGCCACCCAGACCTCGGTGTCGGGCTCGACGTTCGTGGCCAACGTGGCGGGCTACAACGGGGGCGCCATTGCCATCGGTACGGCCAATTTCTTCTTGCGCACGCTGTCGGTCGGAGGGTCTACGTTCACGTACAACCAGGGCAACTGGGGCGGGGCGATCAAGGCCTCCGGCGGCCCGCTCGTGCTCGAGGTGGCCCACACCGAGCTCGTGGGCAACGTGGCCACCACGCGCGGCGGGGGCGTCTACGGGAACGGGACGTTCGACGCGTGCCACTTCGAGGGCAACGAGGCGGGATCCTACGGAGGGGGCCTGGACCTCGTCGCCGGCAGCACCGTGCGCGACTCCACGCTGTGGGGCAACCGCGCCGTCGCGGGCGGAGGCCTCGCGTTCGAGCCGGGTGGCGGCGCAATGCTCCTCGTCGAGAACACCACCGCCGCGTTCAACGTGGTCAAGGGCGACGGGGCTCGAGGGGCTGGGCTCGCGATGAGCTCGGGCTCGGCGGCCATCCGCAACGCGACGTTCTCGGGGAACGTCGCGGACGACGGGGTTGGGATCACCTACGGGGGCGGGCTCGCCGTGCTCGCCGGCAAGATCTCGGTCGCTCACGCGACGTTCGCCGACAACGCCGCCACGGTGGGCGGGGGGATCTACGTGGCCGCGGCGGGCGACCTGACGCTCGACAGCAGCATCGTCGCCTACTCGAGCGGCAGCGATTGCGAGCGGGTGGGCAGCTTCGTGTCGACGACCTCGCTCGACACGGACGACACCTGCAACGTCGACTTCCGGGGCATCGATCCGAGACTCGGCGCGCTCGACGACAACGGCGGGCCGACGTACACGCGCTGGCCGGACTCGAACGACGTCTCGGGGATCGCCGAGTGCTTCGCCACCGAGGATCAGCGCCATGAGCCCCGGCCGGCCGAGGGCTGCGAGCTGGGGGCGGTGGAGCCGTAGCAGCGCAGGCTGGCCGACGTCCCATGGGACCGCGGTGACGCGCACATGGGACGTCACGGTCGAGCGCGAGCGAGGCGGACGCCCGATCGCGCCGACGAGGGCAGATTCACGAGTTTCTGCCGCATCGAGCTGGGCATGGCGCGTGCAACGATGGGAGACTATGAACGTAATGCAGGCGACCATTGGCGCACTAGGCTTGGCTTGTTGTCTCGCGTCGACCGCGGGCTGTGACCTCGAAGACGGCGAAGGCC
>JBFIJN010000758.1:0-2592 GCA_041600735.1 Nannocystaceae bacterium
CATTGACCCAGGAGCGAGTGCGCTGACGCCCGACGATCTGCACGAACTGTGTCTCGACGCGGAAGGTGTGAACGGGTGGGCCGTCGGCGACCACGGCCGAGTCCTTCGCTTGGAGGCCGGTGCATGGTCGGAGTCGGTGGCCCCCGAGACCCTCACGCGTGCATCCCTGCGTGCGACCGCGACGAGCACCGACGGCACGCGCGCCTGGGCCCTCGGCGCGACACGGCTACGATACGGGCCGTCCTCGGCCAGGGCGTCTTCCCGCAGCCGCTGACGTCCACTGCGTCTTCGTCGTCGTCTTGGCCATGCTCAGGCGCTACGCCAATTGGCGCGGCCGCCGTCGTGCCCGGTCGACCCACGAAGGCGACCAAGAGCGCTCGCCTTCGCCGCCCGCCTACACAGGTCGAAGCACGAACACCACATCCTCGCGCCTCGCCACAGCGTCGGCGCACCGTACCGCGGTGAGGACCATCGGCCCGACCGCCTTCCCCGCGACCATCACATCGACGGGCCCGCCCCCCATCGGCGTGAGCAGGCCTTCGGCGAAGAGCGCGACCGCAGTCGTCATCTTCGTCCAGATCGTCACGACCCCATCGCTGGCCTGCTCGGCACGATGCGCCTCGACTGGATGGCTCAAGAAGCTGTTGGCCGTGAGGGCGATGCTGACCTCGTCGAGGAACTTGCCGCCGATCCGGACGCGCTGCTCCAGCGGCGGGGGAACGATGGCCTCCACGCCCTCGGGGAGCGCGGTCTCGCAGTGGAGGCTGGCTGGGGTCGCGTCGAGCGACCAGCTGCCGACGAGGCGAGGATCGAACATGAACTCCTCCCGCCATCGCGCCGACGTGCGCTCGAAGCTCTCGGCGAGCCCGGCCGGCGCCTGCTTGCTGCGCGCCCTCCGGCGTAGCGCGGTGAGGTCCTTGGGCCTCGGCGCCCCCCACAGCTCCGACGCGCTCACGTGTGCGTTCCACACCTCGATCGCCAGCGCGATCGCGTCCCGGGCCTCGTCTGGCGCGGGCGTCGGCCCCAGGTCCTCGAGCAGCGGCGAGGCCACCACGAGGATGCACTCCGCCAAGTCTCGCTCGGGCAGAGTCACAAAGGTTCGTGACCAGGGATCCCGTCGACCTCGTCTCGTGGCCATGCTCGTGCTCCGTCGCAGCTCTCCAAGGCCATCCCGAGCCCTGAGAGCCGCCGAACACCCTATCAAATCGCTAGCCGGCCCGCCCCGCCCTCCCGCGCCGTTCCCTGGAACCGGCGCTCCTGCTCGCCGCCATGCTCCTGGCGTGCGGTCGGCTCGGACAGGCCCCTCAGTCGGGAAGCGGCGGCGCTGCCACCCACGAGAACCACGTGTCCCCGATATCGGTACAGGTGATGTCATGGCGCCGCTCGGCGTGCTGTACCGCGAGGATGTACGGCGGCAGCTGATCGACGCCGTGGTCGTAGACATCGAGCGCCTCGCCCTGCAGCGCGAAGCGCAGCGCCTGGCGCTCCACGGCGAAGCACGGCGCCACGAAATTGCCTCCGTCGGGCGCAAGCGGCTCCACCTCGCAGACATCGGCCAACCGCGTGATGGAGAGCGGCGCGAAGAAGTCGGGGGGCAGCTCCGCGTGATCGGGCGCCCAGGGGGTCGAGGCGCCCGCGAGGACGAGCTCGCCATCGGTGCGGCGCAGCGTGACCAATTGGTCCTCGCCGCCAAAGGTGTCGTTGCTGTGGAACACCGTGACCACGAAGTCGCCGGCCTTGTCGAACCACACGCCCACCGATGTGCCGAGTACGAGCGTGTGATCGCCATCGACACACTCGAGCTCGAGGGTGACCGCGGCATCGCCCTCGGTCCAGGTGGCGATGGTGCAGTCGTAGGTGTACGGGTTGGCCAGCGGATCCTCGGGCAGCGCGCCACCGTCGAAGGAGACCGAGGCGACGATGTCCATCGGCTGCGGGTCGCACACCGACGCAGGCTCACCGGTCGAGGAATCGTCGACCGTACCCGTGCTCGTGCTCGTGCTCGCGGTGGAGCCGACGGTTGGATCGGAGGTCGTGGTGGTCGAGCTGGGCCCCGTGGTGGACTCGGTGTCGGGTGCGGAGGAGCTGCTGCCCGTGCCTCCCTCGGTGCCCGTGTCGCCTCCCAGGGCCGGACCACACGCACACGCGAGGACGAGGGTGATCGACAGGGCCTTGGCGCGTGCCGCAGTGAGTGTCTGGTTTGCGGCTTTGATCGTCAGCGTCAGGCGACGCGCGGGGGACTTCGCTGCGTGTGACATGGCTGGGATCCTCGTGTTCGAGAAACGAACCGCCAATATACGCGGCGAGCGTAATTGAGTCGAGGTCGTCGTGGCTGGCACCATCGATGGTCATCTTCGTGCGCTCGGCGGCCGAGGTCGGCTGCTTCCACGGTAGTGATCCACCCTCGCCCCAGCGGGAACATGGACGATGAGAAGCCGCGCCCATGCCCACCCACGCCTCCATTCGCGACGTCCTTCCCGCCCTCCCGCGCCATTCCCTGGAACCGGCGCTCCTGCTCGCTGCCATGCTCGTGGCGTGCGGTGTCGAGCCCACCCAGGGGGATCCGCTCGATGGTACGGCGGGCTCGGGCGA
>JBFIJN010000759.1:0-2587 GCA_041600735.1 Nannocystaceae bacterium
GAGCTCGCGTTCGACACCGCGCTCGCGAGCCGCCACGATCGGCACGCGCTTCGGATCGCCGGCGGGATGACGTTCCTGCTCGGGGTCAAGCGCCGCGAGCCCACCGAGGCGCACCGCTGGGCCCGCCACGCCGAGGCCCTGCTCGCGCGCCTGGGCAACGACGACGCTCAGCGCATGCGGTTGGTGAGCAACTGGGCCTCGGTCTACGCGCTAGCGGGTGACGACGAGCAGGCGCAGGCGCTCTACGACGAGGCGCTCGCGCTGGCGCGTGCGGTCGACGAGTCGTCGATCATCGGCACCCTACTCAACAACATCGGAGCCTTTCACGCCGAGCGCCGGCGCCCGGAGCTCGCACAGCGGTACCTCGAGGAGGCCGTGGCGCGCCAAGAGGATCTGCTGGGGCCCGACCATCCCGGTGTGCTGCGAACCCGGGCCAACCTCGGCGTGATCGCGGTGATGCAGGGGCACTACCTCGAAGGGCGCCGGATCTTGGAGACGGTCCTTCCTCGCCAGCAAGCCGCCCTGGGCATCGATCATCCCGAGATCGCGGTGACCCTCGAGGGGCTCGCGACCGCGCTGACGCGCCTCGGCGAGCTCGAGAAGGCACGGGAGGCGCGGGAGCGCGTGCTCGAGATTCGCCTGCGCGTGCACGGCCCCCACAGTCGCCCCGTGCTCTCGGCCGAGGCCAACATCCAGAACCTGCTGATCTCGGAGGGGCGCAAGGCCGAGGCCTACGAGCGCGGGGTCCAGCTGCTCGCCGTGCTCGAGGCGGGCGAGAACGTCGATCCGCGAGTTCGCGTCCAAGTGCTAGAGAACCTCGCGGTCTCGAGGATGGACGTGGACCCAACGGAGGCGCTGCAGCGCGCCAACGAGGCGCTCGAGCTGTATCGCTCGGTGAACGGCGGCGAGCGCGACGAGGCCGGCCTCATGCTGACGGTTGGCCGCGCCCATGAAGAGCTCGGGGATCGCAAGCGTGCGCTCGCGTCGTTCGAAGAGATCCTCCGCCGGTCCCCCTCCCCTGTGGAGCCCTGGGTTCGGGTTCGCGCGGCCTTTGGCCAGGCTCGCCTGACGCACGCTACCGACCCCGTCGCCGCGCTCACGCTGGCCCGGCAGGCCATCGAGCAGGCCAGGGCCGTCGTCGAGCTCGATCGCGAGACACAGAAGGCGGTGCACGAGATCGAGGAGTGGCTGCGCGAACATCCGTAGAGCGAGGCAACATGGCCAAGGACGACATCGATTTCGACGCGTACATGCGCGACCGCGGCGTGCCCCGCATCGCCAAGCCCACGGGTGGTCAGCGGGTGGGTGGGCCCGCCGCGGCGTCGAGCGACCCGCAGGTTCGCGCGCAGCTCGATGCGCTGCAGCGGGCCCTCCATGCCATGCAGGTCGAGCGCGACGCGGCGCGACGGGGGATCGCAGCGGCGCAGGCCGAGCGCGACGAGCTCGAGCGCCGCGTGGCCACGGTGCAGGCCGAGCACGACGAGGCCCGGCGTGGCTCGGCGGCGATGCAGGCCGAGCGCGACGAGGCCAAGCGCGGCTTGGCGGCGGTGACGGCCGCGCGCGATGCCCTGGCCAAGGAGCGCGCAGCACTGCAGCGGCAGGTGACCGCGGCGGTGAGCGTGCCCCCGCCCGCACCCGCGCGCTCCAGCCTGCGCGCGGCGCTCAGCCTGCGTGGGATCGACGACGACCACGAGGCCGCCGAGCTGCTGCTCGCCGTGCTGGACCGCGATCCGGGCGTGCTGCTCGATGGGCTCGAGGCCACGGCTGCGCTCGCCGAGCGCGTGCTGGGCCGGCTCGCGCTGGTCTGCGAGCGCGCCGAGTGCCAGCCCGACGCCGCGGAGGCGTTGATCGTGCAGGTGGACCGCGAGCGCTGCGAGGTGTGCGGCGGCTCGGACATCAAGGCGGCATTCGAGCTGCTGCTGCGTGCGAGTCGCATCGCTGGCGTGACTCGCTTGGTGATCGTGGGGGGCTCGCCCGCCTATCACACCAAGCTCAAGGACCTCGCGCGCGGCACCGATCTCAAGCTCGACCTCGTCTCCGGGCGCAGCAAGCCGGGCAAGCGTCGCGCGAGGAACGAGGCCGAGCGCGTGGTGATCTGGGGCGCCACGATCCTCGACCACGGCACCAGCGCGGCCTACGAGCACCTCGGCGCGCGGCTGGTCCGCGTGACCCACCGCGGGATCTCGGGGATGCTGCGGGAGGTCGCCGAGGTGCTCCGCTAGCGAGCGGGCGCGCTCGCTCAGCCGGGCAGCCAGCCCACGCCGACGTTGGAGAACGTCATGTTGACGACGATCGGGGCCGGCCCCGGCTGCACGCGAGCGAGCTCCACATCCACGAGCTCGACGGTGGCGGTGGCGAAGCCGTCCCCGGTGGGGATCACGTCGACGATCACCGTGCCCGCGCTGGGCCGCCAGCTCTCCTTGATGTCGATGCCCGGGCCGATCGCGTCGTTGCACTCGGCCTCGGTCACGTTGAAGCCGGCGCGGCCCTCGAGGTCGACGGCGGGGTCGGTGGCGGAGAGCTCGGCATGCACCGGCTCCCCCGAGTCGACCGCGGCGGCGACCAGGCCCTGATCGATCCACACCGC
>JBFIJN010000760.1:0-2576 GCA_041600735.1 Nannocystaceae bacterium
CCCCTTGAAACTGCGGGGTAGGCGCGGCTTGCCGGGCCCCGCCCGAGCGACGGAAGGGCTTTGGGCTTGCGTGTGGGGGCGGGGGTCGGGTAAACGTGGCGGCCGTTTTCCAGCGTCACGCGCGTGTAGCTCAGCTGGATAGAGCGTCGGCCTCCGAAGCCGAAGGCCACAGGTTCGACTCCTGTCACGCGCACCAAGACGGCTTCGTGGGTACCCCCGCGAAGCCGTCTTTTTCAATTGGGCACCTGAACGTGGGCACCCGAGCGCGTGGGCGCGCGAGTCCTAGCGATCCTTGTAGCCCTTGACGTCGCTCTGCAGGCTGATCACACACGGCTCAGCGTGGTTGGGATAGAACGGGAACGACGCGTTGTTGACGTAGAGCGTGTGCTTGTCCTTGCCGCGACCGAAAGCCAGCGAGGAGGGGCCGTCGAGGTAGTCGTCTCCCGAGAGCACGACCTCGGTGTCACCATCGGGGTAGATCGCGACGATGCTGTTCACGGGGTTGGTGCCGCAGTACATCGTGCCAGCGTCGTCGAACGCGAAGTCGTCGCAAGGAGTGTCGAGGGTGGCGTGGATCCGCGTATCACCAGCCTCGTCATCATCATCGATCTCGAATGCGATGATGTCTCCAGTGGACGAGTTGGCGACATAGAGCTCGTCCTCGAAGAACTGCACACCATTGGCTGCAATGGGGCTGGGAGAGCCCGGGGCCGCCTCGAGCAGCGGGTCCTCGGCCCAGATCTCGGTCTCGCCACCGTCGACCGAGGCCCTGAAGATCGTGCCCGAGAAGGAGTCGGAGACGTACAAGTAGTCATCTCGATGGGCGATGCCATTGGCGAACACCTCGGGGGGGAGGCTCGCGATCTTGTGGTTCCCGCCCTTCTTGAGGGACACTCGCCAGATCCCGCGCATCTCGGCATCGCAGGAGTTGACGTTTACGTAGAGGTTGTCCTTGGCGTAGGTGAGCCCCGTCTGCCCGGCGATGAAGCCGAAGCAGGACTCGAACGGAGCGCCAATGGGAAGGGTGGCGATGATCTCCGTGGTGCCATTGGGGCTGATGCGGCTGATCTGGCCGGTGAGCGCCAGGCTGACGTAGATGTTGCCCTTCTTGTCCGTCGCGATGCTCTCTGGGACCTGAAGCGCCTGGGCGTCGTAGAGGGCGACCATTTGTGGCTCTGGGTCGGTGCACGCCCCTGCGGCGGCGGGCGAGGGCGACCCTGCCGCGGCTAGGATCAAGGTCGAAGACAGGAATGCGACGAGATTCTGTGGGCGCATGCAGTTTCCTTGTGGTTGTGGCGAGAGGGCATCGCCACGCCCCTAGACGTTCAACCTAGCGCGTCGAGTTCTACTCTCAAGCTGTAATTCGTGAAACCGGCGCCGCGAGTAGGAACTATTTTTCGTGCACCACGTGCTGCGAGTAGTTCGATGGATCACCTTCGTCGCTGTGGTGTGTCGGGTGTCACTCATTGAGAGCCTCGTCCGAGTGTGGACTACGTAGTTGGGCTCGCCCACTGTGGTACCGACGTCCACCTGCGCTCGCGTGTCGGGCGAGCGTGTCGCACTGCACGTACATCCTGCACGTACATCGATGAGGGCACGACGCGGCGTTGGGTCGCGAGGTGGTCTCGGGAACTCCATGTCCTGCGCGCCGTACAACCGGCAGCACCCGGGCGGCCACGCTCGAGGCAGTCCCGAAATCGAGATCCCACAGGAGAGTTCCATGTCCTCCAGCACCGTCGTGCATGCGGGGGCCGAGGGGCGTATTCGCCCGTTGGTCCGTCGTCACTCCCTTCGTTCCCGTGCCTGGCTGGGCTGGCTGATCGCGATCAGCTCGGCGCTGGCCAGCACCGCCTGGGCGGTCGAGCCGCCCGCCAATGTTCGCTACACGCGGCCGCCGTCCAAGGTGCCGCCCGCCAAGGACCCCAAGACGCGGGTGGCCGTGGCCAAGGAGGCGGCCGCCGAGGCGCCGAGCGGGCCGTCGAGCGCAGGCTCGCCGTTCGAGCGCCCACGCAAGGCCATCGAGCTCGCGGCCATCGACGACCAGCTTCGCCTGCTCGAGGCACTGATGGAAGAGGCGAGCCCCGACGACAAGGACTATCCCGACTACCTGTTTCGCTATGCCGCGCTGCACCTCGATCGCAAGGCGATCTTCGAAGACCAAGTGGGCATGCTGTATGAGCAGATCCACGCAATGAAGGAAGCGGGGAAGCCCGAGGCGGCCGGGCGATTGCTCGCGCGGCAGCGCGAGATGCAGAAGAAGGTCCGCGCGGCGAGCGAGGCGGCCGTGAAGGCCTACGCGCTGCTGGTGCAGAGCCGGCGCTGGAGCGGCTGAGCGCCCGCGCGCCCCGCGGGGCTGCAACCAGGGGCGCGGCGGTTCGTCGTGCCCCCGGGAGCACTGCACATGCGATACGACGGCGAATTTCGACCCCCGAGCTTGGGCTCCACCGTCCGCCCGATCCCCGTCACGGGGGCTGGATTCTGCGAGCTCCGCGAGGATGGGCTCCATGTCGAGGGACAAGCCAGCGCCGTGGGAGCGGCGCTGCTCTTGGCGCTGGTGGGAGGCCTGGCCGCCGCAG
>JBFIJN010000761.1:0-2573 GCA_041600735.1 Nannocystaceae bacterium
ACGATCGACGTGCAGGCGCTCAAGCAGCTCTCGGGGCTCAGTCGCAAGTATGCGGTGCCGTTCCTCGAGCGCCTCGACGAGCAGCAGATCACGCGGCGCGACGGCGATCAGCGCGTGCCCGGGCCTCGGGCGCGCGAGTAGGCTACGCCTCGAGCGATTGGAGGCCGCGACCGCCGGATGTGACGGCTGGCGGGTCGATTCCCGGTGCGATCGTTCGTCAGCGCGCGGAGGGGTCGAGCTCGTCCTCGTCCTCGGGCGCAGTGACCGTGCGCAGCAGCGGCCCCAGGCTCACGTCGAGACGGCTGCGGATCAGCCCCATCACGCTGTCGAAGTCGTCGCGGTCGATGTCGAGGTCTTCGCGCAGGGCGTTGCGCGTGGCGGTGAACAAGTGCTTGCGGGTGCGATGAAGGCCACGCACCACCGTCGAGCGATGGACGCCATAGATCTTGGCCACGTCCTCGAGGGTCATGCCGCCGACGAGGTGGAGCCGCAGGATGTTGCGATCGCGGCGCTCGAGCCCGCCCACGGCGCGAGCGAAGGCCGCGCGAAAGGCCTCCCGGTAGTGCGCCTTGAGGAAGTGCAGCTCGGGGTCGTCGACGGGCGAGGCCAGCCGCTCGAGCTCCTCGCCGGCGCCGGTGGGCTCGGCCCGGTCGCGTCGCAGCCGGTCGAGCGCGATGCGAACCGCGACCACCTTGACCAGCCCTCGCAGCTGGCCGCGACCGGCGTAGCGCACCAGCTTGATCTCGCCCGCGGGGTCGGGCACGAGCAGCTTGCGCCGGACCTCGTGGCGGATCTCGTCGACCGCGGCCGCGCCGAGGCTCATGTGCGCGACCGCGGGCCTCACGACCGCGAGGTAGCGATCGTCGAGGCGGGCCAGCGCCAGGCGCTCACCCGCCACACACCCGCACGCGAGGCCGAGCTCCTGCGCGGGCTCGCCGTCTAGCTGCCATGGCTCACCGGCCGCGGCCCGACGCGCGAGCTCGGCGACGAGCGCCGCCGCGGGCACTTCGCTCGCGGATTCGAATGAGGCCGCGCCAATGACCGCGCGCAGGCGGGCCTCGAGGTCGCTTCGCTCCAGGTCCACGCTCGGCCCTCCGCGCTCGACGAAGAGGTCGGCCCAGGGGGTGCCGAACATGCCCGACGATAGCGCGAAACGAGGTAGATTGAGCGCGAGTGAGCTGTCTCGACGACGAAACGCTCGACGCGCTCGTCGGCGGTCGGCTGTCCGGGCCGGAGCTGATCCGGGCCGATGCTCACCTCGACGGGTGCGCCGAGTGCCGCGCGATGATCGTGGCACTCACCGCCTCCGAGCGTGGCGGGGGCACGCTCAGCGAGGCGTCGAGCGCCGGCCCGGGCGCGCGGCTCGGTCGCTTCATCACCCTCGAGCCGGTAGGCGCGGGCGCGATGGGAGTGGTCTACGCGGCCTACGACCCCAAGCTCGATCGTCGGGTCGCGCTCAAGCTGATGCGCACGGACACCGACCAGGATCCTGCGCGAGCGCGCGAGCGCCTGCTGAGGGAGGCCCGGGCCATGGCCCAGCTCGCGCACCCCAATGTGATCGCGGTCTACGACGTCGGCACGGTGGGTGAGGCCGTGTTCGTGGCCATGGAGCTGGTCGAGGGCCAAGATCTGCGACGCTGGTGCGCGGCGGCGCGTCGCTCCTGGCGCGAGCTCCGAGACGTGTACGTACAGGCCGCCCAAGGACTGGCGGCGGCCCATGCGGTGGGGCTGGTCCACCGCGACTTCAAGCCCGACAACGTGATCGTGGGTGCGCACGGGCGGGCCCAGGTCGGTGACTTCGGCTTGGCCCGCGCCGCGCCCGGCCCCGCGACCGCGGACGATGAAGCGAGCCTCGACGCGGTCCCGCCGACGATGACGAGCACGATCACCGGCAGCGGCACGCTTGCCGGTACCCCCGCCTATATGGCGCCCGAGGTGCTCGCGGGGCAGCCCGCCGATGCGCGCTCGGATCAGTGCTCGCTGTGCATTGCGTTCTACGAGGCGGTCGCGGGCACCCACCCCTATCCCGCGTCCACGATGGGGGAGCTGGTGATGCGCATCGGGGCGGGACGCATCGAGCCGCCGGCCGATCGCTCCGTGCCCGGCTGGTTGCTCGAGGTGCTCACGCGCGGCATGAGTCGACGGCCGCAAGAGCGCTTCGCCAACATGGACGCGCTCCTGGTGGCGCTGCGTCGTGACCAACGGCTGGGCACCCGCGTGGGCGCCGGGGTGGGCTCGCTCGTGCTGGTCGGGGCCACGAGCGGCGCGTTCTGGTTGGGCCAGGAGACCCACCCTGCGCCTGCACCCTGCGAGCAGGCACCCACGGTGCTGGCCGAGGTCTGGAACGAGGCGAGTCGAGCCGAGGTGGCGGCCGCGTTCGCGAGCGCGAGCCCCAGCTATGGCGAAGCCACCGCGTCCACGGTGCAGCACGCGATCGATCGCTGGGGCACGGCGTGGGTCGAGGCCCACCGCAGCACCTGCGAGGCGACCCACGTCCGAGGGGAGCAGAGCGAGAGTCTCCTCGACCTGCGCATGCGCTGCCTGCGTGGCCAGCTGCAGCAGCTCGACGCGCT
>JBFIJN010000762.1:0-2567 GCA_041600735.1 Nannocystaceae bacterium
GGCGAGGAAGATCGACTGGGCGAGCTGCGCCAGGCGATCACGGATCTCGGGGAGGAGCGCGAAGCGAAGGAAGCGGCGCTGCGGGGGAAGATCGCGGCGCTGGCGTTCGACAGCGCGCGGTGACGCGCTTCAGCCCACCACCTCGAGCGTGGCGGCCTGCGCGAGCGGGAGCTCGATGTCGTCGTCGATGATCGCCCGCAGCGCCTCGTCGAGGGTAGGCCACTCGTATTCGAACCCGCGCGCCTCGAGCACGCCGGGGCGCACCCGCTGGCCCCACAGCAGCATCTCGTGGGCCTGCTCGCTTCCGAACGCGAGCTTCAGCATGAACGCAGGCGCGGGCAGCCATGCGGGGCGGTGGAGCGCCGCAGCGTAGCGCTTGGTGAACTCGGCGTTGGTCACGGGATGAGGCGTGACCGCGTTCACCACCCCGCGCAGCTCGGGATCGCCGAGCGCGGTGAGGATGATCGACACGAGGTCGACGATTCCGATGTAGCTCCAGAACTGTCGGCCCGAGCCCAGGCGACCGCCGAGGCCGAGCTTGGTGGGCGTGCGCAGGGTGCTCAGCAGGCCGCCATCGCCGAGCACGTGACCAAAGCGCAGGCAGACCACGCGGGTGCCCGTTGCCTCGGCGGGGGCCGCCGCGCGCTCCCAGGCCTCGACCACGCTGGCCAGGAAGCCCTCGCCGCGCGGGCTGCTCTCGTCGGCCCAGGTGTCGCCCGTGTCGCCGTAGTAGCCCACGGCCGAGGCCTGCACGAGCACCTTGGGCGGGCGCTCGAGCTTGGCGAACGCCTCGACCAGCAGGCGCGAGCCGCCGACCCGACTGTCGCGGATCCGCTGCTTGCGAGCGTCGGACCAGCGCGCGGGGCCGATGGGCTCGCCGGCCAGGTGCACCACCGCGTCGACCCCTTCGAGTGCGGCGGCGGGCAGCTCGCCCGCGAGCGGATCCCAGCGGATGTCGCCCGACTTCGCCGAGCGACCGACCCGCACCACTCGTAGCGCGGCGCCGCTGCCCTCGAGGGTGGCGCAGAGCGCCCGCCCCACGAGCCCAGAGGCGCCCGTGATCGCAATCGTCTGCGTGCGCTCGGCCATGCCCATGCTCTTAGCACGAGCCCACGCCGCACCGGAGCGCTAGCAGTGCGCTAGCTTCCGCAGCACACCGCGCCCTCGGTCGCGATCGGCCCGTCGCCCTCGGCCTTGATCGAGCCGAGCGGCGGCTCGCCGTTCTCGCAGCGGTACTCGGGGCGATGGATGGCGCCGTCTCCGATGTCGCCCACGACCGAGCCGCCCTTGGCCTCGCACTCGGCGGCCGTCAGCGACTCACGCTCGGCGGGCTCGTCGGTCGGGGACCCCTCGGCCGGCGGCGGGGCCGTCGTGGTCGGGGTCTCCGTGCCGCCCTTGGAGCAAGCACCCGTGAGCAAGAGGCCGACAGCGGCCACGGCAATCGTCCAGCGCTTCATCATGCGCGGAGTGTAGAGCGGAATTTCTGGCGCGCACTCATCAAGAGACGAGACCCAACGCCGCGCGCGCCTGGGCGGGCGTCGCAATCTCACGCCCCGCCTCGCGGGCACAGGCCACCATCGCCTCGATGAGATCGCCGTTGCCCCGCGCCCGCTCGCCGCTCGGCAGGTAGAACGTGTCCTCTACTCCCGTACGCAGTGAGCCACCGAGCTCGGCCGCGCGCCGGTGGAGTGCCCATACTTCCTGGCGCCCGATCGCGGTCACCTCCCACGAGCAACCCGGTCGCCGGTAGTCGAGCAACAATGGCAGGAGCCGTGGATCGGCGGGCATGCCCGAGGCCACGCCCATCACGAAATTGTAGTGAGGATGCGCGACCATGCCGGTGTCGGTGAACAGGCCCACCGAGTGCACGATGCCGACGTCGAAGCATTCGAATTCGGGCATGGCCCCCACTTCGCCCATCACGTCGAGCATGGCCTGCACCTTCGAGACCGGGTTGTCGAACACGAGCGGCGGCCAGGCCCAGGTCCCGTCGCTCTTCGCCTTGAGGTAGTTGAGCGTGCCGGCGTTGCAGGCCGCGATCTCGGGCCGCAGCGCCCGCATGGCCGCGCACGGGGCCGAGACGTCGCTGCCCATCACGCCGGTGCTCATGTTGATGATCACGCCCGGGCAGGCGTCGCGCACGGCTTGGGTGATCTCGGCGCAGATCGTGGGGTCCCAGGTGGGCAGGTGCCCGAGGCCCGCTCGCTGGTCGCGATAGTGCAGGTGCATGATCACCGCGCCAGCATCGAAGGCTTCCTTGGCCGAAGCCGCCATCTGCTCGACGGTGACCGGGACCGGGTGGTGCTTGGGGTTGGTGAGCACCCCCGTGACCGCGCAGGTGATGATCGCCGGGGCGCTCGGGTCGTGAGTGGCGTGGGTCATGATCAGTTCTCCTTGGGCTCGATCTGCACGAGCAGCTGCCGCGCCGCGACTTGATCGTCGGTGCCGACGGCGAGGCGCACGACCCGGCCGTCGAGCGGTGCGGGCACGCGGTGCTCCATCTTCATCGCCTCGAGCACGAGCAGCGGCTGGCCGCGCACGACCTGCTCGCCGCTGGCGACGAGCAC
>JBFIJN010000763.1:0-2559 GCA_041600735.1 Nannocystaceae bacterium
CAGGGCGAGACCTACGGCAACGTGGTGTGCTCGACGCTACGGATCGAGACCAAGTAGTCATGGTCATGGATCTTGCTGCACTCGTGCTCGTGTCGTTCGCGCTCGCCACGGGCAGCGGGTGCGGACACGAGGGCGCAGGCTCCGATCCAAGCACGACCTCCACCCTCACCGCGTCCGCGAGCGACGGCAGCACGAGCGAGCCCAACGCGGGCAGCGGCGCGCTCGAAGCGACGAGCAGCGACCCTACGCAGGCGAGCGAGACCGACGCGAGCGACTCATCCTGCGAGGTCTCGGGCGTGCTGGGCACGTGCGAGGACGTGGTCGAGTGCGGCGGGCTCTCGCTGCTGTCGATCTGTGAGGGCCCGCCCGCGCACCAGTGCTGCTTGCCCGACGCGATCGCGTGCTCGGTCGACGGCGCCCCCGGCCTGTGCCGGCCCACGGACGAGTGCCCGGCCGGCCTCACGATCACGCCCGGCCGCTGCCCTGGCGAGGCCGACGTGCAGTGCTGCACCGACCCCGCGCTCGCCTGTGATCCCAGCGCGATGCCGCTGCCCAACGCGGGCCTCGTCGAGGCCAGCTGGGACCCCGCCTGCCCCGACGGCATGATCGCGGTCGGGCGCTTCTGCATCGATCGCTTCGAAGCTTCGCTCGTCGTGCTCGACGCGAGCGGCGCGGTCACGGCCTCCTGGTCACCCTACTTCCACCCCGGTCGCACGCGTGTCCGCGCCGTCTCCGTCGAGGGCGCGGTGCCGCAGGGCTACATCGATGCCGACGCGGCCGCCGGCGCGTGTGCCGAAGCGGGCAAGCGGCTGTGCACCGACGAAGAGTGGCTCCGCGCATGCCAGGGGCCTCGAGCCACGCTCTACCCGTGGGGCGACGACGCAGCGCCCGGCGCCTGCAACGATGCCCGCGCGCAGCACCCGGCGGTCGAGTACTTCGGAACCGCCGAGCCGTGGATCTGGTCCGAGCTCGGCAACCCCTGCATCCTGCAGGTCCCTGCGGGTCTGCAGACCAGCGGAGCCCACCCGGCGTGCGTGACGAGCGAGGGCGCGTTCGACATGGTGGGCAACCTCCACGAGTGGACGGCCGCCGCCGAGGGCACCTTCCGCGGCGGCTTCTTCGTCGACACCGTGCTCAACGGCCCCGGCTGCAGCTACGCTACGGTCGCGCACGACCGCACGCACTGGGACTACTCGACCGGCTTTCGCTGCTGCGCGGATCCCTGACTATGCTCTGACCTCATGGACGGAGCGCGCCGCCACGACGAACCCTCCCCCGCTGGGCTGCCGCCGCCCACGGTGGTGCACGACGTGCACGATCGCTTCCTGCTCGAGGTCGTCGAGTCGCTCGGCCTGTGCCCCTTCGCCCGCCGCAGCCGCGAGCTCGGGCGCGTGCATCGACCGCTCATCTACGATCCCCTCGCCTCGCCGGCCGACGTCGCGGCGCGGCTGCATGCGCTGGTCACCGCGCACGCTGACGCGGAGATCGTGCTCTTCACCTTCATCGATCCGGGCCCGACGCAGCCTCGCTTCGCGCGCGCGCGCGACCTCGACGACTTCGTCAAGGAGGTTCGCCCGGCCTACGACCCCCTCGGCGGCCCCACGTTCTTCATGGTGGGCTTCCATCCGCGCAGCGGCGAGCCCGACCCTGGCGATCCGCCGCAGCGACCCACCGCCGACAGCCTGGTGCCCGCGCTGCGACGCACGCCCGACCCGGTGATCCAGTGCGTGCGCGCCGAGGTGCTCGAGCGCGTGCGCTGGCAGGCCCAGGTCGCGTCGCACGCGAAGATGATGGCCGAGGCGGAGAAGCTCGACCCGCGCCTGCGCAAGATCCTCGAGCACAGCGTGCAGCCCGACTCCTCGCTCTCGGCCGACATTGCCCGGCGCAACTTCGAAGCGGTGGGCAAGGGTGAGGCACGTGAGCAGCTCGAGGCGCAGCTCACCGCGCTGCGCCACGACCGCGACGCGGCCTACGCGACCCACTGGACCACCGACGAGCCCGTGCGGCTGCGCGCCGCCGAGTACCGACGCATGCGCTGGGCCAATGGCCTCGGCTGGACCACGGAGATCGCGGTCCATCCCGCCCAGGGCGCGCTCGAGTGGCGCGTGAGCATCGCGGAGGTCGACACCGACTGCGAGTTCTCGCAGCTGCCGGGGATCGACCGCAGCTTGCTCGTGCTCGAGGGTGAAGGGCTGGCGCTCCAGCTCGGCGGTGCGCCCGAGCAGCCGCTGCGCGCGGGTGGTGAGCCGCTCGTGTTCTCGGGCGATCTCGACACGCGCTGCCGACTGCTGGGTGGTCCCACGCGCGACTTCAACGTGATGACGCGACGCTCGCACTACGAGCATGCGCTCACGACCCACCGCGTGGACGAGGCCCCGCTGTCGCTATCGCTCGCGGCGGGAGACGGGTGGCTGGTCCACGTCGTGCGCGGCCACGCTCGCGTGGGCGAGCTCGAGGTGACGGTGCACGACACGGTGCTCGCGAGGCCGCGCCCGTCCATCGCTTCGACGATCACCATCGCCGGTGACGCCGATATCGTGCTCGTACGGATCACGCCAC
>JBFIJN010000764.1:0-2546 GCA_041600735.1 Nannocystaceae bacterium
CGCATCTGGGCGATCGGCGGGCTGCAGGCGCGGACCTACTATCACCTGTGGCGCGGCGAGTCGGCGGCCGCCCAGCGCATGTGGGCCAAGGCCGAGCTGGAGTTCGTGCGCCTCGGCGCGCTGTGGCAGCTCTACGCGATCCACCACAGCTCGGCCGCGATCACCTATGCCTTCACCGACGACATGCTGGGGCTGCGCCGCTGCATTGCGGCGCTCACCCGACAGGTCGAGGCGGGCCTGGGCTTTCGCGCGTATCTGCGGCTGGCGCGAGCCGAGCACGCGCGGCTGCGAGGTGATCACGCCGAGGCACTCGCGCTCGTCGACGAGGCGCTCGCCGACCTGCCCCCCGGGGAGGGCCTCCCGCGCCCCTGGGCCCTGGCCGCGCGCGCCGACGCGATCTTCGCGGCGGGCGAGCTCGACGAGGCCACCACCGCGTGCGAGGAAGCCCTCCAGCTCGCCGAGGACCCCGAGCGGGGCCAGGCGTGCTTTCGCTGCCGCGTGGAGCGAACGCTGGCCCTCATCGAGCTCGCGCGCGGCGAGCCGCGGGCCGCCGCGGCCCGTCTCGATCGACTGGTCGCCGACGCCGAGCAGCTCCAGAACCCGTTCATCCTGGGCGCCGCTCACGAGGCGCGCGCGCAGGTGGCCGCCGAGCAGGGCGACGACGACGGCGCCCGCCTTCACGCGGCCGCGGTGGAGAGCTGCTTCGTGCCCACCCGCAATCCAGTGTTGGTTGCGCGCTACGAGCGACTCCTGCGACGCATCGGTAGCGGGCCTCGAGCGGCCGACGCAGGCGAGAGCACCAGCAACCTCGCGACCGCCGTGTTCCACCCCGACACCGTGACCGATACCGTGGGCGAGGCGCTCTCGCGGATCTCGGCCTGCGCCACCGCGACCGAGCGCGCCGAGCAGGCGCTGCGCATCTTGCTCGACGCCGCCGATGCGACGCAGGGCTTCCTCTACTTGCTCGTGCATGGCGAGGCCACCTTGGTCGCACCTTCGGCCGGCGCCGAGCCCCCGCCCGGCGTGAGCGAGGCGATCGCACGGCGGCTCACGGCCAGCCAAGACGCCACCGACGAGGGCACCACCTTGCAGCACCCGCGCTCGGGCTGGGCGAGCGCGATGCTCTACGCCGAGCACGGCGGCGAGGACCGGGTCGTCGGCGCGGTGGTGCTCCAGGTCAGCACGCCCCCCGGCAAGCTGCCTCCGGCCTCGCTGCGGCACGCCATGGGACAGCGGCTGCACGAAGAGGGCGACGTCTCGCTGTTCGGGGACCGCAGCCACTGACGACGGGGAGACCGCGTGGAATCAGCCGGGCTCGTCGGCCACGGTGCGCGGTGTCGAGCCGCGCGCACTCGTAGCGGCGGCGCCGGGTGGCGCCGTGATCATGCAGACCCACGCCGACACCTCGGGTGGTCCCACGCGGGCCGCGCCCGGGAGCGCATCGAGCAGGGCCTCGCGCACCGCGAGCGCATGCGGGTAGCGATCGTCGGGCCGCGCCGCGAGGCAGCGGGCCGCGACCTCGGCCAGCCCCCGCGGTAGCGCGCGCAGATCGGGCGGCGCAGCCTCGCGGATTCGATCGAGCAGCTGCGCCGGCCCATCGCCCTCGTAGGGCCGTCGCCCGGTGAGCAGCTCCACCAGCATCACCCCCACCCCGAACAGATCACTGCGCGCGTCGAGGGGCGCGCCGGTGACCTGCTGCGGAGACATGTATGCATACTTGCCGCGCCGAATGTTGGCCTGAGTGTCGCCCGCGAGGTACGTGGCCTTGGCGATCCCGTAGTCGGCCAGCTTGATCTCCCCGCTCTTGGACGCCAGCACGTTGCTCGGGCTCACGTCGCGGTGCACGAGCCCCAGCGGACGGCCAGCCGCGTCGGCCAGCACGTGCAGGTGATGCAGGCCGAGCAAGGTCTCGGCCACGAGGTGCACGGCCAGCGCGGGCGCGGGCGCGTGGCGCAGGCGCAGCGTGTCGAGGTCGGCCCCGTCCACGTAGTCCATCACGACGTAGTAGGTGCCGTCGTGGAGCCCGAGCCCCTGAACCGCCACGAGGTTGCGATGATGGATGCGGGCGCCCACGCGCGCTTCGGCGATCAGCAGGCGCTCGAGCTCACCATCGCCCGCGAACGCGAGCAGCGGGCGCTTGATCGCGACGAGGCGCTCGAACCCACTGGCCCCGAGCGCGCGCGCCAGCAGCACCTCGGCCATGCCACCGCTGCCCAGGCGCCGCAGCACCCGGTACGGGCCGATCGCCGCGGGAAGATCATCACCCACCGCAGCTCCACGGTAGCACGGGCGCCGCAGCGCGCAGCCCCGCGCTCGCTTGCGCTACGCTCGCTGACGTGTCGACCGTGGCCACCCTCTACGGCCAGCCGCTCGAGGGCGACGGCCCGCGCCGCGCCCAGATCGTCGTGGTCGAGGGCGTGGACGAGGGCCGCGCGGTGGCGCTGCGCGAGGGCCACGAGCAGCGGGTGGGCACCGCCGCCGATTGCGAGCTCGTGCTCACCGACGAGCGCGTCTCGGCCCATCACCTGCGCGTGCGCCCCGACGGC
>JBFIJN010000765.1:0-2546 GCA_041600735.1 Nannocystaceae bacterium
CGAGCTCCGCAGCAGGCGGAAGCGCCCGCTGCGAAGCCGCGAAGAGATTCACCCAGCGGTCGAAGCCGTGGCCCAAGCGGAGCACCGCGTAGAACGGCCGCCCCGGGTCTTCGCGATGGATGAGCAACCCGATCAGCGCGGCGACCAGCGAGACCGGAGCCAGCACGAGGTCTTTCATCCCATCGACGAACAGCTTGGCCTGGAACACCAGCACATCCCGGGCCAGGCGCCAGCGCTGCGCCCGGTGATCGGGCTCGCGCACGGCCGGCACGGCCGGCACGGCCGGGAGGGTGGACGGTTGCGACGGCTCCATCGCGCGCGATGATACCGTGAACACCATGTCCGAGCCCGCCTCGACCTCGTCGTCCGTCCCACGGAGCGCGGCCCTGTTGGGCTTGCTGCTGTTCGCGTGCGCGTTCGTTCCGCTCACCCCCGCGGGCCGGAGCTTCGTGCAGGTGGCCCGCGATACGTTCGGCGAGGGTGTGCTGCAGGGTGTCGTGATGGTGCTGGGCTTTGGCTCGCCGTTCTTGTTCGGGCTCGCGGTCGCGGTGGGGGTGTGGATGCGCAACGACGAGGCGGCCGCTCGCCTCGTGCGCAATCCCGTGACGATGATGCAGAGCCAGCTGCTGCTGGTGGCCTGGGTGATCTGGCGGCAAGACGAAGACGCGGTCGCCTCGCTGCCGCTGTTCTTGTTCGCGGTCGCGGGTGGCTTCTACGTGGTGCAGCACTCGGCCTCCGAGCGCGCCTCGGGGGCCGCGGCCTCGTTCGCCTGGTACGTGCGCTGGGGCGCCACCGTGATCGCAGCGGTGGCGGGCTGGCTGTTCCTACAGCGCATGGCGGGGCTCACGATGGGGCGCGCGGTCGATCTGGCCGGGCTGTGTGCACTGGCGTTGGTCGTGCGGGTGCGACCACGGCGACCCGCCCCGGTGGCCGAGCCGGTCGACATCGAGCGGTGAAAGGGCTCCGTCGCGGCCGTCGTTCGGGGCCGCGACACGGAGCCCACCATGACACTGCCCTTTCGTTACTCGATCGTGCTCGGCCTATTGGCGCTGAGCTCAGCCTGCGCCTCGGCCAAGGACTCGCTCGCCCCCATGGACATGGCGGCCTACGCGGAGCCCGCGTACGACATGGCGGGCGCCGAGCAGGCGGACGACTACGCGTCCCAAGCCGACCCCTCGATGATGACGACGGAGGCGCCGAGCTCCGGCTCGGTGATGCCCGCGCAGGTGATGGGCTCGATCGCGCCGACGCGGGCCGTGGTGGCCGGCGGTGAGCAAGCGATCGCCGACGACGACGTGCCGACCACCGGGGCCGATGTCGATCAGATGCTCGTGTTCAATGGTGCGCTCACCGTCGCCGTGCAGCCCGACACGATTCCCATGAGCATCGACACCGCCGTCGATCTGGGCGTGGCCGCCGGTGGCTACATCTCGCAGCAGACCGACACCACGCTCACCTTGCGCGTGCCCTCGCGGCGCTTTCGCAAGCTGATGCGCGGACTCGAGGGGCTGGGACAGGTGCGCACCCGCAGCGTGCAGACCGTCGACGTCTCCGAGGAATTCCACGACCTGAAGGTCCGGCTCGAGAACCTGCTCGCCACCCGCACGCGGATCCAGAAGCTGCTGGGGCAGGCCAAGGATCTCGCCGAGATCATGGTGGTGGAGAAGGAGCTGGAGCGCCTCAGCGTCGAGATCGATCGCATCGAGGGCCGCCTGCGCTTCTTGTCCTCACAGGCCGCGTTCTCCACCGTGACGCTGGCGTTCCAGGAGCTGCCGCGCGAGATCACCATCGTGCAGCCCGACGAGCCCCCGCCGCTCGTCGTGCCCCCGGCTGTCCCCGCACACCTCGTGGATGCCCCCGTCGCGTGGCTCGGCGGAGTCACCGTGCAGCGCTTGCTGAGCCTCTAGACCCTCGACCGCGAACACCGAGAACCCGACCATGAAACGCTCGATCTGGATCCTCACCTTGGCCGCCGTCGTGCTCGGCGGCTGCAGCACCACCCGCTTGCAGACCCCCTCGGGCTTCGCCGCCCGCGACGACGACAGCTACGACTACCGCGCCAGCGATGGCGAGGGCGTCGTGCTGGCGGTGCACAGCGAGAAGAACGACCCGCGCGGCGACCTCGACTTCTGGAGCGCTGCCCTCGACGTGCGCCTGCGCAAGGCCGGCTACGCCGCCCAAGATTTTCACGACGTGACCTCGGCCGACGGTCGTCCCGGTCGCCAGCTTCGCTACGAGGTCGAGGCCCAGGGCCGCACGCTCGCCTTCTGGGTGACCGTGTTCGTCAGCGGCCGCCGCGTGGTGATCGTAGAGGCCGGCGGCGACACCGAGCTGTTCGCCCCCAAGACGAAGGTCGTCGAGGCCGCGATCGCCTCGGTGCGGGTGGGGTAGGGGCTCCCGCCTCAGTCGTTCGCGAGATCATCCGCCAGCGCCGCGCGCTGCTCATCCGTCAGCACTTGGCGGATCTCGAGCTCGGGCAGGTCGACGCCGATGGCCACGGGCGCCTGCTCGCCCACCGCGAACTTGAGGTACTGCACGGAGCTCAG
>JBFIJN010000766.1:0-2526 GCA_041600735.1 Nannocystaceae bacterium
ACGACACCGCGTTGGCCGGGGAATTCGCGATCCAGAGCTTTCGTGTGGTCGCCGGCTCGCGGGACCTCCATCGCAGCATCGACGGGGCTTGGATGCGCTGGGATCCCACTACACAGCGGTGGGTCTGAGCCGTCCCGTTTCTGGTCGCGAGGACCCGCGCGCCATCGCTCGGATCCCTGTAGAATCGCGGGGATGCGCCGGGCCACCCTCACCGCGATCGTCACCCTGACGACCCTGCTCCCGCTTCCGGGCTGGGCCATGGCCCCGACCCGCGCCGGAGTCTTGCCGCTCGAGGTGCACGGCAAGCTGCCGCCAAACGGGGTGGAGAGGTTCTCCGCGACGATCGACGAGGGCCTCGCGAGCAGCGGGGTCACCGTGGTCACCGCCGCCGAGCTCGCGAAGGTCGCCCCCGGCACCGCGCTCGACACCTGTACCGACGAAGCGTGCTTGCGCGGGCTCGCCACCGAGACCTCCACCGACCGGCTGGTCCGACCCTCGGTGCAGCTCCAGGAGAGCGACTATCTGATCTCGCTCGCGGTCATCGATGGCGCGAGCGGCCGAGAGCTGCACCTAGCCAGCAAGACCTGCGAGCTGTGCGGCCTCAGCGAGGCGCTGGCGATGGCCAGCGAGCTCGCCAGCTCGCTCGAGGGGCCGCTCACGACGCCGCCCACCGGGACCGTCACGATCGAGAGCACTCCCGCCGGCGCGCAGGTGTGGATCGATGGCGAGCTCGCAGGCACGACTCCGCTCGAGATCGGCCTCGCGCCGGGCGAGCACACGATCGTCGTGCGCGACGAGGGCTACGAGGAGGAGACGCGGCAAGTCACGGTGGAAGCCGGGGCTTCGACCTCATGGGCCGCCGAGCTCGCGCAGGTCGCCGCCGAGCCTCGCGTAGACCGCAGCGCGCTGCTGCGACCGATCGGCTGGGCCTCGCTGGGCGTGGGCATCGCGGCCCTCGGCAGCGGGATCGCGCTGCTGGCCGTCGACGAGCGCCCGGTTCAGTTCACGCGCTGCTCCGGCCCCGACGTCGACGCGGAGGGCAACTGCCGCTTTCGCCACAATACGCTGGGCGGGGGCATCGTGATGACCATCGTGGGCGTCCTCGGCATCACGGCCGGTGCGCTGCTCGTGGTGCGCACGAACGGCGAGCGCGGGAAGGGCAGTGATCGTCGCGCCCGGCTGCGCCCCACCTCGAACGGGATCGCGCTCCACTTCTGACCCGAGAGACTACGCCATGACACGCTTCACCGCTCATCCTTCGACCACCGTGCCGCGGCTCCGGCGAGCGCCACTGCTGCTGAGCGGCGCGCTGACGCTGGCGGTCGTGGGATGTTGGGAGGGCAACCCCGACTTCCTCGAAGCGTCCGCCTCGTCGGGTCAGACCACCTCTGCGGCCAGCTCGACGGGCATCGATCCGAGCACGACCGTGGGCACCACGAGCAACACGACGGATCCGCCGCTCACCACTACCGGCGATTCCACCAGCACCGGGGGCTCCAGTGTCTCGACCGACCCGCCCTTGTGTCGCGATGACGGTGAGTGCCGCGACCCCACCCCGCTGTGTGGACCCGAGGGCTGCCAGGTGGGCGGCATTGGAGATCCGTGCGAGGACGAGGGCGACTGCTCCGCACTGGCGCCGCGGTGCGGGCCCGACTCCACGTGCCAGGTGGGCACCGCGGGGGACCCCTGTAGCGAGCCGGAAGACTGCTCCGTCGACGCGCCGATCTGTGCCTCGGGCGGAACCTGCCAGGCGGGCGACGAGGGCGATCCGTGCGCCGGCAGGGCGGATTGCGGCATGCTCGCGCCGATCTGCTCGGTGGATGACCAGTGCCACGACGGCAACGAGGGCGACCCCTGCGGCAGCTCGCTGCACTGTGGTCCCGCGGCGCCGCACTGCGCCCCGGGCGGTACCTGCCGGGTCGGCGTAGAGGGCGATCCGTGCGCGACCGACCTGCAGTGTGATGATGTGCTCGCGCCCTACTGCGTCGATGGGACCTGCCACGACGGCAACGAGGGCGACCCCTGCGTCAACGATGCAGACTGCCACGACGTGCTCGCCCCGTTCTGTGGACCCGATGACCTCTGCCACAATGGCTCGGTGGGCGATCCGTGCCAGAACCCAAACGATTGCATCTCGATGCAGTGCACCGCCGGCCTGTGCACCTGAGCCGCTGCATCACGGCATGGACGAGCTCGCGCGCGCCCGCGCGGCCTCGCCCACCCGCGTCGTGGTGAGCCGCTCTACCCGCAGCGACTCGCTGCCATCCGAAGCGAGCGCGTGGATCAGCACCGCCAGCTCGCTACCGCTGGGATCGAGCGCGACGGCGTCGAAGTGGGCCTGGGCGGCACACACCTGATCGGTGCCGCAGCCCTCACAAGGATCGACGTGTAGCAGCCAGGAGGTGGGGCCACCCTCGCGAGCACGGATCCCGAGCTTGAGCACGGCTCGTGCTTCGCCCGCGTTGGTCTCCTCGAGCTGGCGGGTCTCGACCGCGAGGACCTGCTCGGCCCCCAGCGACCACTGGG
>JBFIJN010000767.1:0-2526 GCA_041600735.1 Nannocystaceae bacterium
CTGCACCTCGTCCGGCGTCAGGTTGCGCCAGCGCCCGTTGGCCAGCTTTCCTAGCTGGATGTGCTTGATGCGGATCCGCTCCAGCTTGCGCACGTGGTAGCCGAACACCTCGCACATGCGGCGGATCTGCCGGTTGAGCCCCTGCGTGAGCACCACGTCGAGCGTGCGCGGCCCCACCTGGCGAACCTTGCACGGGTTCGTGGTCGCCTCTTCCAGACGCACGCCGCCGGCCATCCCCGCCACGAACGCATCGGTCACCGGCTGATCGACCGTCACGATGTACTGCTTCTGGTGCCCGTGCCCCGCGCGCAGCACCTCGTTGACGATGTCGCCATCGTTGGTCAGCAGGATCAGCCCCTGCGACATCTTGTCGAGGCGCCCGATCATGAAGATGCGCTCGGCGTGATCCACGAAGTCCACGATGTTGTCGCGGACCCGCCGATCGGTGGTGCACGTGATCCCCACCGGCTTGTTGAGCGCGATGTAGACCGGGCGCTCGAGCTTGCGGGCGCGCCCCACCACGCGCCCGTCGAGCCGCACCTCGTCGCCCTCGCCCACCTGCATGCCGAGCGCTGCGGGGGCGCCGTTGACGGTGACGCGCCCCTGGGAGATGAGCGCGTCTGCTTCCCGGCGTGAGCACTCGCCGCTCTCGCCCAGGTACTTGTTGAGCCGCATGCGCGCGCAAGGCTACCGCAGCCGCGCGCCCCGGTTGAATGCCCCCCCCAGTCGAGTGCTCCGGTTGAACGCTCCGGTCGCCCCGGCGTACGCTCCCCCACCGGTGCGCATCCTCCTGCTGACACCGCCGATGACGCAGCTCAACACGCCGTACCCCGCGACGGCGTACCTCACGGGCTTCCTGCGCCAGCACGCGGCCCGCCTCGCGCTCGAGGTCGTGCAGGCCGACCCGGCAATCGAGCTGTTCCTGCGCATGTTCTCGCGCGCCGGTCTCGCCCGCGTGCGCGCCGAGCTCGACGCCTCCGCCCGCGCTCGCACCGCGGCGGTCGTCCACTTCCTCGCCCACGCCGAGCGCTACGCCACCACCGTCGGGCCCGTCGTGCGCTTCCTTCAGGGTCACGATCCCGGCCTCGCGCTGCGCATCGTGAGCGACGGCTTCCTCCCCCGCGGCCCGCGCTTCGCAGCGATCGACCAGGGCCCCGGCCAGCATGACGACGATCCGCTCGGCTGGGCCTTCGGCGCGCTCGGCCTCGCCGACCGCGCCAAGCACCTCGCGAGCCTCTACATCGACGACGTGGCCGATGCGATCCGCGAGGGCATCGATCCGCGCTTCGAGCTCTCGCGCTACGGCGAGCGCCTCGCCGCCTCGGCCGCCCGCTTCGATCCGCTCCGCGACGCGCTCGAGGGCCCGCCCACCCTCGTCGATGCCACCCTCGACGAGCTCACCCGCGAGCTCGTGGCTACCCATGCGCCCGACCTCGTCGGCCTCACGGTCCCGTTCCCCGGCAACGTCTACGGCGCGCTCCGCATGGCTCGCACGATCCGCGCCGCGAGCCCCAGCACCCGCATCGCGCTCGGCGGGGGCTGGGTCAACACCGAGCTGCGCGAGCTCTCCGACCCGCGCGTGTTCGACTATGTCGACTTCATCACGCTCGACGACGGCGAGCGCCCGCTCTTGGCCCTCATCGATCACCTGCGCAATCCCGCCGCGCCGCTCGTGCGCACGTACGTCCGCGAGGGCGAGCGCGTGGTCCTCCGCCACGACCCCAGCCTCCACGACATTCCGCTGCGCGACGTGGGCACCCCCACCTACGACGGGCTGCCGCTGCCGAGCTATCTCTCGCTGTTCGAGATGCTCAACCCCATGCACCGGCTGTGGTCCGACGGGCGCTGGAACAAGCTCACCATCGCCCACGGCTGCTACTGGAAGAAGTGCAGCTTCTGCGACGTGACGCTCGACTACATCGCGCGCTACGACCCCGCCGGCGCCGATCTCCTGGTCGATCGCATCGAGGCCCTCGTGGCCGAGACCGGCCAGACTGGCTTTCACTTCGTCGACGAGGCCGCGCCGCCGGCCGGCCTGCGCGCGCTCGCCGAGCGCTTGATCGCACGCCGCGTGGTCATCACCTGGTGGGGCAACATTCGCTTCGAGAAGTCGTTCACCCCCGCGCTCGCGCAGCTGCTGGCCGACTCGGGCTGCGTGGCCGTCAGCGGCGGGCTCGAGGTCGCCTCCGATCGACTGCTCGAGCGCATGAAGAAGGGCGTCACCGTCGAGCAGGTGGCCCGCGTCACGCATGCGTTCACCGAGGCCGGCGTGATGGTCCACGCCTACCTCATGTATGGCTTTCCCACCGAGACCACGCAGGAGACCATCGACTCGCTCGAGCGCGTGCGCCAGCTGTTCGCCGAGGGCTGCATCCAGTCCGCGTTCTGGCACCGCTTCGCCGCCACCGTGCACAGCCCGATCGGCAAGGCGCCCCAGCTGTTCGGCATCCGCCTACACGCGGGCGAGCCGGCGAGCTTCGCCCGCAACGAGGTCGCGTTCACCGATCCCACCGGCACCGATCACGA
>JBFIJN010000768.1:0-2505 GCA_041600735.1 Nannocystaceae bacterium
CGAGGCGGGCGACGCTTCGCCCAGCACGCCGATCGGGATCAACCTGCCCAACGCCAACTGGATCCGCGCGGACTACGGCTCCAAGTCGGTGAACCTCGGCAACATCGTGCGGGCCTACGAGGAGTCGAGCAAGCAGACCGGAGTGCTCGAGGAGTTCGCGGCCTCACCCGAAGAGGTCGCGCGCGGGCGCGAGCACGGTGACCTGGGCGACGCGCTGCACACCGACATGCACGAGGTGATCGGCCACGCTTCGGGTGCACTGAAGGTCGGGGTGGGTACGCCCAAGGAGACGCTCAAGAGCTACGCATCGACGCTCGAGGAAGGGCGCGCCGACCTCGTTGCGCTCTACTTCCTGCTCGACCCCAAGCTCATCGACATCGGGGTGATGCCGAGCGTGGAGGTGGGGATGGCGGCCTACGACGACTACATCCGCAATGGCATGCTGGTACAGCTCGCGCGGCTCGAGCTCGGTGAGGACATCGAGGAGGCCCACATGCGCAATCGCCAGATGATCGCGGCGTGGGTGTACGAGAAGGGCAAGGCCGCCAAGGTGATCGAGCGAGTGGAGCGCGACGACGAGACCTTCTTCGTGGTCCGCGACTACGCGGCGCTGCGCGGGCTGTTCGGGAAGCTGCTGCGCGAGCTTCAGCGCATCAAGTCGGAGGGCGACTACGCGGCGGGCAAGGCGCTCGTGGAGACCTACGGCGTGAAGGTAGACGCGGCTCTGCACGCGCAGGTGCTGCGGCGCTACGAGGCGCTGCAGATCGCGCCGTACGCCGGCTTCGTCAATCCACGGCTGGTTCCGGTGCTCGAGGGGGGCGAGATCGTCGACGTGCGGGTGGAGTATCCGGAGAGCTTCGTGATGCAGATGCTCGAGTACGGCGAGCGATACTCGCGGCTACCCGTGGTGAACTAGCGGCGAGCTCGCGGGCGCGGGCGCGTGGCCGACGTCGTGACGTTCGGCACGCAGTCGTGGCGAACAGCACCGCCAACGTTGGCTACCATGGTCTTGATGCGCGCCAGGCACATCGTCGTCTACGGCGATCTCAATTGCCCGTTCTGCTATGCGCTCGAGGAACGGTTGATCGCGAGCGACGTGGTGCAGCAGATCGAGTGGCGTCTGGTCGAGCACGCGCCCAGCCTGCCCAGTGAACCCGAGAATGCGCAATTTGCCCAGCTCGAAGAGCTCGCGCAGGAGATGGAAGCGATCGTCGAGCGTGCACCCGATGTGAAGCTTGGCCGTCCGCAGTTTCGCCCCAACAGTCGGCTCGCGATTCGGGCGGTTGCCGAGGCCTGCGCCGTCGATCCCGTGCGGGCATGGACGCTGCGACTGTCCCTGTTCCGCGCGCTGTGGCGCAACGGTCGCAACATCGCGGACCCCGAGGTGGTGAACGGCTTGGTCGAGCGTGCGGGGCTCTCGCCGCAGGGCAACACCGCCGAGGCCGCCGAGACCGCGCGCCGCTGGACTCGCGAGTGGCACGACGCGAAGTTCGATCGGATCCCCGTGATGCTCTCCGACGTGGGGACCCGGCTGCTGGGGTTGATGCCCCAGCGGCGGCTCGACATGTTCTTGGCCTCGGGCCTGTACACCTCGGCCTCCGAGTTGGTGTGCGACGTCGAGGGCGAGTCGAAGTAGCTGAACCGCTGTCGTCGCAGGACATCGTGGATGCTGGGCCATGATGCGAACGAGGGACCCGTATCGCGTCCCAGACATCCCGCGACGACAACGGTCGAGCCGCGTCGCCGTCACGATCCACGGCACGACCGACCGCGCTGCCGAGGGCAGACGGTGAGCGTGCGATGGCGTCGAGAGAGCGACGTCCGATCGACCGCAGGCCCGCGGCGCTCCACCAGACCAAGGGTCCGTGGGAGAGCTGCGGGGCCTCGTGAATGCCGGAATTCGTGGGAAATTCAGGCGCTCACGGGGTTGGGTCACCCCGGCGGATGCACGGGAGCCACGCGATCCTTCCAGGATCCGGGGCTCGCCAGCAATGACGTGAACGCTACGGGTGCACGCGCCAGGCGACCATCAACATGCGATGCGGGCGAAGTACTGCCCGCCGAGCTTCTTGTGCATGTCTTGGATGATCATGGGCGCGTGCCTCACTTCGAAAGCGTTGAAGTGTGACATAGACGGAGGCGGGGCGATCGTCAAGCAACGACTTTCGAATTTAATTTCGTGCGTACTATCGGGTGACACAAACCCAGGTCAACGGTGTTCCAAGGCCACAACCCCTCCGCCTCTCGCGCCCCCATGATCCGCTCGCTCCAATCCCTTGGCCTCGCGCTGTGGCTGGCCTTGCTGCCGTTGGCCGGGTGCGCGCCCGACGAGCCCGCGGGCGCGCTCGAGGGCGAAACCGCGCCCGAGCCGACGTGGCGCTCGTTGGTGCGCAACGGTGCATGGGTCGCGAACGTCGAGGGGGACCCGCTCCCCGATCACCAGCCCGAGAGCCTGTCCTGCGACGAGGGGTGGCACCTCGAGAGCGGGGGGATCGAGATCGATAC
>JBFIJN010000769.1:0-2488 GCA_041600735.1 Nannocystaceae bacterium
GCAATCCCGCTGCCGCTCGCTCGGCTGGGGCTGCCCGTCGTCGACGCGGTCGCGCGCCTCACTCGAAGCGCTCCCGCCTACACCCACGAGGACCTGCGCCAGCTCGATGGCAACCGCCAGATCCGCGTCACCAAGGCCCGCACCGAGCTCGGCTACGAGCCCCGCGGGCTCGATCGCGCGCTGGCCATGGTCCACGAAGAGTGGTTGCAGCACGGCGGAGCCCGCTAGCATCGGCGCATGAGCCGACTCGAGCAGGCCGAGGTCTTCGTGCACGTGGTGAAGGCGGGAAGCTTCACCGCCGCCGCGAGCCGGCTGGGGGTGACCAAGTCCCACGTGAGCAAGCAGATCACGCGGCTCGAGGAGCGGCTCGGCACGCGCCTGCTCCAGCGCTCCACGCGACAGCTCGTGCTCACCGAGCCTGGGCAGGCCTACTACGAGTACTGCGTGGAGGCCCTGGCCGCGATCGATGGCGCCGAGGATGCTGCCACCGCGCTCCAGCGGCGGCCGCACGGGACGCTGCGCATCACCGTGCCGGCCAGCTTCGGAGCGCGCCACCTCGAGCCGCTGCTGGCCGCATTCCAGCGCGAGCACCCGCAGCTACAGCTCGACGTGTTGTTCGCCGATCGCTTCGTCGACATCCTCGAAGAGGGCTTCGATGCGGCGCTCCGCTGGGGGGTGCTGCCCGACTCGAGCCTGGTCGCGCGCAAGCTCGCGAGCGCCTACCTCGTCGTCTGCGCGAGCCCCGAGTACATCGCCGCCCATGGCGAGCCGCAGCACCCCGACGAGCTCGCCGAGCACGCGTGCCTGCGCTACGCGTACAGCCCCGAGCACGACAAGTGGCGCTTGGTCGGGCCCGGAGGGGAGCTCTCGGTCGCCGTCGGCGGCGGGCTGCGGACCAACAGCGGCCATCACCTGGTGGTCGCGGCCTGCGAGGGGCTGGGGCTCGCGTTCGTGCCCGAGTTCCACGCCGCCGACGCCTTGTGCGACGGTCGGCTGCGTCGCGTGCTGCCCGAGTGGGGCGACGAGAAGCACCTGTGGGCCCTGTTTCCCCACGCGCGCCATCTCGCCGTGAAGGTGCGCGTGTTCGTCGACTTCATGGCCGAGCGGCTGCGCACGCCCTCGTGGTGCACGTGGCGTCGAGCCTCCTCCTGAGCGGAGGCTCCGCCGCCCGCGTCACTGCTCTTGGTACGTGTTGGGCACATTGACCCCCGGGTGGATCCAGTCGAACAGTGCATAGCCGCGAAACTCGTCGAGCGTGACGGTCTGCACCGTCTCCTCGAGGGTGAGCCCCGCCTCGACCGCCGCGCTCACCCCTTCCTCCAGCGCGGCGAGGTAGTCGAGGCTGAACGTGAACGCGTCCACCGTCTGCGGAGGCCCGTGCCCGGGCACCACCGTCGCCCCCGCGGGCAGCTCCGCCTGCACGCGCGCGAGCGTCTCCCCCACCTCGTGGGCGTGCCCATCGAGCAGCCACGGCAGCGCGGGCCCCTCGTTGATCAGCGGGTTGCCGGTCCACATCACCTCGGCCTCGGGCACCCACACGAACAGGTCGCCCTCGGTCTGGCCAAACCCGTAGTAGCGCGCCTCCACGGTGCGTCCGCCGAGGTCGATCGACCAGCCCTCGTCGCCCACGCGGATGTCCGGAGCGACCGGCACCACCTCGTCGAGCCCCTGATCGGCCCCGAAGTTGGCCTCCATGAACGCGCGATCCTCCTCGAAGTTGGCCGCGATATAGGCCGCGGTGCGCTCGTGCTGCACGATCGTCACGTCGCTGGGCAAGAACGCATTGCCGTAGCTGTGGTCACCGTGGAAGCTGGTGTTGATCGCATGGGTGATCGGCGCATCGGTCTGCTCGCGCACCAGGCCCACCAGCTGACACAGCAGCCGTCGGTTGATCATCGTCTCGATCACGAGCACCCCGTCGTCGCCGATCACGAACCCACCGCTCGTGGCCAGCGGGCGCCCGTCGGCCCCGTCGGCCGCATTCGCATCGTAGACGGCGAACACCCCCGGCTCGAGCTCGCGCGAGACCAGCTCCACCGCGTTGGGGGTCCAGGGGAACATGGGGTTGGGATCCTCGGTGACGAACGGCTCGGTGCAGGCCTCGAAGACCTGCTCGGCGGCCCCGGTGGTCCCGGAATCGCCCGCGGCCGTGTCCTCCTGGGTCGGAGCATCGTCGGTCGTACAGGCGCCGAGGCCCAGCCCCATCGCCATCACCAGTGTCGTGGTCGCAGCGTGTCTCATGCCCCGCAGCATGCGAGCCCCCTGCGATTGCGGTAGGCGCTCCGCGGAACCGCACCGTTTCCCAGCGGAAACCAAGCCCGCCGGCGCCCGCCTCGCGTATCCTGCGGCCATGCGCCGCTGCTCGCGTTGCGACCGTCACGTGTTCGAGGCCTCGCTGCGCTGCCCGTTCTGCGGCGCGGTCCACCGCGTGGTCGCGAACCCGAGCCCGGTGCTCGGCGTGCTGCTGGGGCTCACGCTGGCGAGCTGC
>JBFIJN010000770.1:0-2455 GCA_041600735.1 Nannocystaceae bacterium
CCGCGCGGTGGATCGTGGACCGCGAAGGTGCGGTACATGGGCACGCCACTCTCCGCGAGGACCTCGGCCCCGAGCTCGTCGACGAACGCGGTCACCGCACCCGAGTGGTCGAGGATGTGGGCCACTTCGCCGCTGCGGTAGCGGGTGTTGATCGGCACATAGATCCCACCGAGGGAGTACACCGCGAAGTTTGCCGCGAGCAGATCGAGCGAGCTGGCGGCGATCGAGGCCACGCAGTCGCCACGCGACACGCCCGCGGCGGCGAGCCCCGCGGCGATCTCTGTCGCGCGGCGGCCGAGCTCGGCGAACGAGAGCCGCACACCGTCGCACTCGAACCCGGCACCTTCGTCCGCGAGCGCATCGAACAGGCGAGTGGTGAAGGTCTGGGCCATCGGGGCGGATCCTACTAGGCGCAGATCATCGAGTGCGGAGCGCGGCTACGGTGCGATGGGCGACCTGACGATCGTCATGGGTCTCGATCGTCGCCTTCGCACCCGTCGGAACCCCCAGGATCTCGGCAACTGCCCCCGTTGCGTAGTCGTGGGCCGTTGCCCCGAACGCGTCCGTGCTCTCGCGATCGGCACCGGCGGCGACCAGTTGCCGGACGATCTGCGTGAGCGCCGCGCGTACGACCTCGTCATCGGCTCGGACGAGCTGCCGAGCCGCGAGCAGCAGCGCAGTGTCACCCGTGTGCATCCGAGCGTTCACGTCGGCGCCAGCCTCGACGAAGCGCTGGACCCACCCCAAGCCACCGCACTCCGCGGCCACCATGAGCGGCGTGACCCCACCTCGTGCGCTCGAGTCCACGGGCGCCCCGAGCCGGAGCAGCAGATCGACGACGAGCGAGTCGGTGGCGAACAGCGCGTCGAGCAGCGGCGTGGAGGCGCGGCCCGTGGGCAGCGCGGGATCGACGAGGCCGTCGCGGACGCTCTGAACGATCGTGTCGACGTCGCCCTCACGCACCGCGGTGGTGAACGTCATCAACACGTCCATGGTGTTGGCCATCGCCGTGATATCGAGGGGCGCGCGCGCCTTCTCGAGCGTTCTGGCGATCGCGGCGTGCCCCATGAGCTGGGCAAGGCTCGCCGCCGTGGCTCCGCTCGTGGCCTTGTGATGCACGCTGGCCCCCGCCTCGAGCAGCGCGTCCACGACACTCGCGCGTCCGAGCGCCGCGGCGGTGAGCAACGGGGTCATCCCGAATCGGTTGGGGGCGTCGACCTCGTCGCTCGTCTTGACGAGCGCAATCGCAGCGGCATCGTCACCGCGCAGGATCGCGGCCTCCAGCGGGCTCCGAGGCGGCGGCGTGGGCAGCTCCAGCCCGCTCGTGTCCCGCCTGACGGGCGCCACATTCAGGGCCGCTCTGATGTCGTCTCGACTCCCCGCCAAGTCGGCGGCGGTCTTCCCTCGGGCGTTGGTCAGCGTCACGTCGGCGCCTGCGCTCAGCAGCGCCTTCACGACCTCGTGGTGGCCTTTGCTGACCGCGGCCATGAGCGCGGTGGTTCCGTCCGAGCTCTGCCCATCGAGCTGCGCGCCCGCACCGATCAGCAACGACACGGTGTCGGCGTAGCCATCGCGACTGGCGTGGAAGATGGGCGGCAGCCCGCCGCTGCCGTCTGGATCGGCACCATGCGCGAGGAGGAAGCGAACGAGCTCGGGGTCCTTCGCCGCGCTCGAGAGTGGTGAGGCCATGGCGGGACTCGCTCCGAGCGCGACCAAGTGTCGCGCAAGCTCGACGTGTCCCTTGCTCGCGGCGCTCGTGATGGCGCCGTGCCACTCGGGATCGTCGCGGGCGCCGTGCTCGATCATCCAATCGACGAGCTCCACGTCACCGCGGGCGGCGACCGCCTGGAGGAGGCGGCCACGCTCACCGCTCAGCGCGAAGATCCGACGCACGGTCTCGGGCGCTGCGGTGAGGGCCAAGCTCTTGGAGACGGTCTGGCCGTACGATGTGGTGTGCTCTGCGTCGGGGCTCATGCCCGCCTCGCACAGCGGCACGATCACCTCGGGGTGCTTCTTGTGCAGGTGCCACAAGCACTGCGACCCCTTGGATCGACTGGTGCTCTGCAGCTGATCCAGCCCGACCTGCTCGATCCCCGCGCGCAGTCGCTCGGCGGGATGCTCGGCCGCGAGGTTCCTCGCCTCGGGGCCGCCCGGGGGAGCGGCGCCGTGGCGCAGGAGACTCAGGACGACCTCGGGGTATCCGAGGCGCAGGGCTTGAGAGAGAGGGCTGCGCTCGTCGGCGGGAGTGAGCTCGGGATCGGCCCCCCGGGACAGCAAGGCCTCGACCTCCTCGAGGCGCCCCAATTTGGTCGCCGCCCACAGGGCGCTCTTGCCGGTGTGCGTGAGCTGATTGGGATCGGCACCGAGCTCGAGGCACGCCTGCAGGAGCTCCACGCGCGAGCCGAGCGCGGCACACATGTAGAGCGCGGTCTCGCCTAGCTCGTTGGCTTGGTCG
>JBFIJN010000771.1:0-2447 GCA_041600735.1 Nannocystaceae bacterium
ACCCACTGGGTCTGGTCGTGGAAATAGTCGGGGCTGCCTGCGTTGGCCGAGTCGACGTCGGAGTAGTACTGCGTGTCGGGCAGCACGACCACCGTGAAGTCGTCCTCGGCTACGACCTCGCGCAGGTGGAACGTTGCAACCATGGCATCACCGTCGGGGTCGCTGATC
This sequence comes from Nannocystaceae bacterium, assembly GCA_041600735.1. Classification (GTDB taxonomy): domain Bacteria; phylum Myxococcota_A; class Polyangia; order Nannocystales; family Nannocystaceae; genus Paraliomyxa. The sequence continues at coordinate 169 of JBFIJN010000771.1, forward strand.
GTCAGCCCCAGCTGCCCCCCATCCGTGGGCAGCACCGCGGAATTGGCCGGGCTGATCCCCGCCACCGTCGGGGGCAGCCCGCGATCGAGCACCGCGCCGTCCGCTTCGAATGTCGCCCCCACGATCGTGCCGTCGTGGCCGCCCACGCCATCGGGTGCGCCCCCGTCGGCCTCGTCGAGCGCCCAGCGGGCCACCAGCCCCTCGCCGCTCGCGATCGTCTCGTACATCCCCGCGGCCAGCTCCGCCTCGGTGCGCGCATGGTTCCACACCCGCAGCTCGTCGACCGCGCCCGCCAGCCGCCCCGCGGCGGTGCCCTCGGAGTTCATCGCGGTACCGATCGCAAAGTGCTGGATGCTGTCCGCGCGCGGCGTGGCATTCACCGTGAGCTGCTCGTCGAGCTGCCCGTCCACGTACAAGGCCCAGGTCGCGCCGTCGTAGGTGACCGCAACATGGTGCCACTCTCCCCAGGTGATCGTCGTAGTCCCGATCACCGGGTGGTTCCCCCCATCCACCACATCTTCGAAGTCGGCACCCAGCACGTTGTCGCGGAACCCGAACAAGTAGTTGCAGTTGTAGATCGTGTCGTCGTTCTCGCCGCGGCCCTTGCCGGCGATCGGCACCAGCTGTAGGCCACCCACACCGGTCCCCGCTTCATCGCCCGCGCCGTCGCGGCGCACCCACGCCTCGACCGTGAACGCCTCGAGTCCGAGCTCGGGCGCCACGCCCATCGTCACGTGATCGTCGACCCCGTCGAACACCAGCGCGCTGCGCGAGGGCGCGGGCGTGTCGATGCACGCCGCCGGCTCGCCGCCCCCCGTGCTGTCGGCCGAGCTCGCATCACCCTCGGTCGAGGACTGGCCGGCCTCCGTGGTCGTCCCCGCGGCGGAAGAGCTTTCGCTCTCGCCGACCGTGCTCGGACCCGCCTCGTCGCGACCCGAAGAGCCTCCGGCGCATGCGCCCAGCAGGAGGGCGAAGCCCAGGAAGGAACCGTAACGAAGCCCGTCGATCACCGCCCCAGCGTACACCAGCCCGCCGCGCTGCCGCGATCGCGGGCGTGTCGGCGATCAGCCTCTGATCATCCGGTCTGCGTGCCCCGTTCGAAGATCCGCTGCACTTCTCGAAACAGCGACTCCCACCGAAAACAATACGCTTGAGCGCCCAGCGCCAGCGCAGTGATCTTGCGTGCATCCGCGTCGGGAGCCGTCGAGAACACCACCACCGGACACCGTAGATCTTCTGCCCGCATGCGCTCGAGCAGCGCCACGGCGGTCGGGGGGCTCGCGTCGGCGCCCCAGTGGGTGATCACCAGCGAGAACGGGCACGGTTCGTTTCGTGGCCCCCGCAACGCCACGATCGCTTGCTCCACCGTCTGCACCGCCGCGAACCGATCCGGGTGATCCCCCATGCGCGCCGCGGCCCGCTGGAGGAATCGCAGCCCTTGCGCGTTGTTCTCGGGCCGCTCGTCCACCCACAGGATCCGCCGATCGGCCAGCAATCGCGAGAGATAGGCAACGGGGTGCGTCGCGTCGTACAGCGCCTCGAGATAGCGATCGAACCCCGAGAAGTCGCGCCCGCCGTCGCTGTCGTAGGCCAGCAGCTGGATCCCCTCGTGGTCGGCGAAGAACGCCCGCGTCGAGGCGTCGCAGTCGTTCATCACCGCCCACGCCACCGGCATCTGTCCGCGCCCGTAGCCGAGCAGCGCCAGCGTCTCCGAGCGCAGCTCGTTGAGGTACGCATCCTCGAACGACACGCCCAAGAACAGCACCGGGCAGTGCGCGAAGATCGAGCGCAGAAAGCCGAGGTAGGCCGGGTCGGCGTAGAGGCGGCGGCGATAGTCTTGGCGCGTGATCACGATCGTATCGATCGCCGAGCGCCGCAGATCGCCGTGTAGCTTGAGCACCGGCGCGCCTTCTTCGATGCTGCGAAACACCTGCGACCACCACTGGTCCGGCCCCGGTCGCAAGATCTTGCGGTAGGCGCTCGGCGAGGGCAGCTCGCCGTCGAGCAGCGGATCGAAGTTGATGGTGAGGATCGCTCGAAACGGGATCCCCCGCAGCCACTCGAGCCGCCTTCGCATCGCCTCGTTGAGCTCCGGCTGCCCCAGCGCGGCGGCCAGCCCATCGATGAACGCCTTGCGCCCCAGCGCATCTTGCAAGAGCTGCGCGGCGCGATCGAAGCGATGCGCCGAGGGTCGCGCGACCAGCCGTGCGATGTGCTCGCGCAGCGCCGCCGAGATCTCCGGCCCCGCCGCGAGCTGGTCCAGCAGCCCCGTCCACTCG
>JBFIJN010000772.1:0-2431 GCA_041600735.1 Nannocystaceae bacterium
CCGCAGATCGCAGCTTCGCACGCCGCATCGGCACAGCCGGTCGCGGCATGGGCGGCACAGCAGTCGCCGTCGGCGCGCTGCATGCAGGCGCTGGTGTCGAAGCCCGAGCAATCGCGCAGGCAGGCCAGCGTGCCGCCTGCGAGCCCCTGGGACACGCAGTCCTCGCCCGCGAGGTCGGGCCCGTCGCAGGCCTCGCCGGCCGCGATCATGCCATCGCCACACTCGGGCGCGGAGCCCGTGGTCGAGTCGCTGGTGGTCGAGTCGCCGGTCGTCGAGTCGTTGGTGGTCGAGCTTGCGGGCCCCTGGGTGGCGTCGCCCGAGCTGGTCGAGGCGGCCCCCGTGATCTCGGGATCGTCGGTCGCGCTCGCACCCGTCGGATCGACGCCCGTGCTCGTCCCCGAGCTCGCCCCGCTCGTCGAGGGCACGCCGGCCGCGTCGTCGGCACAAGCTCCGCTCCCGAGCAGCAGCGCGATCGAGCACACCCGCGCGCACGACACGGCCCTGCGCATCACCGCGCTCATGGGATCCGGCACACGTAGTTCATGTTGACCGCGCACGGGATGTCATTCCACTGGCCACCGGCGGCATCCCACAGGTGTGCGCAGTTCTCGTTGCCGCCGGCGTTGTTGGGCTCGCCGCCGGCCCAGGCGGTGTAGTCGAGCGGCGTGTTGTCGGTCCACACGAACGTGCCCTCGAGCGCGTTGTCGGACAGCCCGATCCACCAGTTGGCGGGCAGCAGCCCGTACGCGGTGTTGCGCACCTCGTTCTGGGTGGCTTGGTCGTGGATCGAGACCAGGTGACCGCCCTGGGCTACGCAGTCGAACTCGGCGGCCGCGAAGTTGCGCGGCTGGAAACAATAGGCCAGGGTGCCGCCGCTGGGGGAGGGCGTGGTCATGCACGGCGGGCACATCGGGTCGTCGTCGAGCACGCCGTTGCAGTCGTCGTCTTGGAAATTGCACAGCTCGGGCGCGCCCGGGTAGACGTTGGGATCGTCGTCGTTGCAGTCGTAGCCGCAGCCGCCGGCCCCGTCGCCGTCTTCGTCGATCGCGGTGGGGTCGGTGCACACGAGCTGCGCCTCGACGTCGCCGGGTCGCTGGAGCATGAACTCCTTGGCCATGTCGATCGCCCAGTGCACGGTGCCGGTGTCGTACTCCTTGCGCGGGTCTTCCTGCACGGCGTCCTCGATCAGCGCGCGCAGGGTGTCGGCGTAGGCGACCAGCTGGAGCGTGTCGATCTGCGAGGAGACGTGCACGAACGCGTCGGCGAGCGCCTCGCGGCAGGGCGCGGAGGCGTCGCACATCTGCTGCACGCGGCCGCCTCCGCCCCAGATCGGCAGGTAGTCCCAGAACGTCTGGTCGATGCCCCACGGCATGAACGTCCAGCGCGTGTCGAGGCCGCGGTAGATGAAGTAGTTGTTGCGCGTCCAGGCGTAGCCATCCCAGTGGCCCAGCCAGATCTCGGTGGCCGCGAACGTGACGTAGCGGTCGATGTCGATCACGGCCGCGGCATCGGTGAGGAACGTGGCGGGCGTGACCATGGCATCGAAGGCGTCGACCAGCGCCTGGATGTCTTGGAAGCCCACGTCGGTGCCGTTGTCGAGGTCGAACGAGGTCACCCAGTCGTCGTAGAAGTCGCTGCCGTACTCGCCCTCGTAGAGGTTGCCGTCGTCGTAGCCGAACCACTCGTCGAAGAACTCGTTGTTGTCGATCACCTCGATCGTGGCGTAGAGGCCGTAGAGCTCGCCGTTCACGAACACGCGCGCGTAGCCGCTGCGCGGGGCCGGCACGCCAGCGTCGCGGAACAGCATGTACGCCAGCTGCTCGTGGACCATGCTGGGGTCCTGCACCATGTTGTTGAGCGCGAGCTTCTCGAGCCCGAGCGGCTCCTGCTGCGAGTCCCACTCGTCGAAGCGCAGCAGGAACGCGGCCTTCTGGTCGAGCGTGCGAAACGAGCCGTAGCGCCCCTTGAGCCGCACGCCGATGTTGGGCAGCACCATGACCTCGCCGTTGGGCAGCACCAGCTCGGCGTCGCCGTGCACGTACGTCGAGGGGGCGGCGTAGAGCGAGTCGATCGCGAGCTGGCCGAGCGTGATCTCGATGCGCGCCAGCCCGTCGTGATTGAACAGGAGCTCGACGGGGGGGGGCTCCTCGACCCCGCTGCTCCCGCTGCTGTCCGCGCCCGTCGTGTCGTCGACCGCACCCGAGCTGCTGCCGCTCGAGCTGCCCTCGGCCGCGGTGGACGAGCTCGCGGTCGACGTCGTGACGCCGGCGGCGGTCGAGCCCGTGCTACTGCCGTCCGCGATGGCTGGCGTGTCGTCGCCGCTGCAGGCGAGGGCGAGCACGAGGGCCGCAGCGAGGGCGTGACGAAGCGAGCACTCGGGCATGCTGGACAGGCTACCCGCTCGCGCAGCGGAATCCGAGCCGCGCGAGCG
>JBFIJN010000773.1:0-2428 GCA_041600735.1 Nannocystaceae bacterium
GAGGTGGCCTCGTAGAGCTCCTCGGCGGTCTCGCCCGGAAACGGGAGGCAGCCATGCAGCGCCTCGTAGAGCACGACGCAGAAGCCGAACTGATCGGAGCGGGCGTCGCCCTGACCGCGGAATTGCTCCGGGGCCATGTACGCGGGCGTGCCCATCAGGGAGCCGGTGCGGGTGATACGGGCATCGGCCAGCTCACGCGCCAGCGTGTCGCGGTCGAAGATCCGCTCGGCGGTCAGCTCGGCGTGGTGCTTGGCCAAGCCAAAGTCGACCACGCGCACGCGGCCGTCGTTGCCAACGAGCACGTTGTCGGGCTTGAAGTCGCGGTGCACGAGGCCAACCTCGTGCGCCGCGGCCAGGCCAGCGCCCGCCTGCCGCAGCGCCGCGAGCACCTCGGCCGCATCGGCTCGCCGGGCGCCAGGGCCCTCGCGCAGCCACGCGCGCAGCGTTCGGCCGCGCACGAGCTCCATCGCGATGTAGGCCTGACCCTCGGACTCGCCTACATCGTAGACGGTCGCGACGTTGGGATGGTTGACCCGACCCATGGCCCGCGCCTCGCGACGAAAGCGGGCTTGGTTGGCGGGCGACCCGTCGCGCAGCACCTTCACGGCGACGCGGCGGGCGAGGCTCTCGTCCTCGGCGTCGTAGACCACCCCAACCCCACCGGCGCCGAGCTGTCCATGCACGCGATAGGGGCCGATGCGCTGGGGCAGCGACGCCGTGGGGTGCAGGTGCTCGGCCGGTCGTGCCATGCGATCACCGAACGATACGGACGAGCAAACGCTATCGGTCGAGCTCGAGTTTCGCCCGAGGGAGGGCTGCGACGCTGGGGTCGTCGCGGCTTCCCCCTCGGGCGTGGGGACGGCTTGCAGGGCAGGGACGGTCGATGCCGGCGCCGGAGGCCAAACGCGCGCACGAGGCGCCGGTGGCATCCGGCGGGCTCGGGCGGGCGTGGCGGCGTCGCTCATGGTCGGCGCACTACATCGCAAGCGCCGTGCCCATTTCAGGGAAGTCGTGGCGATCCAAGGAATCCGATGAGTTGTGTCACTTCGCCCGTGAACGGCGGGCTTCGCGGATGACACGATGTCCATCGTCGAAGACAGCCGCTGTCGCCGTGTCGGTTTGCCGGTTTCTGGACTCGCACCGTCCCCGCGTGCTCAGAAGGTGGTCGAGGGCAGCATGGCCATCATCGAGCTCACCGACGTCACCATGACCTACGGTCGCGGCCGCAAGCGCCGGGCCGCCTTGGACCGCGTGGCCGTGTCCGTCGAAGAGGGTGCCTTCGCGGTGCTCATGGGCCCGTCGGGCGCAGGCAAGAGCACGCTGCTCAAGCTGCTGATGGCGATGGAGCGCCCCGACGCGGGCACGATCCGGGTCGCCGGTCGCGACCTCCAGCGGCTGCGCAAGGCCAGCATCCCGTACTTGCGGCGCAACGTGGGCGCCGTCTTCCAAGACTTCAAGCTCCTGCCCGATGCCTCGCCGATGGAGAACGTGGCGCTCGCACTGCACGTGCTGGGCCTGCCGCGTCGCGAGGTTCGCGAGCGGGCCGCTCGGGCGCTGCGCCAGGTCGAGCTCGAGCCCGACACCCATCGACCCGCGCGCAGCCTCTCGGGGGGCGAGCAGCAGCGCGTGGCGATCGCGCGTGCGATCGCGGCCGATCCCCCGATCTTGTTGGCCGACGAGCCCACCGGCAACCTCGATCCGCGGCTCACCAAAGAGATCCTCGACCTGCTGGCCGCGGTGCGTGACCGGGGCACCACAGTGTTGCTGGCCACCCACGATCCCCAGGTCCTCGACCACGGCGCGCTCACCCAGCAGATCCACCTCGATCATGGGCGGCTGATCTCGCTCTCGCACCCCTCGGGGCTCTTGGCCGACGACGAAGATGACAGTGACATCCCGCTGATCCTCCCCGCGGCGTGGCCGCAACGGGCGGGAGCGGTGGCCTGATGCGGCCGCTGCGACCGATCTACTCGCTCGGCTACGTGGTCACGCGTGGCGTGCGGGGCATGGCGCAGGCGCCTGCGGTGCAGCTGCTGGCGGTGGGCACGATGGCCGTGTGCATGCTGCTGCTCGGCCTCGTGGTGTTGGCGTGGAGCAACGCGCAGAGCATGGTGCAGGCGTGGGGCCTCGATGTCCCGGTCACGGTCTACCTGGTCGATCACCCCGACTCGGATCAAGTGGACGCAGTGGTGCAGCGCGTGCAGACGCTGCCGGAGGTGACGCAGGTACGACGGGTGTCGCCGGAGGAAGCGCTGGAGCGGCTCTCGGCCGGGCTCGGTGAAGACGGTGAATTGCTCGACGGTCTCGACGCGCAGGTGCTGCCGGGATCGCTCGAGATCGGCCTGCAGCCGGGCACCGACCCCGATTTCGGCCACGCGCTGGCCGAGCGCTTGGGCGAGCTGCCGGCGGTCGAAGAGGTCGCGGTGGC
>JBFIJN010000774.1:0-2417 GCA_041600735.1 Nannocystaceae bacterium
CCCGAGGTGCTCGTCGAGCCGCACGCGATCCGCCGCGCCCAGCCGCACCCGCAGATCGGCCGCATCGGCCATCACCGCGTCGAGCAGGCTCGCGCGATGCTCGAGTAGCTGCGTATCGGCAGGCACGTCGAACAGCAGCCCGTAGAGCTGCGCCGGATCCATCACCGGCAGGTTGAGCGAGTCGGGCCCGTTGTACGAGATCGCATTCCAGTGCCCGTAGTCGTGGAAGCGCGCCTCCGAGATGCCCATCGTGAGCGAGCGAAAGCGCGGCACATTGCTGCCGTAGAACCCGTCGTGCTTGGCGACGTACTGGTCGAGGCTCGGCCGCAGCGCGGTGAGCGTGTGCGAGGGATGGTCGAAGTTCTCCGAGCGCGGTCGATCGGAGGTGAGCGCGACCATGAAGCCACGCATGTGCCCGTCGCTCTGCCCGTCGGGAACCGCGGGGATCTCGGTCTTGGGCTCGAGCCCGGTCACCACGCTCACCTGGTGGGCGGCCAGCGGCAGCAGCAGCTCGCTCGGCGCATAGCCGGGCCCGGTGGCGGCCGGCGTCCACAGATCGGGATAGCCCCCGCCGCCCTGCGTCGGGCCGTGGCCCGCGTGCCATGGCGTGCCGTTCGCCCAGAAGAACACGCCGAAGATCGGGTCGGTGGTGCCGCCGTCGGCCCAGGCCCCGTGCGCCCCGAGCATGGCTTCGAGCGGCGGGAGGGCCAGCGAGATCGCGGTGCCGCCCACGGCCCCGCGCAGCAGCGTGCGTCGTGAAAGTAGATTCATGTCCCCTCTCCCTCGGCCGGCGCCAGCGTGCGAAAGCCTTCGTGGGTGACCAGCGTCGTCAACAGCCGCTTGAAGCGGTAGTCGTGGTCGGCGAAGCGATTGTCGAGATCGGTGAGGATGTCGCGCTCGGCCACGGTCTCGAGCCGCCCCTGTGCATGGCGGAACAGCTGCGTGACCACGCACTTGCCCACCCGCGGATCCTGGGCCAAGAGCGGCCCGAGCTCGGTCGCGCTCGCGAGCGGCTGCCCGTCGAGATCACCGGAGGCGTCGATGGGGTACCCACCCGCATCGACCGTGCGGAACACTCCGATCGAGTCGAAGCTCTCGAACAGGAAGCCCGGCGGATCGATGAAGGTGTGACAGCCCGCGCAGGCCGGGTTGCTCACGTGATCCTCGAGCCGCTCGCGCAGCGTCTTGTACTCGCCGCTCTGCTCGGGCGGTGGAATGGTCGTGTCCACGCCCTCGGGGGGTGGCTGCACCGACTGGCACAACACGCGCTCGCGCACGTACTTGCCGCGCAGCGTGGGCGAGGGCTCGGTCTCGTGGGCGTTCATGGTGAGGAACGCCCCCAGCGTGAGCAGCCCAGCGCGCGGCCCATCGGCGGGCAGCTCGACCGGCACGAACGCGATCGGCGAGGCTCCCGGCGCCTCCACCCCGTACAGCTGCGCCAGCTCCTCGTTCACGAACGTGCTGCGCGTGCCGAAGATCCCGCGGATGTCCGCATCGCGGCGGAACACGAAGTCGTCGACCAGCAGCTGGACCTCGGTGCGCATCGACTGCGGCAGGCTGCTCGCGAACATCGGGTAGAGCACCGGATCGCGCGTGACCCCAGCGAGGCGGCCCATGTCGAGGTACTGGGCGAAGAACTCCTGCACCGCCGCGTTCGCGCGGGGATCGGCCAGCATGCGCTCCGCGTGCTCGCGCAGCCCCGCCTCGTCGAGCAGCGCATCGCCTGCCGCCGCATCGAGCAGCGTGTCGTCGGGCGTGGTGTTCCACAGCAAGAACGACAGCCGGCTCGCCATCTCGTGGCTCGTGTAGCGCAGTCGCCCCGGCCGCTCGGGATCGGGCTCGCCCAGCTCCACCCGATAGATGAAGTACGGCGATTGCAGCATCCCGGCCACCGCCAGGCGCAGCCCCTCCCACGCGTCGGGGATCGCGAGATCCACCGTGACCTGCTGCCAGCGCAGCATCTCGTCGGGGGTGAGCGGGCGGCGATAGGCGCGACGCCCGAAGTCCTCGAGGAAGCCCTGCACGCACTGATCGCCGGGTGCTGCGGGCTCGCAGCCCACGAGCGCGAGGCGACGGTCCGGATCGGCGAAGATCGCCTGCGTGATCTGATCGGCCGCCTCTTCGTAGAGCTGCGTGCCCAGCTCCGAGAGCGTGGTCGACGTGGCCCCGATGTTGAAGAACAGATACGGGTTGGTGTCGGGCTCGAGCGCCACCGCAGGCAGCCCCGGCTCGAGCAACGAGCGCACGCTGTTGCGATACTGTTCGGCCGTCAGCCGCGGCAGCACGGCCGGCGCCGGATCGAACACCAACGGCTCGCCGTCGCTCTCGCCCTCCGTCTCCCCGCCCGAGCCCCCGCTGTCGCCCGCCGTCGCATCGGTGCCCCCATCGGCGCCCGGCTGACGCGGCGAGCCGTCGTA
>JBFIJN010000775.1:0-2415 GCA_041600735.1 Nannocystaceae bacterium
ACGAAGCGCTCGAAGAGCGGAGCCATCTCGACGACGAAGCTGGCCCCGGGTGCTCGGTGCTCGCCGCCGAGGCCGAGTCGCGTGCCTTCGAGGATCCATCGACACAGTGCGTGCACCGGTCGGTACGCCTCCGTGAGGCGGTCGTAGCGGAAGCGGGCGATGTCGTCGGGTCGTAGCCGGAGCTGGGGGAGCACGGTGAGGCGGTGGCGCAGCCGTAGCACCCGGCCGGCCAGCGCTGGCCAGCGGCTGTGGCAGGCCTCGGCGGTCTGCCGCAGCACCGCGTTGAACGGAGTGTCGAGGGTGTAGTCCTCGTGGTGGCAGCGCAGGTTGGTCACGACGGCCTCGGGTCGTCGCAGGTGAGCGGGGAGATCGAGCCGGCCGCGGAGGACCGGCAGCAGCTCGCGGCGCTCCACGTAGTCGCGGCGTAGGCCCTCGGTGAGCAGCGCCTCGGCCCGCTGCACGAAGGCCACCATCAGCAGATCGGGCAGTGCGCTGTCGGCGAGTGTCGCGATCGGCTCGAACAGCCGTGGCACCCCGGCTACCGCCGCGAGCATGCGGCAGAGGTTGGCCACGGGATGCTTCGGCAGCAGCTCGAGCGTGCCCTCGCGGAGCTGCACGCGACCCACGATGCCCTTGGGGCGTAGCGTCCAGCGACGGCCGTCGGGTCGTGCCTCGATGAGGTGGCCGAGCTCGGCCAGCACCCGCAGTGACTCCTCCGACAGCGCGATCGGAGCGCTGCGTGTCCACTCGTGCAGCCGGATCGTGGAATCCATCGCGTGGTCCTCAGCCCTTGGTCGCCAGCAGCGGCTCGGCGAAGGTGCTGAACTCGAACGCGGCGACCAGGTCGTCTTGTCCGTGGAACAGCTCTTCGACCAAGGGCGTGATGCTGCCGCGCCAGATGAGCTGCAGGGTTTCCTCGTCGAGACGCGGGCGCATGAAGTGGCTGTGGCCCACCCAGCGATCGCGCGAGACACCGTGCTGCCGAAGCTTGTCATTGAGCGCCCGGAGCACGCCTGCCACGGCCTTCATGCTGGGGACCTCTCGCATGAGCCAGCGCTCGAGCCGCTCCACCTCGGGCTCGAGCCGCGCGAAGTGGAAGCGCCGCCGCAGCGCCATGTCGAGCAGCGCGATGGATTGGTCCGCGGTGTTCATGGTGCCGAGGACCACGACGTTGAGCGGCACCGCCAAGTGCTCTCGTGACTGGGACAGGCGTACCGGAGAGCCGCGCCGCTCGAGACCGAAGAGTAGCTCACCGAAGATGCGCGGCAGGTTGCCGCGGTTGATCTCGTCGATCACGATCACGTACGTGCCCGTGCCGTTGGCCGCCCGCTCGCAGAACTCCCGGAACACGCCGGGTACCACGGGGTAGGTCATTCGCGTGCCGTCGGGCGTGGGGCGGATGCCTTCGATGAAGTCCTCGTAGCCGTAGCTCGGGTGGAACTGCACGACTTCGATCCGCTGGGTGTCGCCACCCGTGAGCAACCGGGCCAGGCGCTCGGCGATCCATGTCTTGCCGGTGCCGGGAGGGCCGTAGAGCACGAGCTGGGGCTTGTCCGCGAGCGTGCGCTCGAGCTCGATGAGGTCGTCTTCTTCGAACAGGGTCTCGAGGAGGAACTGCTCGCGGGTGTAGCCGCCTTGCGGTGGGGGAGGGGACGCGTCGGTTGGTTCAGCGTTGGGCTCGGACGAGCCTGCGTCATCGAGGTGCTCGGGGTGGCCGGCGAAGTACGCCACGATGTCGGTCCCCACCAGCGGAATGCCGTGCTCGGCCACTAGCGTGCGCAGGCCCTGGCAGGCCTTGACGTAGGTGGGCCCGTCGAACGGCTTGGTGCCCGTCAGCGTCGCGTAGCCGCCCGCGAGCATCCCCGACTGGGCGGGAAAGTAGCGCGCGGGCTCCTTGCAGTGCAGCACCATCGCGGGGAACGAGAGGCCCGCGAACGGGAGCGGCGAGTCGCTGCGCAGCCGACCGATGGTCTCGGCGACGTCGGCGTCGCTGGTGCACGCCCATAGGGTGTCGATCCAGTGGTTGGCCACGTCGGCTCGCTCGACGATGCGGTTGCGGGCGTGGCCGCCCATGGCCTGGCCGAAGCGTGTGATCCTGTCGCGTCCGCGCTCGCGATCGGTGTTGAACAGACGCATCAGGCGGACGAGGTCGTCGGCGGAGAGCGAGCGGCGGTGGTTCTCGATGAGCGTCCGGGCCTCCGCGAGGGCGCCCTCGCGAGCCGCGATGCGATCGTCGGGGAGGTCGAGGAGGGCGCGGGCGACCACCGCGGCGATGTCCACGGGTTGGTCGTCCGCGCGCCGGTCGGCGGGGCGGGGCAATTCGCGGCCGAGCGCGTGATCGAGGTAGGCCATGAGGCCGGGTGAGTGGGAGTTCCGGTAGGACGTGTCTCGAGCGGCTGCGGCATCGACGAACGC
>JBFIJN010000776.1:0-2398 GCA_041600735.1 Nannocystaceae bacterium
CGCCTCGAGGCTCGCGATCGCCTCCTCGCTGCGCCCGAGCCCGCACTGGATCCGCCCGATGTTGCGAAGCGCTCGCACGGCCTCCTTGCTCTCGGGGAAGCGCCGCCGCAGCGCGTGAAACTCCTCGATCGCGGCCTCGGGCTCGTCGTCGAGCTTGAAGGTGGAGAACAGCGCGAGGTCGTAGAGCGCCTTGCTCGCGAGGCCCAGCGCGTCGAGGGGATCACCCACCAGCACGGCCTCGAGCGCAGCTCGCCCCGCGGGGCCGTCCGCGGCCAGCAGGTAGGCGTGCCCCAGCGCGTAGCGCTTGGCCAGATCATCGGGGTCGTTCTCGACCGCATCGATGAGCTCCGCGAGCACGTTGTCGCCCTTCGCGATCTGCTCGAGCGCGGTGAGCAGCGCGGGCGCGGGCAAGAAGTCGACGATCCGCCCCTTCTCGATCCCGGTGGCCTCGAGCACGAGCACGGTGGGGTACGCCTGCACGTGGTAGCGCTCGACGAGCTCGGGCCCCTCGCCCTTCTCGGCGTCCACGTGCAGCGCGACGTAGCCCGCCGAGAGTCGCGCGCCCACCTCGGGGACCACGAACACTTCTTCGTCGAGCTTGTGGCACGGAGGGCACCAGTAGGCGCCCACGTCCATCAGCACGAGCTTGTCCTCGGCCTTGGCCTTGGCGAGCGCCTGCTCGAGCGTGCCGTGGAACCACGTCACCGCCGAGACGATCTCGCCGTCGGCCTGCACGCCGGGCGCGGTCGCAGGCTCGGGGGTGATCGGATCGGGCGCAAGCTTTGCCGCGGCTGCGGTCGGATCCGAAGGCGTGCGCGTCGGCGTCACCGGCGATCGATCCGCGCTCGGCTGCTCTCGATCACCACTGCACGCGCCAGCGCCCAGCCCGAGCACGAGAGCGATCATCGACGGTGTACGTGCTGCGTTCATTGGCTTGGTCCCGCCACCCTGCCGCGACGGCCTCGCTTGCGCAACGGGGGGTTGCCGTGGTGCCTGCGGTGCACATACTCCTGGCGCCGACTGCAGCTCGTGGACTTGGCGATTCGCCACCACGCGTGCCTTCGGCCGATGTACCGCGTCCACCCTCCCTCGCATCGAGGAGGTGATGTACGCGCCGATCCGGAGCACGCCCATGCCTGCGTTCAGCCCAGAGTCCGCCACCGTCAAGACCCGCCATGCGCTCGCTCACGCTCAAGCCATGGCCAAGGAGCTCGGGCACCCCGAGGTCACGAGCCTGCACCTGATGATGGCCGCCATCCAACAAGAGGGCGGCTTGGTGGGGCCGCTGCTCGAGCGCGCGGGGATCCACGGCGGCGCGGCCCGCCGCGCGCTCTCGGCTGCGCTGGCCAAGCTCCCCAGTGTGAGCGGCGCCGATCTTCGCGTGGCCCGCGAGCTCGGCGACGTGCTCGATCTGGCGGCCAAGGAAGCCGCCGACCTCAAGGACAAGTTCGTCAGCACCGAGCACGTGTTGCTGGCGTTGGTCTCCGACGCCGCGCGTCGCAAGGACGTGCGCGCCGCCAAGGTGCTGCACGAGCTCGGGGCCAACCGCGACCTGCTGCTCTCCGCCCTCCGCGACGTCCGCGGCCACCAGACGGTCGACACCCAGGATCCCGAGAGCAAGTACGAGGCTCTCGCCAAGTACGCCCGCGACCTCACCAGCCTCGCCAGGGAGCAGAAGCTCGACCCGGTGATCGGGCGCGACGTGGAGATCCGCCGCACCCTGCAGGTGCTCTCGCGCCGCACCAAGAACAACCCCGTGCTGATCGGCGATCCGGGCGTGGGCAAGACGGCGCTGGCCGAGGGCGTGGCCCAGCGCATCGCCAGCGGCGACGTGCCCGAGAGCCTGCGCGACCGCCAGCTGCTCCAGCTCGATCTCGCCGCGATGGTGGCCGGCGCCAAGTACCGCGGCGAATTCGAAGAGCGACTCAAGGCGGTGCTCACCGAGATCGCGGCCGCCGAGGGCAAGGTCATCCTGTTCATCGACGAGCTGCACACGCTGGTCGGAGCCGGGGCCGCCGAGGGCGCCCAGGATGCCGCCAACATGCTCAAGCCGGCGCTCGCGCGCGGCGAGCTGCGCTGCATCGGCGCCACCACGCTCGACGAGTACCGAAAGCACATCGAGAAGGACAAGGCGCTCGAGCGCCGCTTTCAGCCCGTGCTGATCGGCGAGCCCTCCGTCCCCGACACGATCGCGATCTTGCGCGGGATCTCGAGCAAGTTCGAGGCCCACCACGGGGTGCGCATCCAAGACGCCGCGCTCGTGGCCGCAGCTCGGCTCTCGCACCGCTACATCACCAATCGCTTCCTTCCCGACAAGGCCATCGATCTCATCGACGAGGCCTCGGCTCGGCTCAAGATGGAGGTCGAGAGCGTGCCCGAGCCCATCGACGAGCGCGAG
>JBFIJN010000777.1:0-2396 GCA_041600735.1 Nannocystaceae bacterium
CTCTTGCAGCTGCGAGAGACGGGGTCGTGCGACTTCGCGGTGCCGGAGGTGGCGTTCGATCTGGATCACCCGGGGCACTACTTTCGCAGGGTCAAGACGGTGAGCCTGTCGATCCCCGCGGTGGCCGGGCCGCAGGTGAGCGTGGGGGCGACGCTCACGCTGCTCGAGCACGAGACTCGGATCGACCCGAGCTCGGCTCTACCCTATGCAAGGAGCGTCGAGCCGGATGCTCGATTCCGCGACGGAGCCGGTGAGCAGTCGATCGCAACCAGCCGCGGTCGTGACGACGCCGGGATGTTCGAGCTGAGCTTCCGCGACGAGAAGCTGCTGCCGTTCGAAGGCGTGGGGGCGGTGAGCTCGTGGCGGATCGAGCTGCCCGAGGTGCGGCAGTTCGACTACCGCACCATCACCGACGTGGAGCTCGAGCTTCGCTATACCGCGCGAGACGGTGGAGCTGGCTTGCGTACGGCCGCGAGTAATGCGGTGAAGGCCGCGATCGAAGCCACCATCGAGGCAGCCGCCCCCGGCGGCTTCTACTTGCTGCTTTCGGCGACGAAGGACTTCGCGACCGACTGGGAGCGGCTGCTTCGCCCCGCGGAGGGCCAGGAAGGGGATGCACTGGCGATCCCGATCGAGACGGGGCGGTTCCCGTATGTGCTGCGAGAGCGGGGGATCCAGGTGGACGCGGTACAGCTCGTTTTCGTGGGCGCCCCGGATGCACTGGCCGTGGTCGCCCCCGTTCCGCTCGTTGTGCCGAGCGTCGCCGAACCACTGGAGATCACCTTCGATGAGGTCGGCGGGCTGGTGCGGGGTGGGACTCCAGCGTCCCCGTTGGCTCCGTTTCCCGTGGTCCTCGGTGCGGCCGCGGAGGCTTGGTCGCTCGAGTTGCCGACGGGTGCCATCGTCGATCCCGATCGCATCCATGACCTGTGGGTCTTGGTTCGCTACCACGTCGCCGCTCTCCCCCCCGCCTGAGGCCGAGTCATGGACCGCAACGAACAACGGCTTCCGAGCGCCCAGGTGGGCGAGCTACCGCAGTGGGCCCGACCGCGTGACGAGCAGGGGCGGCTCGCGTCTGATCCCCGGGCCAAGCCTGGGGCGCCCACGAGCGATGGTACGGGCATGGAGATGCCTGGGGGCGATCGCCAGTGGGTGCCCAAGGTCGAGCTGCCGCGCGGTGGTGGGGCGATCCGACCGGTGGGCGAGAAGGTCGAGGCGCAGGCCTTCAATGGATCGGCGAGCTACTCGATCGGGCTTGCCGTGTCGCCCGGGCGGGATGGGCGAGCGCCCGGGCTGTCGCTCGCGTACAGCTCGGGTGGGGGAAACGGGCCGTTTGGTCTGGGGTGGTCGCTATCGGTGCCCAGCATCACGCGCAAGACCGATCGGCGCCTCCCAACCTACGAGGATGTGCGCGAGTCGGATGTGTTCGTACTCGCGGGGGCCGAGGATCTCGTGCCGCTGCGAGACGAGGACGGCACGCGGGTCGTGCGGGCGCGCCCGGGGTTCTCGGTGTTTCCGTATCGACCTCGGGTGGAAGGTGCGTTCGCGCGGATCGAGCGATGGGTCGAGAACGGGAGCGGTGCGACGCACTGGCGGGTAATGTCGCCCGATGGGGTGACGGCGTGGTACGGCGAGAGCACCGCGGCGCATCTGGTGGATCCCGCGGATCCGCGAAGGGTGTTCTCGTGGCTGCTCGAGCGGACCGAGGACGATCGCGGGCATGTCACGGTGTACGAGTATGCCGCGGAGGAGGCCCAGGTGCCGTCGTCGACGGAGGTGGCGGAACGCAACCGCGACGCGAGCACGGGGCGCTACCTCGCGCGCGTGCGTTATGGCAACGCATCGCCGGGCGTGGCGGAAGGGTTCCTGTTCGAGGTGGTGCTCGACTATGGCGAGTACGGGCACGAGGACGGCGGAGAGGTGTTCGCGACGCCGGTGGCCGAGCGGCCGTGGGCGCTGCGGGCCGATGCGTTCTCGAGCTTTCGCGCGGGGTTCGACGTGCGGACGCGGCGGCTGTGTCGACGCGTGCTGATGTTCCATCACTTCGCCGAGCTCGGGCCAGAGCCCACGCTGGTGCGATCGACCGACTTCACCTACGACGACGCGGAGCATCTCGCGAAGCTGGTCGCGGTCGCGCAGCGGGCGTACGAGCGCAACCCGGCGACCGGTGGGTACGTGGTGGCCGACCTTCCGCCGTTGGAGTTGTCGTACAGCGCCGCGGTGCTGCAGCCCGTGCTGCACGAGCTGCCAGCCGGGGATCTGGGTGATCTTCCACGTGGGATCGATGGTGGAGAATTCCGCCTCGCGGATCTCGAGGGCGACGGGCTCCCGGGGATTGTGAGTCAGCAGGGCGACGTGCTGGTCTACAAGCGGCCGCGTGGCGATGGTCGGTATGC
>JBFIJN010000778.1:0-2389 GCA_041600735.1 Nannocystaceae bacterium
CCCCCGCTGCTCTCCTCGGCCGCAGTCGAGCCCGCACCATCGTCGTCGACGGACACGAGGGTGCAGCCAAGGGTGAGCGCGAGACCAGTGATCCACAGCGAGAAGGTCGGAGAGTAAGCCATGACACGAGCCTAGCACGTCGCTCGCGCGTACCCGCGCACGGTGGAAAAGCCACACTGCGGGGTCGTTGTCCGCTAGACTTCGGCTCTCGCGCGCGCTCCGATGCTGACCATTCGCATCCCGCAGCTCATCACACTTGGCGGAGACGAGCTCGACCAATATCGCGAGCGGGTGTTCGTGCACTTGGCGGAGAGCTATCCACGCGATCACGCCGAGCTCGGCGATGACGGACTCCGCGTCCATGTGAGTCACTCGATCGAGACCGGGGCGCAGCACGGAATCTCGGGCGAGGGCAGCGTCGTCACGCTGGCTGAGCTGCTGCTGGAGTTTGGCCGCGACTTCGAGCGCAGCCCGGATCAAGCGTGGGCGCACACGATCCTCGAGCACCCGCGCCTGCCAGGCGCGCTCAAGGTTCGGCTGTTGGCCGAGCGCCTGCGGGCCCGCAGCGGCGGGCGTCGCATCGTGAAGATCGTGGTCGGAGTACCCGAGGAGTGAGCACTCGATGCTGTGTCGCAAGTGTGGAATCGAAGTCCCTCACGCATGTCAGCCGGAGCACCTGGTGGGTCGCGCCGTCGTCGACTGCCCGATCGCCAAGGGCTCGATCTGGGTGCAAGTCACCGGTCAGGGCGCAGGCATCGAGGGCGTGAGCGTGAGGGCGGCGGGCCGCACCGTCCCCACCGATCCCACGGGCTTCGTAGGCTTCGATCCGCTCGACGAGGACGACTACGAAGTCGAAGTGCTCGCGATCCCCGATCTTCGCCAGCCGGACTATGGGCTGCCGCTGGTGGCCCGCAGCCCAGCCCCGGTGCGCACCGGTGAGATCACGTTCTTGGCGTTCGAGCTCGCGCGGCGGGTGAAGCCGCGCATTACGCTCTCGGCGGCCGTGGTGGGCGTGGGCGGAGCCCGCATCACGGCGACGCTGGTCGCCGAGCCGCCGTTCGAAGGGCACGGCCGCGGCACGCTCACGGTGGCCGCGGGCGCGGCGAGCATCCGGCTGCACCGCGGCGCGGTGCCGGTGAACCTGGTCGCCAACGCGGTCACGTTCGACTCGGTGCCGGCCGCGGGAATCGTCCTCGAGATCGAGGCGGTGAATCACAGCGCATTCGAGGGCATCACGCTCCAGTGGGGGCTGGCCTCCGATACGCGCCCCGTCGCGGCCGGCACCGTGCAAGAGGTCGCGACCGCGGCCAAGGCCGAGCTCGTGGCCGAGACCGCCACCGGCACCGTGCTCGGGAATCAGCAGCAGCGAGTCGACGGCGGCGTGGTCCACCTGCAGAACCCCGCGGGCCAGCGGGCGCGCCTCAAGGTCACGCCGCGCTGCCAGCCGCCCGAGCTCGTGGGCCAGCTACGGCTCACCGCGATCAAGGGCAACATCGCGGTCTACGACGCGGCGGTCGGGGGCCTCGTGGTCGATCTTGCCACGCCGATCGACGTAGGGCCCGGCCGCGTGCTGGCGCCGGTCTACGTGCAGGGCAACGCGGTCAGTGATCCAGTGGCCGACACCGGGCTCAGGCTCGCGCTCGTCGGCGTGGTCGATCAAGCCGACCTGGTCAAGCTCACCGTGGTGGAGATCAGCCTCGATGTGTACGGCGGCACACCGGGTCCCTCCGATCCCGCGGTGCTGCTCGCCGACGACAGAAAGGTGGATCCGGGCCGCAGGCTCTACGTGCAAGACGTCGACCACTGGTGGTGGGGTCGCGCGAAGGTGCGCTTGACCAAGAACCCGCCGCTCGCCCCGTGCTCGCTCTCGCTGCGAGCCGCGGGGTTGGGAGCGATCCGCTTGTTTGCCGAGACGGGCGCCAACCCGCAGGGCCAGGTGGTCTCGCTCGAGGCGCACGTGGAGGGCGAAGCGGCCATACCGCTGCCGATCGCGCTCGCCGTGGATGCGCTCCCCGATCCGGTGGCCGGGCGCGTGTACTGGGCCGAGGGCGTCACGACCACGGCGGCCGGGGTACGCGATCTCTTCGTCGACATCGTGGATGTGGAGAACGAGGTGGATCACCTCGCGTTCCGCGTGCTTCCGCCGCTGGCGGAGTTCGATCGCATCAACCTCGTCGATCTCGGTGGCCCCGGCAGCGGGCACCAGGCCGCGGTGGTCAAGCTGATCGGGAGTCTGGCCACCATCGGTTACGCCGGCGACGTGGTGCTGACCTACAACCGCAAGAAGACGCGGATCTACGGCAATGCGCTCGGTCGCGGCGCGGCGCTCAACCACCCCGCGCAGTCCTATGCGCTCTATCATGATGTCGAGTGGGCCGGCACGTGTACG
>JBFIJN010000779.1:0-2383 GCA_041600735.1 Nannocystaceae bacterium
CCAGGGCTTGGTCGCGGACGAACTGGTCGAGGCGCGCGAGGCTGGCCTCGATGGTGTCGCGCAGCTGCGGCGGGCTCACGTGGGCGGCAGAGAGGGCCTCGAGCACGGCGGCCACCAGCGCGGCCTGGGGGTCGCCGGTGGCCCGGCGCGCGATCGTGCGGCGCTCGGCGGCGGTGAACAGCACCTCGGCGAGCGGAGCGGCGAGCGTGGCCATGCGCCCGCGCACCGCGGCGTGCTCGAGGATGGCCAAGCGCCGGATCTCGGTGGAGGAGAGCTGGGTGTGGAGGGTGAGCTGCAGCTTGCGCTCGAACGCTTCCTTGCCCAGGCGCCACGGGGTGGTGGCCTCGGGCAGCAGCGCCTCCACGTGGGCGCGCAGGCGCTCCACGGCCTCGCGGGCGGGCCCCGTCGCCGCCTGCACCCGCTCGAGCGCGGCGGGGCTGGCCTGGTCGAGGCGGCTCGGAATCTCGTCGAGCAGGCTGAGCACGCCGTCGATGCGGCTGCGCGCGAGATCGGTCTGGGGCAGCATGGTGCCGCCCGGCTGCAGGTTGGCGAGGGCCTGGTCGACCAGCGTGGGCAGCCCCTCGAGCCGCGAGGCCACGGCCTGGGCGCGCTCGTCGACCGGGGCGTAGTCGCGCGAGACGAGGTCGTCGAGGCCGCTGCCGATGGTGGCCACGTACCACATGGGGTTGGTGATCCACGGGCGCTCGACCTCGTGGGTGAAGCGCTGCAGCTCGAGCTCGTTGCGCAGCATGTCGGCATCGACGCGCTCGCCGGCGTCGAGCTTGGCGGAGTCGAGCGTGGCGAGCAGCGCGAGGCCATCCTCGATGCGCTGGAGGTCGGCTTGGATGTCGGCGGGGGCGAGCTGGGGCCACGCGCCGTCGAAGCGGTGATCGCCGATCTCGGAGGCGGTGACCGGGCTGGCCGCGAACCATGCGTCGAAGATCGTCTCGCTGGCGCGCTCGATCGCGGAGCGCCCGTCGACGGCCGCCGGCTTGGCCGCGGGCGGCTTGGTCGGCGGCGCCTCCTTGGTGCACGCGGCCGCGCTGGTGAGGGTTGCGAGCAGGGCGGCCGCGAGCCGGAGCCGACGACCACGGGTGGTTGCTGGGTTCATGCGGTGGTCACCATCGACGGCGGCAGGTGCCCCGTCTCGTTGAAGCTGATGAGGGCCTCGAAGCCGTTGGCGTAGACGCGGAGCTCGGTGATCGAGGCGTGGGCGATGTCCATCACGGCCCAGGCCTCGTAGGGCAGGCCTAGCGTGCGGGCGACGAGGTAGCGGATGAGGTTGCCGTGCGCGAACACGAGCACGAACGAGCGCCGCGAGGGCGCCTTGAAGAAGCGCTCGCGGATCTTGTCGAGCTGGCGCTCGACGAACTCGCGGGCTTCGACCGGGGTTGCGGTCATCCCGGTGGGGAAGGCCTTGAACTCGGGGCGCTCGGGGTCGACCAGCGGCACGAGCTCGTGCAGGTAGCGCTTGATGCGGATGTTGTCGAGATCCATCTCGCGCCCCGCGATCTGGGCGCTCTGGGTGGCCCGCGGCCAGGGGCTGGCATACACGCCCTCGAAGCGGCCGTTGACCGAGTCGGCCACGCGGGCGAGGCGTCGCCCGAGCTTCACCGCCTGGCGGCGGCCGAGCGGCGACAGGCCCCAGGCCTGGTCGCCGAGGTTCCCCGTCCGCTCGTAGTGACCGTGCCGCATCAAGAACACACGGCGGCAGATGGGGGCATCGTCGGACATGGGTAGCGCCCCCTCATATCACGGCGGGGGTGGCGTCGCACCGGCTCGGGCCCGGGTCGAAGCGGGTGGCGTCGTCGGGGGCCGCGTGTGACAACCGACGCATCGTCGACGCGCTACAGCCCGCCCGAGCGAGCCGGGCCCTCACCTGGGTGCTGGGGCTGCTGGGCGTGGCCATGGTGCTCGCCCACGTCACGCACCCGGCGGGGTACTTCACGCGAGGGGGCCTGCCGCATGGCGACGGCGTGTA
This sequence comes from Nannocystaceae bacterium, assembly GCA_041600735.1. Taxonomy (GTDB): domain Bacteria; phylum Myxococcota_A; class Polyangia; order Nannocystales; family Nannocystaceae; genus Paraliomyxa. The sequence continues at coordinate 1,982 of JBFIJN010000779.1, forward strand.
CCACTACGCGGCGGTGCGCTCGCTGGTGCTCGATCGCGATCTGCGGCTCGCGAACGACCTCGAGCGCCTGGGCAACCCGCATGGACAGCCGCTGCGGGCCGATGGCTGGGCGGGGGATCACTTCACCCTCGGCACGGCGATCGTGTGGGCGCCTGCGTTCGTGGTCGCGCATGCGGTGAGCGTGGGCGGCGATGCACTGGGGCTATGGGACGACCCAGGCGACGGCAGCTCGGCGCGGTGCCAGCGGATCACGATGCTGGGCAGCGTGCTCGCCGGTTGGCTCGCGCTGTGCCTCGCGGCGCGGCTGCTGCGGCGTTGGTTCGCCGAGCGAACGGTGGCGCTCGCGGTGGTGCTGACGGCCGTGGTCACGCCGCTGTGGTGGTACGCCACGCGGCAGCCGAG
>JBFIJN010000780.1:0-2379 GCA_041600735.1 Nannocystaceae bacterium
AACGCTCCGGTCAGCCGCCTCTACTACCGCTACGAAGAAGAGGACGAGTACGAGGAGGACTTCGACGATCGCACGCTCGAGGGTCGGATCCTCGTGCGCCGCAGCGTTGCCGTGAGCCACGGACAGCTGCGCCGCGTGGCCTCGCCGCAGGGCACGTTCTCGCTCGACCGCGAGGGCTGCTGGCGGCGGGCCGAGGGCTCGGCCCAGCCCACCCTGCATGGCGGCAGCGGCACCGCCATCCGCTACGACCGCGGCAAGCTCGGCGTGATGGGCGACGACGCCCCGATCCGCGCCGACAAGCACCTGCAAGAGATCACGGCGCTCATCGACAAGCACCAGTTCGAGATGATCACCCAGAGTGACTCGGGCATCGTGCTGATCCAGGGCGGTGCGGGCTCGGGCAAGACCACCGTGGCGCTGCACCGCGTGGCCTACCTGGCCTTCCAGGACCCGCGGCGCTTCGCCCCCACCAAGATGATGATCGTGGTCTTCAACGACGGCCTGGTGGAGTACATCCGCCATGTGCTGCCGTCGCTCGGCGTCGATGGCGTTGCCGTGACCACCTATCGCCGCTGGTCGGCGCCGCTCATCAAGCGCCTCAGGCTCCCGCTCGTGCAGCGCTACACCAGCAGCACCCCCGACCCGGTCGTGCGCTGGAAGAAGCACCCGGTCGTGATCCGCATGATCGAGCAGATCGTGAGCGAGCAGGTCGAAGACGTGCGCGCGCAGCTGGTCGAGCGCGTGGCGGAGCGCGGCGGCGAGGCGATCGTGGCCCAGTGGGACGCGTGCGCCGCGATGGCCCCGCTCCCCCGGGTCGAGCGCGTGATCGAGTGGCTCACCAAGGGGCGCGCCGCCGCCAACCTCGAGCCACGAGCCCGCGCGGCCGCCACCACCGTGCTGCGCAGCGCTCGCGACCAGCTCGCGCAGGTGGTGCCCGACTGGCTCGAGCTCAACACCTCCGAGGGTCGCATCCGCGAGTCGCTGCAAGAGCACGCCGCGGGCGAGTTCACCGACACCGACGTGGACGCGATCGTGCGCTGGTGCGCGCAGAAGGTCGACTTCGACACCGAGGAAGGCGAAGAGGTCCCCGAGGGCGCCGCGCTCGATCCCGAGGACGACGCGATCCTGCTGCGCCTGTTGCAGCTCAAGCACGGCGGCATCTTCGTGGCCGGCCGCCGCGTGGAGTACGAGCACGTGGTGATCGACGAGGCGCAAGACCTGTGCGCGCTCGAGGTCCGCGTGCTGCTCGACTGCGTGACCACCGGCAAGAGCGTGACCATCGCGGGCGACCGCGCGCAGAAGATGGTGTTCGACAACGGCTTCACCGACTGGCCCCAGCTGCTCGCCGACGCCGGGCTGCCGCACGTGGAGATCCAGCCGCTCACCATCACCTATCGCTCCACGCGCGCGGTGATGGAGCTGTCGCGCCACGTGCTGGGCCCGCTGCACAACGCCGAAGACGAGCTCATCGCACGCGACGGCGCCCCGGTGGGCTACTTCGAGTTCGGCGATCAAGGCGAGGCGGTGGCGTTCCTGGGCGATGCGCTGCGCGCCCTCATGCAGCGCGAGCCCTCGGCCTCGGTCGCCCTCGTCACGCGCTACCCCCAGCAAGCCGACCTCTATCACGAGGCGCTGCGCATCGCCGAGGTGCCCAAGCTCCGTCGCGTGCGGCGCGAGGACTTCACGTTCACCGCCGGCATCGACGTCACCGACGTGCGCCAGGTGAAGGGCCTCGAGTTCGACTACGTGGTGATCCTGGATCCCACGCGCCAGAACTACCCCGTCACCACGCCCTCGCGGCACCTGCTGCACATCGCGGCCACGCGCGCCGCGTTCCAGCTGTGGTTGATCTGCGCGGGGGAGCGCAGCGCGCTGTTGCCCCCCGAGCTCGCCAGCCAGCTCCAGTGACGGAGCGCGCCAGCGCAGCGCTCTGATGACCCGCCCGCGCTAGCGACGAGCGCGAGCGCGGCGGGCTCGGGTGCGCACGCCCAGCAGCAGCAGCAGGCCCAGCCAGCCCGCGCCGTTCATGCGGCGCCGCGTGGCCCGACACTCGCAGCCCTGCGCTGGTCCGCTGGCGGCGTTCCACGCGGCGAGCTCGTCGTCGATCGCAGCGGCGGCATCGAGCAGCACCATCGGAGGGGCGCCCGCGAGCGAGTACTCTTCGATGCGCAGCGCCGCGCTCATCTCGGAGAAGTCTGGCTCGCGGAAGTCGTCGGCGAGGTAGTACGAGCGCCCATCGGGGAAGTCGTAGCGATCGGGCTCCTCACAGTGGATCACGTTGGTCGCCGTCCACTGGTTGGACACGCTCGGGAGATCGTCGCGCTGGTGGAACAGCGGGTCGACGGTCATCTCGCCGGGCGAGATCATGGTGAAGAGCCG
>JBFIJN010000781.1:0-2364 GCA_041600735.1 Nannocystaceae bacterium
CAGTGGACACTCTGGGTATTCGGGGGACCGGGAGCGTTCTCGGGATTGGTTCGAGACGGCGACGGGCTCGCCCACCCGAGTGCCGCGCCGGGTGAGCCACCACCGCTCGGACCCGTGCTCGCGCGGTTGTTTGGACCCGACGCCGTCGTGCCGGCCAACACCACGCTGCTCGCCGAAGTCACCGGGGAGCCCACGCTGCTGCAAGAGCTGACCGGCGAGTGGCCCACCGCGCGCCACGTCGGCGAGCCCGGACAGGCGCTGGCCGAGCTTGCCCCGTCGGACCCCGGCGAGCGCGACCTTCGGAGCTTCCTCGAGTGGGCCGAGACCCGAACCCCACCCGGGTCCAAGCGCGCGCTCGTGCTGCTGGGCGACGTGCTGCGAGCCATCGGAGACCTCGCGGCTCCCGTGGCCAGCCTGCTGGGCGTTGGTCGCCCGAACTATCCGTCGCGGGTGGTGATCCGCAAGGACTCCAGCAGTCCCGCGAAGACCTTCACCCGCACGAGCGCCGGCATGTGGCTCGAGGGGATCAACCTACCCATCGACTCCCAGCACTTGTACGAAGACGAGGCCGTGGGGGCCTACTCGGTGGTGGGCTCGCTGGCCCTCGACTACACCGACTCGTGGATCGACAAGCTCGTCGATCTCTCGACCTACAGCGGGCCGCGCCCTCGCAGCGCCGCGCCCGGCTCCGACGCGGAGAGCCAGGCGCTCGAGGCCGCCGCCCCGCCACGCAGCGGCGAGAGCACGCGCCGCATCGATGCACTGGTGACTGCGCTCGCGTTGCGGCGGTCGTCGGATCGGGGCCCGCGCTCGTTCGACCTGCTCGTGAGCGACGACCAAGACCTCACGCAGCTGCTCGCGCTGCGCCGCCTGGCCCCCCACGCGAAGGTGATCTTCGGCTCGCTGCTGCCCGGACCGATCGCGGCTCGACCCCTGGTCGATCTGCTCGAGGCCCTGGCGAAGTCGCCCGAGCTCGAGCCCGAGGCGCTCGCCCGCAAGGCGATCGAGCTGGGGCACCAGCGCGCCAAGCTGCTGATGCGGCGCAGCGAGAAGCTCCTCGCCAAGGCGCCCGCGGGCGAGCCGGCGGTGCTCGCCGCTGCGCGGGCGCTGGTCGTCGGCGGGAGCGAGTCGATCGCGATCCGCTGCGACGGCGCCCCGCGGATCGTCGCGGCCCTCGATGCGCTGGCCCACCGAGCGCTCGCGCTGCTCGAGTCCGAGCGCGACACGGCCTACGGCCCCTCGCTGCGCCGCGGTCTGGTCGAGGCCCGGGCGGCGGGCGGCGGGCTCGGCCGCCTGACCAAGAGCATGTTCGCCATCGACGAGCGCTACGACTCGCTGCGCGAGCGCACCCACGACCTCGCGCAGGCCGTGCGAGACGCCACCGTCGCGCACTTCGAGCTGCACGATGACGGCTACGCGCGCGCACCCACGCTCGGCCTCGCGCTCGGCGACGCCGAGCTCGCCGACGGCTCGGCGTGGGGGAGCCTCCTCGATGCCGTCGCCGCGGATGCGCGCTCCGAGCTCGAGCGCCACGCCCTGGCCGACCTCGAGGTGTTCACGGCCCGCTCGCGGCGGGCGAGCGTGCCGCGACCCCACCGCGCGGCCTTGCCCTTCCGCTGGATCGAGGTCGGCGCCCCGAATCGCAGCGCAGACGTCGAGACGCTCCTCGCCGCGGCCCTCGAGCGGCCCGCGCGTCACGTCGGCCTCATCGTCCGCGGCACGGCCCGCGGGTCCAGCATCGCGTTGCCGGGCCCCCGCGGTGAGAACCTCTCGATCGTCACGCTCGCCCGCTGCCTCCGCGAGGCGCAGAGCCGCCGGGGCGCCGAGCCGCTCGCGATGGTGGTGTTCGATGACCCCGCGCTGCTCGGCCTCGAGCACGCCTACGAGCTGCGCGACGTGGCCCACGTGCTCGCCACCGGCCTCGATGCCTCGTCGCCGATCGCCCTCTCCGAGCTCGACCGACTCACGCCCGAGCTCGTCGCGCGATGCGAGAAGGATGCCGCCCGCGAGCTCGAGCGCCTCGCCGAGGGACCGCCCGCGACCCTCGTGCCCGCGTGGCGCCGCGACGTGGCCAAGCGACTCGCCGACGCGCTCGCCGCCCACGTCGACGCCTCCGGCCCGTCGCTGGTGGGCATCGACCTGCGCTTCATCGAGGGCCTGTGCCGTCGCTTCGACCGCGTCTGCCAGATCATGCTCGACTCGCTCGTCGAGGGCGTCGTGATTGCCGCGCTCGAGGCGGGATTCGAAGAGGGCACCCTGATCGAGCTCGTCAACGCCGCGCAGATGCGCGAGCAGCCGCAGGGGATCGTGCACTACGCCAACGCGCACGGGTGGACGCCGCTCGCGACCGCGCTCTACGAGACG
>JBFIJN010000782.1:0-2349 GCA_041600735.1 Nannocystaceae bacterium
CGCCGAGCCCACCAGCGCCACCACGCGCTCGGCGAGCGCGCGAATGGTGGTGGCCACCCCGGTCCCGAAATTGACGACGCTTCCGATCGCGGCCGGGTGGTCACCCATCACGAGGAACGCCCGCACCATGTCGTCCACGTAACTGAAGTCGCGGCTCTGCTCGCCGCGGCCGTAGATCACCAGTGGCTCGCCGCGCAGCGCCCGGGCCACGAACTTGGGGATCACGTCGTAGGGGTGGCGCGGGCCGAACGTGTTGAACGGGCGGATGATCGCGACGGGCAGCCCGTAGGTGCGGTGATAGGCGTAGGCGAGTCGGTCGGCCGCGAGCTTCGAAGCGGCATAGGGCGAGGTGGGCTCGAGCGGGTGGGCCTCGTCGATCGCGGGCGCCTGCGCATCGCCGTAGATCTCGCTCGACGAGGTGACCAGCACGCGCTCGAGGTTGGGGCAGCGGCGCGCCGCCTCGAGCACGCGCAGGGTGCCGTCGAGGTTGCTGCGCAGCACCTCGGCGGGGTGGTCGAACGAGCGCTCCACGTAGGCGTCGGCCGCGAGGTGCAGCAGGCGCTCGGGGTTCCAGTCGACGATGCGGGCCTCGGCATCGCTGCTCGCGACGTCGGCCGCGAGGATCCGATCGAGCCCCTGCCGTACGCCGCCGAGGTTGCGCAGCGCGTGCCCGGCGGTGCCCACCACCGAGCTGGGCCGCACCAACACCGCCACCGTGGCCCCCAGCGCCAGCAGTCGCTCGGTGAGGTGTGAGCCGAGGAACCCGTCGGCTCCCGTCACGAGCACTCGGCGCCCTCGCCACGCCCCCGCGTCTTCGTGCACGACCCGCACGGTATCACCAGGCAGCGGCGGCCCCTACCTGGGGCCCCGCGGGGTTAGACTGGCGCCGTGCCCTTGCTCGACCGCGCCACCCGTCGCCTCGCGCTCGTGGGTCGCCTGGCCGAGACCTGGGTCCACCGCCCGCCCTCGCCCAATCGCGTGGTGCTCGACGTCACGCGGCGCTGCAACCTGCGCTGCCGCATGTGTCACACCTGGCGCGCGCCCTCCGAGGGCGAGCTGACGCTCGCGGAGATCGAGGCGCTGCTCTCCCAGCTCCCCCGCTTGGTCTGGCTCGACGTGACCGGCGGCGAGCCGTTCGTGCGACGCGATGTGGAGGAGGTGCTGGGCGCCGCGATCGAGCGCCCGCCGGCGCTGCAGGTGCTCCACTTCCAGACCAACGGCTGGGCCACCGATCGCATCCTGCGAGCCACGGCCGCCACGCGGGCGCGTCGCGCAGGAGTGGAGCTGCTGGTCACGGTGAGCATCGACGGGCCGCCCGAGGTGCACGACGCGATCCGCGGGCGCAGCGGGGCGTTCGAGCGCGCGCTCGAGACCCTGCGCGGGCTGTGGCAGCTGCCAGGGGTGGAGGTTCACGTGGGGACGACCATCACCCACGACAATGCCCACGTCGTCGAGGAGCTCGGCGCGCGGCTGCTCGAGGCGGTGCCCGGCTTCCATGCGCGACGCTGGCACTGGAATTGGGCTCAGGTCTCGCGCCACTTCTACGGCAACGAGCACCTGCGTGGGCAGCCACGCGTGCCGCCCGGGGAGCTGCTACGCACGCTGCGACGCCGCCGCGGCGTACCCACCGGGCTGGTCGCGCTGATGGAGCAGCTCTACTTGCTGCACCTCGAGTTCGTGCAGCGCGGAGAGCCCAGCGGGATCCCGTGCCAGGCGCTGCGCAGCACCGTGTTCGTCTCGCCCGAGGGTGAGCTCTACCCCTGCCATCTCTACGATCGACCGCTCGGCAACCTACGCGAGCACGACATGGCCACGCTGTGGGCCTCGGCCGCGGTCGCCGGGGCGCGACGCGACATCGAGGCGCTCGCCTGCGGCGGGTGCTTCTCGGCGTGCGAGGCCTATCCGGCGCTGGCCGGCGCCCCCGTCGCCACCGCGCGACAGACGGTGCGCCGCGCGGTGACGCTGTGGCGCGAGAGCCGAGCGCCCGCGAGGTGACATGCCCGATCGCCCCTCGCTCATCGCTCGCCCCAGCCGCGCCGCCATGGTGCGCTGGCTGTGTAGCGCTGCGGTGGTGGAGAGCGACGGTCGCGTGTGGTCGTGGCACAACCCGGCGCACCCCGGGTATGCGTATCCCGAGGCCGGCGGGCTGTGGCTGTCCGCGATGGCGCGCGAGCCCGAGGCCGACGAGGCGCAGCTCGATCGCGTGGCCGCGTGGCTGAGCACCTGCGAGCGCAGCGAAGGGATCGGCCGGGCGGGCCGGGGCTACTTGTTCGACCACGGGATGGTGGTCGCGGGTCGACTGGCGTGGGCGGAGCGGCGCGGCGCAGGCTGGGGAGACGAGCGACCCGC
>JBFIJN010000783.1:0-2339 GCA_041600735.1 Nannocystaceae bacterium
CCGGCCGCGAGCGGGTGGGCGTCGTCCAAGATCGTGACATCGTCGTCGTTGGAGTTGTTGGCGGAATTGGACATCTCCATGTCGTCCCAGATCAGGCCCTCGAGCACCACGACGCCCTCGTCGACGTCGCGGAACGTGGCGCCTACCTGGAACGAGGTCGAGCTCGCGCTCACGACCACGAGCACGGCTGGGTCGGCGCTCGCGGGGGTGACGACGGAGTCCTCGCCGAGCAGCACCGTGAGGCCCAGCGCCTGTAGGGCGGGCACCAGCGGCACGTCGAGGTTTGCGCTGGCGGTGCCGTCCTGGGTGACCAACAGCGCGCAGCGCTCCACGAGCGGGTCGGCGTCGTCGCAGTCGCTGCCTTCGTCGGCGGCGGGATCGAGGCTGGGCGCGTTCCAGTCGCCCCAGCCATCACCGTCGGCATCCACGGTGCACAGCGCGGGCTCGTGGATCGCGGCCGCGGGCGCGATGGTGGGATCGTCGTCGACGCAGTCTTGGCCGGCCACGACCCCGGGCGGTGGTGTGTCGTCGCCCCAGCCGTCGTCGTCCTCGTCGCGCAGGCACTGACCGTCGAGCGGGGGTTGCTCGAGCTGCGCGGCACCGGGGAACGTGAACGGCGAGCCATCGTCGCAGTCGCTGCCCGCATCGGCGCCCGGCGGCGGCGTGGTCGAGCCCCAGCCGTCGCCATCGGCGTCGATCGTGCACAGCGCAGGCTCGTTGAAGGCGGCGCCCGGGAACACGTCGGGGTTCGTGTCCTCGCAATCGTCGATCGCTCCGGGTGGGATGTGATCGGGCGGGGGATCGCCGGGATCCGCCTCCACGCAATCCTCGAGGTCGGGAAACCCGTCGCCATCGGCATCGAGACAGAAGAGCTCCAGACCGCTGGTGTCGTCGTCGGGGGGGCTCGTGGTGCCCGTGCCATCCGTCGTGGTGTCGGTGAGGGTGGTGCCGTTGGTCGTGCCGGTGATGAGCGGCCCGCTGTCGGTAGTGGCCGTGCCGTCGGAGCCCGTCTCGGCCAGGCTGGTGACCCCGTGGCTCACGCTGCTCGAGCCCTGGCTGGTGGTGCCCTCGAGCGGGCCCGAGCCCGCGCTGCTGCCCGCGCCGCTGCTCGTTGCCGCCAGCGGGCACTCGCCCCCGCCGAATCCATCGTCGAGGCACGGGTCGCCGCAGCCAACCGCAGCCAGCGCGCCCACGAGCGCGGCGATCCCCACGAGCCCCTGTTGCCTCACCATCATCGAAACCCCATCCGCGCCCGAGAAGCGTACACCGTCTCGGAAGCGGATCGAGGCTTCGATCGCGATCGATCACCCCACTTCGACGCGCACGAGCGAGACCAACCGCCGGATCGCCTGCTCGACGACCGCGGTCTCGGGGTGTCGCACGATCGCATAGCCCTCGCCCTCGTAGGTGCGCGCCTTGGGCTGGCCCGGGGTGGGCAGCTTGGCCTCGACCACGAGGTGGCCGAGCTCGGCCTGGGCCTGCTCGATCCCGTGCAAGCGCACCACTCGGCTGCCCTCGCCCTGTCCGCGGAAGAAGGCGGCCGCCACCGCGTACTTGCGGGGCGGCATCGACCAGTGGTCGAGCGTGACCAGCTCGGCCCAGCGCTTGTACACATCGACGTCGTGCGCCCAGCTGTTGAGCGTGACGATCTGGGCTCCCGGTGGCCGCGCACCAACCTCGGACACGGCCACGCTGCCGTCGTTGCGGCGAAACCACTCCATGTGGCTGATCCCGGTGTGCATGCCCAGCGCCTTCAACGCCGCGTGGGCCACTGGACGGATCGCCAGCGTGTCGGAGGTCTCCTCCTCACGCGGGAGCACCACCGTCCACTGGATCCATGGGTTCTCGAGCACGACCAGCGGCGCGGGATCGTAGCGCGTGTGCGAGTCCCAGCGGGCCACGCCGCGGATGCTGGCGGTCTCGAACGAGCGCTCGCGACCCACCACGAACTCCTCGACCATCTCGGGGACGAACGAGCGCAGCGCCTGCTCGAGCGCGGCCTTGTCGGTGATGCGATACGTGCCTACCGAGGCCGCACCATCGCGCGGCTTGAGGATCACGGGCAGGCCGACCTCTTCCACGAACGCGCGCACATCGTTGGCGGTGGCCGTGGGGCGGTGGCGGGCGCACGGCACTCCGGCCTTGCGCAGCGCGCTCTTCATGACGGACTTGTCGCGAAAGCAGGTGGCGGCCGCCTCGCCCATGCCCTCGATGCCGAGCCGGTCTCGCACCTGGCCGAGCGGGATCTGCAATTGCTCGAGCGCACCCACCAGGCGATCGACCCCGCCCATGTGCTGGCGCAGCTTGTCGGTGGCGTGCAGCAGCTGCGTGGGATCGAG
>JBFIJN010000784.1:0-2335 GCA_041600735.1 Nannocystaceae bacterium
CCACCTACTCCTCGCGACCACGATGTGGCTCGCCGCGTGCGGCGACGATGGCGTCACCGGTAGCACGACGACCGAGACCGGCACGACCGGCCAGTCGGAAACCACGGGGCACGCGGAGACCACGAACCACGGGGCAACGACCACCGGCGACCAGACCACCGGCGACCAGACCACCGGCGACCAGACCACCGGCAGCGACACCACTACGGGCGGTTCCGCCTCGAGCTCGAGCTCCGACGACACGACGAGCGGCTCGAGCGGCACCACGGGAAGCGCCGCCTTCGACGTGCCGTTCACCGAGCTCGATCCGTACTTCCTGCCCCTGACCGCTCGCGTACCGCCGGGCTGGCGCCTCATCACCAGCGAGGCCGAGTGGAGCGCCCAGACCGGTGCCCCCGTGCCGATGGGCGTGAGCTTCCCGAGCGACTGGGTGGTGCTCGGCTCGCGCGGACCGCTGGCGTTCCCCGGCCACGACCTCGAGCCCACCGCGCTCACGTGGGACGACGGCAATCTCATCGTCGAGGGCACCGCAGCCGAGCCCGCCGCCAACTGCGAGACGTTCCAATTCACGTGGCCGGCCGACACGCTGCTGGTGATCGAGGCGCTCGAGGTCGAAGTGAGCCGCATCGACGATCAGACGACGCCCACCCTCACGAGCTGCGCCGCGGGGGCGGCCGAGGGAATGAGCTGCGATCTCGTCACGCCGTGCGCCACGGGGCTGCTGTGCGCGGGACTGATCCGCAGCACCGTGCTCATCAACAATCCCAACGGGCTGTGCCTGCCCAGCGGCGACGCGGGCGTGTTCACCGGGGGCGGGCTCGCGATCCCGGCCAACGGCACTACCGCCGAGATCGGCCAGCTCGTTGGCGGCCTGACCTCGGTCGACATGGACGTGGTGATCTGGGTGGAGCTCGATCACCCTGCGCCGCAAGAGCTCGTGATCGAGCTGCGCAACCCCTCCGACAACCAGGTGCAGGTCGCGAGTCTACAGACGTCGCCACTGCATCCCGGCGGCGTGGGCATCGTGCCCACCGGGTTCTCGGGCGACGAGTCGGTCAATGGCACGTGGTGGCTGGTGGTGCGCGACGACGTGGTCAATGCGAACAACGGCAGCGTGATCTCCTGGGAGCTGGAGATCATGAGCCGCTTCGACTGACGCTCGCGAGCGCGCGGGGCCGCTAGGCGAACCCGCTCGGCGCCTTGGCGCGCAAGATCGCGAACGAGAGCTGCACGGCCGCCTTCACGTGGATGCTGCCCGGGGCCGAGGGTTGCAGGCCGTCGCCCTCGCTCTCGAGGTCCACGTCGACACCGTGGCTCTCGCGACGACCGACGCCATCGGGGTTCACGTCTTCCACGTGCAGCACGTCGCCCAGGCGCACGCCGGCCTCTTCCGCGTAGAGCTCGGCCTTGCGCCGGCCGGCCGCGAACGCCCCGCGACGGGCCTGCGCGCGCAGCTCGGCCAGCCGCGTGGTCTGGAACTCGGTGCTCTGGATCTGGTTGGCTCCGGCCTGCACCACGCCGGCCAGGATCTCCTCGAAGCGGCGAAGATCGAGCAGCCGCACCGACAGGCTCACGCGCGCCTGATAGCCGAGGAACGCCCGCTCCTTGCCGTAGCCCTCGTGCTCGGCCGAGAGATTCACGTGCGAGGTCTGCACATCGGCCGGCGCGACATCGGCCTCGCGCAGATAGGCGCGGACCGCCGCCACCGCCTCGCGCGTCGCCGCGAACGCGGCCGACGGCTCGGGCTTGATGTGCGCGACTGCAAAGGTGACCAGCACCACGTCCGGCTCGACGCGCAAGACGTACGAGCCAAACACGCTGATGCCATGGGGTTGCCGGATCGACTGGGCGACGTGCATCGGATCCCGACGGTAGCAGGTCCGACGGGCTCGGGTCGGAAACCGCTCAGGAGCCCGCCGAGACGACCGGCTGCGCGTCGTTCTCGGAGCAGAGCACCACCAGCAGGTTGCTCACCAGCGCGGCCTTCTGGGTGTCATCGAGGGTGACGACGTCCTTCTCGCGGAGATCGTCGAGCGCCATCTTCACCATGCTCACCGCCCCCTCCACGATCCGCTGCCGCGCATCGATGATCGCCTCGGCCTGCTGCCGCCGCAGCATCACGCCGGCGATCTCCGACGCGTAGGCCAAGTGAGAGATCCGCACCTCGAGGATCTCCACACCGGCGTGCGAGAGCCGCTCGGTCAGCTGCGTCATCAGCTCCGCGTTGACCTCCGCCGAGTCCCCGCGCAGCGACACCTCGCCCTCCGTCGGCGCATCGTAGGGGTGCTTGGCCGCCGTCGTGCGAATCGCCGACTCCGTCTGCACCGCCACATAC
>JBFIJN010000785.1:0-2335 GCA_041600735.1 Nannocystaceae bacterium
GATCGCAGTGGCCAGGGGATCGGTCGTCCCCAGGCGTCGCCATGCTCGGCCCCGGGGCGGGTGTGCTGCCACTCGCGGACCCGACGCTCGATCTCCTCCGGGGAGGCATCAGGGTGCTCGCGGCGCAGCTTCTGCGCCACCATCGCCACCGCGAGGTCAGCGAGCTCGAGGGCGATCGCAAGACGTCCACCCGGAGTGGAGGCGGGGTCGCTCACGTCGACGATCCTATCACACCGCGGACGCCGACGCCTTGGGCGCGAGTTCGGGCTCGTAGGCGATCGTGCCCGGACGACGGGATGCGCTGGGACGACCGCCGCTCATCGATCGTCGAGCCCGCGCACGTGCTCGACCAGCGCCTGGCGTTGCGCGGCGGACAGCGTGCGATCGGGCGGCATCGTGCCCGACTCGATCGCCGCGATGATCTGTGCGCGAGCGTGCAGCACCGCGCTGGGGTTCGCGACGTCCAAGATGTGGTACGCCCGCCCGCCATACACGTGGCAGCCTCTGCACTCGCTCACCAGCGGGCTCGACCCCGGCCGGGTCGCCGGCTCGCCGGGGCTCGTCGGCTCGCGCTCGAGTACCGGTCGCGCTACCGCGCGGCTTGCCTTCGCATGCAGATCCACGTGCAGCCCCGGCGCGACATACAGGGTGTTGACCGGCAGATCACTCGTGTACGCGTGGCACACGATGCAGTTGCCCACGTCGCTTGGCCACGGTGGCATCAGCTCGGTGCGGCCGGCGTACTCGGGTAGGTGCGCCAGTCGATGCTCGCTGGCGGCGGCGATGAGCTCCTTGCCGCTGGTGATGGGCTCGCGCACGCTCACGAGCTCTGCATAGATCGCTCGGGCCTGCTCCTCGTCGCCGAGGGCGAGGTAGGCCTCACCCAGCTCGAACACGAAGTTCTCGTAGGTGTTCGGGCAGCGCAGCTCGTCGCGCGCACCGGGCCGCAGCTGCGCCCAGTGGGCCTTCACGTGCTCGAAGTGCTCGACCCCTCGGCGCAGCCGCTTGCGCTGCCCCACCGGCACGTACCCCGCAAAGAACAGCGCGAAGTTACCCGCGAGCGCGTGCAGCTCTACGTCGTCGGGGGCGGCGGCGGTGCGGCGGGCGAGCGCGCGCTCGAGCCGGCGCAGGCGACTGAAGGCGACCAGCATGCGCCGCTCGTCGGCCGGCTCGATGATCCGCGCGAGCTGGAAGAAGCTGTACGACACGAACTGCGAGACCGACAGCTGCTCTGGCTTCGCTGCGCCGAGCAGCGCCCCGTACACGCGCTGCTGCAGCGCCGCCTTCGAGAAGTCATGCTCCACCGCGCGCATGTTGTAGAAGCGCCCGAGCGTGCGCAGCAGCTCGGGATCGTCGTCGCGCAGCGCGAACGCGCGCTCGAGGTAGCGCTCGGCCTCGGGCTGGAGCGGCAGCACCCCCGAGAGCGCATAGTCCATCATGCGCAGGCCCGCCTCCTTCTGGGCGAGGTAGTCGGCGGGCGTCGCATCGGCGCGGTCGCGCAGCGCCACGACCTCGGCCGTCTGCGCAGGGGTGAGCTCGGCGTACGTCGCGGGGTGCTGGAGCTCGCGCTTCATGGCCGCCGGATCGCGGCACCCGACCGCGCCGAGCCACCCGCTCGCCGCGAGCGCAGCCCAGCGGAGCGCGCCGCGGATCATCGCCGCGCCCGCGCTCCCTCCGCCACCCGCCGCAGGCGTCGAAGATCCGTCTGCATGGCGGGGGTGGGGTGCGGCTCGCCCCCGACTAGCGTGCCGCCGCTTCGAGCCGCACCGGGCACACCTTCAGCTCGGCCGTCTCGGTGATCGGGTCATACCCCGCGCCGGTCAGGATGTTCACCGGGACGTCGCCGAACGCGAAGCTGCAGAACACGGTGCCGCGAGGGGAGCGGTCGTTGGCCTCGACCTTCATCTCCACGGCGCCGCGCGAGCCGACCATGCGGCACCAGCCGCCGTCCTCGAGGCCATACACGGGCAGGTCGTCGGGGTGGACCTCGAGCACTTCCTCGGGCACGAACCAGTGCATCCCGGCGCGGCCGGTCATGGTGCGCGTGTGGTAGTGCTGCAGGCGGCGGCCCGTGGTGAGCCACACCGGGAAGTCGCTCGAGACGACCTCGGCCGGATCGCGATAGCCGACGCGCATGAACTTGCCCTTGCCGGTGGGGCTGGGGAAGTCGACCTCGTGCAGGCGTGGCGTGCCGGGGTGGCCCTGGTAGGGCACCGGCCAGTGGTAGCTGCCCTCGCCGGCCTTCTCCCAGTCTACGCCCGCGTAGATCGGAGACACGCTGCACAGCTCGTCGAACACCTGCTGCGCCGATTCCCAGCCAAACCCGGGCGCGCCC
>JBFIJN010000786.1:0-2328 GCA_041600735.1 Nannocystaceae bacterium
GAACACGGGGCCGAGGGGGGTGTCGGGGTCGCCCACGGCGGGCTCGAGCGCCTGCCAGATCACCCAGCGACCGTCGCTCGAGACCCGAAGCTCGCGCACGCCCTCGAGCTCGGGGGTGGCCTGCCCCGTGAGGAGATCGAAGCGCAAGACCACGCCGCCCTCGGTGAGCGCCACCGCCTCGCTCCCCTTGGCCCACAGCGACGTCGTCGAGCCCGAGCCGGGGCCGAAGAACGTGTTGCGCGAGCTTCGGATGCGCTCGCCGAGGACCTCGGGCTCGGGGCGCTCCGCGAGCGGATCTCTCAGCAGTACCAGTGTTCCGTAGCGCTCTTCGGGGTCGGCCTCGACCGCGAGCAGGCCCACGTCGGTGGAGCGCAGGGGGCACCAGGCCGCGAGCAGCGGCCGCGGCGCGATCACGCCGCTGGGATCGAGCACCCACGCCCCGTGTCCGTCGTCGCCACAGCCGAGCACCGCATCGGCATGACCGCGGGTGAGCGCGAGGCCGCGCGCGATCTCCACGGGGGCCTCACCACACCCGCCCACCGCATGAATCGACAGGTCGAGGGTGGGCGGCAACGTGCTCTGCGGTCGCGAGGGATCCACGAAGAAGGTGCTCACCAGCACGCGGTCCTCATCGGCCACGCGATCCACGCCATAGGCATGCTCTCCCGCCGAGAGTGACAGCAACCGACGCGGGCCTTCGCTGCCGCAGACGGGTTCGAACGCGGCTTCGGGCGCGGGCTCGGGGCCCGAAGAACGGCTCGGATCACTGCCGCACGCGGCCGTGCACAGCAGCATGAGCGCGCGCCGACCCACCACCGCGCCAGCATAGCAGGTGGGTGATCACCTCGACGAACCCCACCTGCCGCGCTAACGTTTGGCGCATGGTTTTCGTGGTGGATGGGCTGAAGCTTCGAATCGCGGCCGCGCTCGGTCTGGGGCCGTTGTTGTTGGCGAGCGCCGCGGGCTGTGCAGTGCGATCACTCGATGACTCGGGTGAGGCGGGCGACGACGGCGAAGGCAGCGGCTCCACCGGATCGGCTTCGGCGTCGGCTTCGGCGTCCGCCTCCGCCTCGGCGTCCGCGTCCGCCTCCGCCGAAGGCACCTCGGCGATGACCACCGTAGGGGATGGCTCCGACGATGGCCCCACGGTGACCTGCGTGCCGAGCGACGCATGGAATGAGTGGGAGCTGTGGCTGCCCGCCACCGGGGCCGAGTGCGTGTGCGACCAGCCCTGTCAGAACCAAGCGCTCGCCGAGTGGAACGAGGCCAATTGTTGCAGCAGCTGCTCGTATGCGTTCGGCGGGGTGCAGTGTGCCGAGGCGATCGAGGGTCAGTGCCACTTCCTCGTGACGATGATCGAGGACATCTGCGGCGAGGGCCGACCGCTGCTCATCGACGGTCGCGCGCGCACGGCCGAGGCCTGCGAGCGCGACGAGTGGGTGGACCCCTCGATCACCCCGCGCGTGGATGATCTCTCCACCGCTCAGCGCCAAGCGCTGGCCGATCGCTGGACCCGCACCGCGCTGGCCGAGCACGCCTCGGTGGCCTCGTTTGCCCGCTTCTCGCTCGATCTGGCGGCGCTCGGGGCTCCGCCCGAGCTGCTGGCCGACACGGCGACCGCGATGCTCGACGAGATCCGCCACGCGCAGCTCGCCTTCGCGCTCGCGAGCGCCTACGCGGGGCATGCGGTCGGCCCCAGCCGGCTGCCCATGCACGGCCTGGTCGCGGGCGCGGACTCCGTCTCGATCGTGCGCGCGGCCGTGCGCGAGGGCTGCGTCGAAGAGACCTTGGCCGCCGCCGAGGCCGAGCTCGCCGCGCACCGAGCCACCGATCCGGCCGTGCGCGCCGCGCTGCTCGCGATCGCCGAGGACGAGGCGCGTCACGCGGTGCTGGCCTGGCGCTTCGTGGACTGGGCGGTGCAGCGCGACCCGGCGCTGGCCACGGTGGTCCGCGAGGAGCTGCGCCGCGCCATGGATGCCGTGGCCAGTGATCGCGACGACGCGCTCGAGCTCCCGGCGACCCACGACGACGAGCTCACGGCCCACGGCCTGCTGCCGCCCGAGCTGCGTCAGCGCCTGCGCGCGCGCTGCCTGCGAGGCACGATCCGCCCCTGTGCCGCCGCGATGCTGCACGGTCGCGCGCGCAGCGAAGCCGCGAGCTCGCCGGCTTGATCGCGCGCAGGCCGAGCCGCTCCAAGAGCCGCTAGGCCAGCTGCACGTCGGTGTCGAACTCGCGCGTCACGCTCTTGCTGTCGAGATCGACCATGAACACGCGGGCCTTGCCCTGGTGCCCGTCGAACTCCGTGAGCAGCCAGATCTCCACCGCCCA
>JBFIJN010000787.1:0-2327 GCA_041600735.1 Nannocystaceae bacterium
GCACCGGATCGCTCCCCTCCTTTCCGCTCTGCTGCTGTTCGTCGCGTGCGACGACGCCAAGAAGCCCGACGCCAAGAAGGCCGACGAGAAGAAGGTCGAGGCGAAGGCCGACGACGTGAAGGCCGACACCAAGACCGACGCGAAGGCCGACACCAAGACCGACGCGAAGGCCGACACCAAGACCGACGACGCCACTCCCACCGACCCCGCCAAGGAGGCCGCCGAAGCCGAGGCGCGCAAGGCTCGGCTGGCCAAGGGGTTCGCGGCGCTCGAGGAGTGGAAGGCGGCCGAGAAGCTGCGCTGGACCGCCGACGTGGAGGCCGAGGCCAAGGCGCTCGTCGAGACCGACCATGCCGACCTCGGTGCCGCGCTGACGGCCGTGCTCGCGAGCAAGCATCGGCTGCCCGACAACGTCACGCGCGATCAGTATCGCCATCCGGCCGAGACCCTCGCGTTCCTCGGCCTGCGCCCCGACATGACGGTGATCGAGGTGCAGCCCGGCTGGGGCTGGTACACCGAGATCCTCGCGCCCGTGCTGGCGAAGAAGGGCAAGCTGCTCGTCACCAGCTCGGATCCGGCGGCGCCCGAGGACCAGGGCTCCACGCTCTACGCCCGCCGCTTCCAGGCGTTCATGGAGCGCTCGCCCGCGGCCTACGGCAAGATCGAGCTGCTGCTGCAGACCGACGACGGGCCGCTCGCGCTCGGGCCCGACGGCAGCGCCGACATGGTGCTGCTCGTTCGCGCCATGCACGGCTGGGTGAACGGCGGGAAGCTCGAGGACAACCTGAAGAGGATCCACGCGGCACTGAAGCCCGGCGGGATCCTGGCGATCGTGCAGCATCGCGCCAAGGACGACGCCGACGCCAAGGTCTCGGCCGAGCAGGGCTACCTGCCGCAGCCGTGGCTGGTGGCCCAGCTCGAGGCGGCCGGGTTCGTGCTCGAGGAGGCGTCGGAGATCAACGCCAACCCCAAGGACACCAAGGACTACGCCGAGGGCGTGTGGACCCTGCCGCCCTCGTTGGCGCTCGGGGACACCGACAAGGCCAAGTACGAGGCCATCGGGGAGAGCGATCGGATGACCCTGCGGTTGCGCAAGAAGTAGCGCGCCCCTCCGGGACCGTGGCGTGGCACACCCCCACACATGGTCCCGGGTGATCGATGCGTCATTCGCGGGACTCGCGCGATGTCTCCTTTCGCACAAGAACGCGTTCCATTTGCCGGGATACGGACGCGCGGGCTAGCATCGGGCCGAGCGTGGTTCAAGAGTCGCAAGGACCGGCGCCCAGCATACCGGCGGGAGGGATGCACGGTGCGAGCCACGAGGTCCTCGGGCGGCTTGCCGTGGGCGGGATGGCCGAGCTCTACCTCGCCCGCACCACCCACGACGACGGCAGCCGCGAGCTGGTGGTCCTCAAGCGGATCCTGCCCCACCTCTCGGAGGATCCCGAGTTCGTGCGGATGTTCCGGGACGAGGCCTACCTGGCCGCGACCCTCGACCACCCCAACATCGTCCACGTCCACGACATCGGGCAGGACGGCGAGGACTACTTCTTCACGATGGAGTACGTCCACGGGGAGAACGTCCGCACGATCATCAAGGCGGCGCAGAAGCTCGAGGTGGAGCTGCCGCTCGAGCACGTGATCCAGATCGCGCTGGGCGTGTGTCAGGGCCTCCATTATGCCCACGAGCAGGTCGACGAGAAGGGCGAGCCGCTCCACATCGTCCACCGCGACGTCTCCCCCACCAACATCCTGGTCTCGTTCGACGGCGAGGTGAAGATCGTCGACTTCGGCATCGCCAAGGCGGCCGCCGCGACCCACGTGACCCAGGCCGGGATGCTCAAGGGCAAGGCCTCGTACATGTCGCCCGAGCAGTGCCGCGCCGAGGGCGTGGATCGGCGCAGCGACGTGTTTGCGATCGGGATCCTCGTCTACGAGATGACCACGCTGACGCGGTTGTTTCGCGGTGAGAACGAGCTCGCGATCCTGCACCAGATCCTCACCGGGGCCGTGGAAGCGCCCTCCACCCGCGTGGACGACTACCACCCCGGGCTCGAGCGCATCGTGATGCGAGCGCTCGCCCAGCGCCCCGCCGACCGCTACCCCGACGCGCTCGCGATGCACGACGACCTGGTGGAGCTCGCCGCCGACCTCGGCCTCAACCCCTCGCGCGACGGCCTCGGCGAGCTGATTCGCGACCTGTGCGGCGAGCGACCGGCGCCCTGGGACGACGAAGACGAAGACGAAGACGAGGACGGGCTCGACGATGGGCTCGACGATGGGCTCGAGCTCGACGGGGCCGAGCAGTCGAATACCGGCATGCCCAC
>JBFIJN010000788.1:0-2293 GCA_041600735.1 Nannocystaceae bacterium
CCGCCGCCGCTGCTGCCCGCGCTGCCGCCGGTGCTCGCATCACCGCTGCCCTCCAGCGGCGGCGCCGAGGTCATGGGCGGCGCGGTGCCGAACGGATTGCCATCATCGGCGGCGACCGTGCAGCCCGAGCCGAGCAAGGCGATCGCCAAGTACGGCGCATGGATCGTGACAGCACGCATGAGCACCCCGGCAGCATACCGGGGGCTCGCGGTCGTGGGCACACGCAGGCGAACGTCGTATGGGAGCGCGCTACTGCGCGGCGTCTTCGTAGTCGGAGAGCGGCGGGCACGTGCACACGAGGTGGCGATCGCCGAACGCGTTGTCGATGCGAGCGACCGGCGGCCAGAACTTGTGCGCGACCACCCACGGCGCGGGCCAGGCCGCCTCGTGGCGGGAGTATGCGTGCGTCCAGGTCTCGGCGCTCACCATCGCGGCCGTGTGCGGCGCATGCACGAGCGGGTTGTCCTCGCGCGACCACTCGCCCGCCTCGATCTTCGCGATCTCGGCGCGGATCTGCGCGAGCGCGTCGCATAGGCGGTCGAGCTCGGGCTTGCTCTCGCTCTCGGTGGGCTCGATCATGAGCGTGCCCGCGACCGGGAACGACATCGTCGGCGAGTGGAAGCCATAGTCCATGAGGCGCTTGGCGACATCTTGCGCCTCGATGCCGGCCGAGCCCTTGAACGGTCGCAGATCGATGATGAACTCGTGCGCCACGCGTCCGCGCGGGCCGGTGTAGAGCACGCGGTAGTGCGGGCGCAGGCGCTCGGCCATGTAGTTCGCGGCGAGGATCGCCACCTGCGAGGCGCGGCGCAGCCCGGCCGAGCCCATCAGGCCGATGTACATGTACGAGATCGGTAGGATGCTCGCGCTGCCCCAGGGCGCGGCCGCCACGGGGCCGATGGCCAGCTCGCCGCCCGTGCGCACCACCGGGTGCCCGGGCAAGAACGGCGCGAGGTGAGCCGCCACGCCGATGGGGCCCACGCCCGGGCCACCGCCGCCATGGGGGATGCAGAACGTCTTGTGCAGGTTGAGGTGACAGACATCGGCCCCGTAGTCGCCGGGCCGGCACAGGCCCACCTGCGCGTTCATGTTGGCGCCGTCGAGGTACACCTGCCCGCCGCGCTCGTGCACGATCTCGCAGATCTCGCGGATCGCCACCTCGAACACCCCGTGCGTCGAGGGGTACGTGACCATCAGCGCAGCCAGCCGATCGGCGTGCTTGTCGGCCTTGGCGCGCAGATCGGCCACGTCGATGTTGCCGAGCTCGTCGCAGCTCACGACGACCACGGTCATCCCGGCCATCACGGCCGAGGCCGGGTTGGTGCCGTGCGCCGAGACCGGGATCAGGCACACGTTGCGGTGCCCTTGACCGCGCTCGCGGTGATACGCGCGGATCACCAGCAGCCCCGCGTACTCCCCCTGCGAGCCCGCGTTGGGCTGGAGCGACACGCGGGCGAAGCCGGTGATGTTGCACAGCCAGCCCTCGAGCTCGTCGATCATCGCGCGGTAGCCCTCGGTCTGGGACGAGGGCGCGAACGGATGCAGCTCGCCCACCTCGGGCCACGTCACCGGGACCATCTCGGCGGTGCCGTTGAGCTTCATCGTGCACGAGCCGAGCGCGATCATCGAGGTGGTGAGCGAGAGGTCCTTGGCCTGCAGCCGGTGGATGTAGCGCAGCAGCTCGTGCTCGGCGTGGTGGCGCGAGAACACCTCGTGCGTCATGAACTCGCTCGTGCGAGCGTGGGGCGCGGGCAGCTCGGTCGCGACCGTGCCCGCGAGCGCATCGAGATCCTCGTGCGGCGCCTCGAACACGGCGAGCAGGGCATGGAGGTCGGCCGCGGTGACCGTCTCATCGAGCGCGATGGCAACGCGCTTGGCGTCGAGCTTGCGCAGGTTGAAGCCCGCGCCCTCGGCCGCCGCGACCACGGCCGCCGCGTCGAGATCGCGGTGCTGGATGACGATCGTGTCGAACCATGCGCCCGCGCCCACTTGATGCCCCGCGTCGCGCAGCGCCTTGGCGAGCACCCCGGCGGCCACGTGCACGCGCGTCGCGATCCGTCGCAGCCCCTGCGGCCCGTGATAGACGCCGTACATCGAGGCCATCACGGCCAGCAGCACCTGCGCGGTGCAGATGTTGCTCGTCGCCTTCTCGCGACGAATGTGCTGCTCGCGGGTCTGCATGGCCATGCGCAGCGCCGGCTGGCCCTGCGCGTCGCGGCTCACCCCGATCACGCGCCCCGGCAGCTGCCGCTGGTGCTCCTCGCGGGTGACCATGAACGCCGCGTGCGGCCCG
>JBFIJN010000789.1:0-2292 GCA_041600735.1 Nannocystaceae bacterium
GCGGGTATCGCTCGCATGGGCGGCAGCGCGGGCACGGAGTCGGTCGAGGGCGCAGGTGGGGTCCCCGCGGCCGTCATCGGGGTGGTCCGCTCCTGCGCCCGCGGTCGTGGTGCGGACGGCTCGGCGGGCGGCGGAACCTGGGGGCGCGGCGCGGACGACTCGGCGGGCGGCGGAACCTGGGGGCTCGGCGCGGACGACTCGGCGGGCGGCGGAACCCGCTGCGTCGCGACGATGATGCTGGCGCGCGCGGCCTCGCCGATCGTGGTCGACGAAATGCGCTCCGTCCTAACGCGAGCCTCCGGCGGCTGCGGAGGCTCCGCGGTGCGCTTGTCGGTCGGCTCGCGGCTGTCATCGTCGTCGTCGAGCGCGTCGGGCACGATCGGCCGCGTGTGCGAGATCGCGATCACGGCGGGCGCACCCGCGCGCGAGAACGCCTCCTTGGACCAGCTCGTCGGGGTGCGGCCCACGAGCGGAGGAGAGCGCATCGCGACCTCGCCGGCCGCGAGCGCTTGGTCGAGCTCGTCGGAGATCTTGAACTCGTGGAGCGTCTGCCCCGAGTGCAGCACTGCGCCGCCGAAGCACCGCCGCATCTCCGCCCCCAGGTTCCCGCGCTGCACGGGGAAGTCCGCGCTCTCGAAGTACTCGATCACGTCGGCGATCTTCAGCCGCTCGCGCGCGTCACGGCGCAGCAGCCCCTCCACGATGAAGCGCAACAGCTTGTCCACCCCCGGCCGCGTGAGCGGCGGGACCCAGCCGTCGTTGACCACGCTGCGCAGCTGCTCGGGCGGGACCTCGCTGCGAAACACTCGATTCTCGAGCATCTCCCACAGCGACGCCCCCAGCCCAAACGCATCGGAGCTCGGCCCCGGGAACCCCTGCGCGTGCTCGGGCGCCATGTACAAGAGCGTGCCCTTGACCGAGTTGCGCGAGGTCTGGTGGCTGCGCGCCTCGGCGATCCCGAAGTCGAGTACGAAGACCGCGCCCTTGCCTCCGATCATGATGTTCTTGGGCGCCACGTCGCGGTGCACGACCTCTTGGCGGACGCCGTCGATCTCGAAGTTGTGGGCGTAGTCGAGCGCATAGGCGACCTCGCGCCCGACATGGGCCGCGACGAGTGGATCGAGCGAGGAGCCCAGGTCTCGCAGTCGCGAGAGGAACTGCGAGAGGTCCTTGCCCGCGATGTAGTCCATCACGAGGAAGGGCAGGCCCTCGTGGATCCCCACGTCGACGATCTTGGGGATGTTGGGGTGCTGCAGCCGCATCTGGATGTCGGCCTCGGTGAGCAACGCATCGCGGCTGCGCTTGTCCAGCACGCCCGATGGCCGCAGCAGCTTGATCGCCGCGGAACGGATCGCTCCGGTCGCGAACACCTTGCGGGCCTGCCACACCTGGCCCATGCCGCCCGAATTGAGCTGTCGAACCAGCTCCCAGTCACCGATGCGAACACCCTTCCTCATCACGCGCATCCCCTCGTCGGCGAGCGGGGAATCGATACGTTAGCATCCATGCGTAGAGCCAGCGTCGATCGTCGTGACAAGCGAGAGCTCGCAGGCGACTCGGCTTCGCCCGCACCCATCGCGGTGCTACCTTCCTGCGCACTGTGTCGGACTCCCCCGAGATCCAAGCGTTCACCGCCACGCTCTCGCAACCTCGTGCCCACGAGGCCCTGGGTCGACGCCCGACCGGACTCGTGTTGGAGGTCGTCTCGGGCCCGCTCGCGGGCAAGCGCTTCGCGCTGCCGCATCGCAGCGTGGTCACGGGCGGGCGCGCACCGAGCCACGACATCGTGCTCGACGACGAGTCGGTCAGCACCACGCACTTCCAGATCGAGCTCGGCCCGCGGGGCGTGCTGCTGCGCGACCTCGGCAGCACCAACGGCACCTGGATCGGTCGCGGCCGGCTCGAGGACGGGAGCGCCTCGCTGTTCGATGGCGCGGGGTTCTACGCGGGCAACGTGAAGCTCCGCATCGCGGAGATCAACGTGGGGGACGTGGCCCGCGCGACCGAACATCAGCTGGGCTCGATCAAGGGCCGCAGCCCCGCCATGGCCGAGCTGTTCGCGCTGCTCACTCGGCTCGGCCCCACGCCGATCACGACGGTGCTGCTGGGGGAGACGGGCACGGGCAAGGAAGAGGTGGCGCGAACCCTCCACCAGCTCTCGCTGCGCAAGGGCCCGTTCGTGGTGCTCGATTGCGGCTCGCTGCCCGCCGGGCTGGCCGAGTCTGCCATCGTGGGGCACACCAAGGGTGCGTTCACGGGTGCGCTGGCCGACACGCCCGGGGCCTTCGAGCA
>JBFIJN010000790.1:0-2289 GCA_041600735.1 Nannocystaceae bacterium
CGAGCGCGCCCTCGAGGGTCTCGCCGATCGCCTCGACCTCGGCTCGGGTCCCGGGCAGCGGGCGAAACATCTGGTCGCTCATGTCGGCGGAGCGACGGCTGGGCGCGGGCCCGGCCGCAGCTGCGCCGGCGACCGAGAACTCGGGTGAGCCCACCAGCACCGGCGACGAGGTCGCCCGCGAGGTCGCCGCGCGCAGGCGCATCAGATCGCGACCGCTCGAGAGATAGTCGATCTCCAGCGTCTCGACCAAGTAGCGCCCGCGCTCGTCGACCAGCGCGCTGAACGGCACGAGGTTGAGCTGACCGTCGGGGGAGAGGAACACGCGCTCGTGCCGGCCGAGGTGCGGGCGGATCTTCTCCATCACCAGCCCGTCCAGGCGCCGCGCCAGCCCGTGCACATCGGAGCGCGGGTTGGCCAGCGCACGGCGCAGCGCGGTCACCCCTTCGTCGATGACCGCGGCCGGCCCGAGATCGACGAGGATCGGCGCTCCCTCGGCGTGGATCACATACGCCACGTAGCGCAGCGGACCGAACGCGGAGGCAAAGCTCTCGTAGTGCACGTCGAACGGGCGGTAGGCCGCGATCTCGACCAGCACCGAGTCCTCGGGCAAGGCGGCCTGGACCGCGTCGAGCTCGATCCGCTCGGCCTCGAGCGCCACCGCATCCACCGTGGCCAGCTGCTTCTCGAGCGTGACGACCTCGGCCTCGAGCGCGGCGAGCTTGGTGCGGTGCTCGTCGACGCCGAGGCGCTCGTCGGGGCCGCGCAGCACCAACATCGCGATCTGCCCCCGCGCCTCGCGAAGGCGATCGAACGCCTCGCGATCGCTCCCGCCGAGGCGCTCGCGCACCGCCTGCTGCTGGCCGCTCACCGCATCGAGCACGCGCCCCTTGCGACGCAAGATCGTATCGACCGCGAGCCGAGCCGCACTGGCATCGCTCGGCACGGAGCCCACGTGGTAGCTGATGATGCGATCGGTGCCGCTCACGTAGCGCTCGAGGTAGGCCCGCTTCTGCGGCTCGGTGCCCGAGGCGATCACCTGCACGATGTTGTGCTCCTGCAGCTCGGCCGCGCGGGCGGCGAGATCGATGGTGCGCGCCGGAGCCCCTCCCTTGGCCCACAGCGTCTCGGCCAGGTGATTGAGCGTGGCGCCGATCGAGGCGGAGCTGGGGGCGAGCTTGGCCTCTTGCTCGCGCAGCACGGCCTCGAACACCGCGATCGCCTCGTCGTAGCGCTTCATCGAGCGGTAGAGCCGACCCTGCTCGCTGCGGATGCTCCACCCCACCGGCGACGAGAGCCCGAACGTGCGCTCGGCGATGGCGAGCGCGCGCGCCAGCATGGGCTCGGCCTCGTCGAAGCGCCCGGCCTCCTCGTAGGCGTTGCCGAGCGCCGAGAGCGGCCCGAGCAGGTGCATCGCCCCCACTTCCATGCGCGACTCCTGCAGCGCGAGCGCCTGCTCGAGCCGGTCGATCGCGGCCTCGGGCTGGTCGCGCGCCATGTCGACGGCAGCCAGGCCCCGCAGCGAAGAAGCGCGGGTCTCTGGGGTGCCCAGCCGTGTGGCGAGCTCGAGCGCACGCCGATGCAGCGCCTCGGCCTCGTCGAGCTCACCCCGGGTCACGCGCAGGCTCGCGAGCGCATCGAGGGCGCCGTGCAACTGCAGGTCGTTGCCGCCCGCCGCCGCCTCGTCGAGGTTGCGCTGGAGTAGCCCCTCGGCCTCGTCGTACTGCAAGCGCGCCTGATAGAGGCCTGCGAGCAGCGTGCGGTACGAGAACAACTCCGGGGCGTTGGGCCGCTCCGCTTCGAGCACGGCGATCGCAGCTTCGGCCTCGCGCACCGCGGGGTCGTAGCGACCATCGATGAACGCGAGCATCGCCTGTCCGGCATGCTGGGCCGCACGCGCGTCGGGGGTGGTGGGCGTGGCCGGGTCCTTCGGATCGGCAGGCGGCTCGGGCGAGCTCCCGATCCGTGCGCCGCTCGCCTGCGCCTCGCGCAGCAGCGCATCGGCCTCGGCGTTGCGCCCGAGCTTCACCATCGAGTCGACCGTGATGCCGAGCAGCACACCCACCGAGTCGGGATCCCAGTCGAGCGCAGGGCCGAGCACGACGACGGCCTTGCGTCCTTCGTTGGCCGCCGTCTCGTAGTCGGCTGCCTTGTACGCCACCATCGCGCGCGTGGCCGCGGCCATCGCATCGCCGACCTCTGCCTGGGTAGGTTCGCTCGCCGCCCAGGCAGGCGCCGGAACAATGATTGAGAGCAACCACGAGGCGAACACGAGGAGCGGCGGCCAGCGGC
>JBFIJN010000791.1:0-2288 GCA_041600735.1 Nannocystaceae bacterium
GGCCCCCACCTCCACGATGCTCTGCGGCCACAGGTCGCGAATCTCGAGCACGTAGGGCGCGCCGGTGATGCGGCTGAGGACCCAGCCACTCACGGCACACAGGAATTGGGGCGAGGTGGCGATGATCACATCGGCCTCGCGCACGCGCTGGTCGAGCGCGCCCAGCACCACCGAGGAGGCCGCGAACGAGAGGAACGCGAGCGAGCGCTTGGCGATCCCACGATTGGCGGTCGCGTAGATCCAGGTGCGCAACACCTCGACCGCCTCCCAGCGCTCGCGCTCGCGGATCTTGCCGCGGTACGCGGGGGGGATCACCCCGGTGGGGTGGTTGGGAAACCCGGTGAGCACGCAGACCTCGTGCCCCGCCTCGGCCCAGGCCCGCGCCAGCTCGGATACCCGCGCCGCGGGGGCCCCCATCTCGGGCGGAAAGTACTGCGAGAGGTAGACGATCTTCACGGCGGGGGCCCGAACAGCCTACCGCAAGCCTACGCGGGCCGCGCCGCGCTCGCCGCACCGGTGCAATCGAAGCGTGACGCATGGCATGGCGCGGGCCGGGAGTCGTGCTCTACCGTAGTGACATGGGCGGCAGATGGGTGGTGCCCCTTGGGCTCGGGCTGCTGCTCGCGGCTCCGGTGCTGGCCGCTCCGCCGCCGCCGCCTCGGCTCCCGCGCCCGCACTCCTCGACGCTGCGCACGGACGCCGTGGGGCCGCAGCTGCGCCCGCAGGACGACGGCACGCTGCGCCACCTCGACACCGAAGCGCGCTTCGTGGGCGTGATCCACCCCGATGGCCGCGTCGAGCTGCGTGACCTGCCCGATGTGAAGCGCGAGTTCACCGTGGGTGTGCGTGGGGTGGACTGGATGCTCGGGCTCGCCCACGCGATCACGCGCTCGGGTACGCACGACCGCCCCGAGCTCGAGCAGCCCGTGCGCGACGGCGATCCCTCCGCGCGCCGCGACGCCGCCACCGTGATCGTTCCCGAGGGACCCTACGGCCCGGCACCGATCCTCTTGGGGATTGGCGGGCGCTTCGGGGGCGTCGGCGATCGGCTGCTACGCCGCGGCCAGCGCAAGCAGGCCCAGGCCAAGCAGGACTTCCTCGAGCGCACGGAGGCGCTGCGCGAGGCGCTGGCCCGCACCCACGTGCAGGCGCAGCAGCGGGCCGCCCAGCTGCGACTCGGCCAGGAGCTGGCCGCGAGTTGGAACGATCGCGCGCGCTCGGCCGCGGATCGCAAGCGCGAGCTCTTCGAACGCTGGGACGAGTGTGAAGAGGCGCTCGCGGACGGCAGCGAGACCGACCTGGCGCGCGCGAGCGCGGGGGAGGCGGTGCGGCGGCGCATCGAGGCCTTTGCCCGCCAGGTCGCCCCCCCGGGCAGCCGCGAGGCGTTCACCGCCGACGAGCTCGCGCGTCTCAACGCGGGGCGGCACAGTCGGCAGCGCTTCGATCCCTATGCATCACGCGACGAGCTGCACGAGGAAACGCGCGACGACCCGGCCGCCGCCGGAATCGTCGCGCGCTGACTCGCAACTCCGCTTCACAGATCGAGGGACAGGCGCACGAGCTCGGGCAAGAAGTGCGCGCGCAGATTGATCAGGCTGCCGTGATGCGTCTTCGCTCGCCAGGGGATCAAGTCCCCGTCGGGGGACAGTTGATCGCCGGTCAGTCGATCATCGGCGAACTCGTACACGCTCACTCCACCTTCGCTGGACTGGAGCGCGGCCTCGTCGGCATCGGCGGGCGTGGGCTCCTGGGTGGCGGGCTTGGCCTGGGGCGCAACGGCGAGGATGGTGGTCATCAACAGGGTCAGGGTGCTCATCGGATCGTCTCCTGGCCGGCTTGGCTGGCGTCACTCGCCTTGGCCTCGGCTCACCCTGGTCCTTGGCCGGTCGCCCCCGGGCCCGTGACCGCGATCGCGATTTTCACAGCCTGGCGGCGACCCGCAGCAGCTCGGCCACGAAGTCCTGTCGCAGGGACAGCAGCGTGGGATGACGAACTGGGCGTCGCCCTTCCACGGTGGTGAGCCAGGGTGCACGCGCGGGCGATCCGATGAGCAGATCGGGATCGGCGATGGCCAGCGACTCGACGGGCGTGATGGGATCGGGCGCGCTCGCGCTCGCGGGGAGCGAGCGGCCTCGCGAGGGCGCCAGTGCGGGCTCGGCCTCGGCCTCGAGCACGAGGATCTCCTCGGTGGGCTCGTCGTATGCGGCGACGGGACCACCCTGCGCGGCGTGGGGCACGAGCGAGCCGGGCCAGCGCGCGGGCGCCTGAGCCTCGGCGACCGTCAGCAC
>JBFIJN010000792.1:0-2278 GCA_041600735.1 Nannocystaceae bacterium
CCACGCGCAACGCCCTGCGCGAAGACCTCGACATCGACCGCGACGACTTCGACAGCGTGATGGGGCTGATCCGCAGCCGTCTCGACGTGAGCCTGGGGCCGCTGCTGCGCACGGTCACTCCGCCCGAGGACGAGGACGAGCTCGACCCCGCCGCGCGCTGACGAACGATCGCACTGGGAAATCGACCCGCCAGCCGTCACGTCCGGCGGTCGCGGCCTCCAATCGCTCGAGGCCTAGCCTACTCGCGCGCGCGGGGCCCAGGGACGCGCTGATCGCCGTCGCGCCGCGTGATCTGCTGCTCGTCGAGGCGCTCGAGGAACGGCACCGCATACTTGCGACTGAGCCCCGAGAGCTGCTTGAGCGCCTGCACGTCGATCGTGCCGTGGGTCTCGAGGTGCGCCCGCACCTGCTGCACCAGCGCATCGTGCTGGGCGCGAGGCAGCGAGATGTCGGCGGTGAGCTTGATCAGTCGGCCGGTGCGCTGCAGCACGCCCACGATCTCGAGGATCTGACGGCTGCTCAGCCCGCACGCCGCCTGCACGTCCTTGAGGTTGGGGGCCACGAGGCCCGCTTGCTCGTACTGCTCGAGCACCCGCTGCATGTGCTCGGGCAGCTCGCCCTCGCTCGACACGCCCTTGCCGGGTCGCGCCAGCGTGCCTTGATCATCGACCGCCCGCAGCGCGCCCCGAGCGATGGCCTGGTCCACCGCCCATGACGCCACCGGTGCGGCGACTCGCGCCCCGAGCAGGGCTTCGGCCGAGGCGCGCCCGATGCCGGGCTGCATCGGGTTGTCGGCGTGGAATCGGTCCACCCCGGTGATGATGCGCTCGACCAGCGGGCGCGTGGTCTCGGTGTGCACGTAGCGCTCGCCCGGCAGCGCGACGAGCACGGCGCCCTTGCCCTCGCTCATCGAGCGCAGCAGCGCGGCGGCGTCGCGCAAGCCCGTGCGTCGCTCCACGGCGGTGCGATCGATGCCCACCGCTCCCGCGTCGTGAACCAGCGCGCGCACGCGGGTGGCGGGGTCGGAATCGGCTAGCGCGCGACCGACCGCGATCCAGCGCGCTCGCTGCCCGCGGCCGCCCGACGGCTCGGGATCGATCACCACGCCGCCGCCGAGCGTGAGCCCCTGGTCGTCGTGGGCACCGGCGATGGTCGACGACGAGAACCCGCGGATCACGAGTCGTTGATCGCGCCACAGCGGCAGCGGCTGCTCGAGGCGGATGCGCACCAGGCCTTCGTGCCCGGGCGGGATGGTCGCCTCGGCCTCGGACTCGGCCCCGCGCTGGGTGACGTCGGGATGCGGCGCGTGCCACAGCGGATCGAGCCGCGCGGTGGCGTGGGCCGTGCCAGCGCACAGCTGCACGCTGGTGTCGTGGGTCCACGGTGGATCGCGACCGGGCAGGTGCTGGAGCATCGCGTGCACGGTGGTGGTGGCGGTGACGAGCGGCCCGCGGGTGAGCACGTCGCCGCGGTGGATCTCCGACAGCTCGATGTTGGCGAGGTTGAGCGCGAGCCGGTTGCCCGCCATCACGCGCGCCTGGTCGGCCGAGCGCACCTGGGCGCCGCGGCTGCGGACCTCTCGTGGCTCGCGGCCGAGCCCCGCCGGCACCAGCCGCAGGTGGTTCTCGGCGGCCAGATCGACCAGGCCCGACATGAGCGTGCCCGTGACGACGGTGCCGTGCCCCTTGATCGTGAACACGCGATCGATGGGCAGGATGGTGGGCCCTTGGCTGTCGCGACGCGGGATCTTGGCGGCCAGGCGTCGCAGCTCGGCCTTCAGCGCGTCGAGCCCCTCGCCGGTCACTCCGCTGCACGGAACGATCTTGGACTCGGCGAACACGCTGCCCTCGAGGGCGGCGCGTACGTCCTCGGCCGCCAGCTCGATCGCCTCCGCATCACCCTCGAGCCGATCGACCTTGGTGAGCGCCACCACCCCGTGCTCGATGCCCAGCAGGCGGCACACATTGAGGTGCTCGCGGGTCTGCGGCATCACGCCATCTTCGGAGGAGACCACCAGGATCACGAGATCGATCCCGCCCGCGCCGGCGACCATCGTGCGCACGAAGCCCTCGTGCCCCGGCACGTCCACGATGCTCACGCGAAGCTCGGGCGCGAGCTCCCACGCCGCGAACCCCAGCTCGATCGTGATGCCGCGCCGCTTCTCCTCGGGCAGCCGGTCGGTATCGACCCCGGTCAGCGCGCGCACGAGCGTGGTCTTGCCGTGGTCGATGTGGCCGGCGGTGCCGAGCACCAGCGCGCGAGGGGGCTTCGCCATGGG
>JBFIJN010000793.1:0-2278 GCA_041600735.1 Nannocystaceae bacterium
GGGCTCGTCGCGCGAGACGCTGGGGCTCGCCGAGGGCTACCTGCAGATGAACCTCGGTGACACCCTCGCCAAGCAGGGCCGGCATGCCGAGGCCCGGGCGGCATTCGTGATCGCGCTGGAGAGGATGGAGGCCAACCTCGGCGCCGCGAATCCGCACCTGCACTCACCGCTGCTGGGGCTCTCGCAGGCCATGATCGAGACCGGAGCCGCGGCCGAGGCCGAGCCGCTGCTGCGGCGCGCGCTCGCGATCGAAGAGGGCATCGACGACGCGACCCGCGGCGCGACTCGCTTTGCCATGGCGCAGGTGCAGTGGACGCTGGGTGCCCACGAGGAAGCCCGTGCGCTCGCATCACAGGCGCTGGCCGACTACGCAGACGCGCGGCCGCACAACCGCGAGACCATCACCGCATGGTTGGAGTCGCATCCGCTGCGCTGATCGGCGGCTCGAGCTCGACTCACGGCGGCGGTGCCACCTGGGCCAGCGTGGCCAGGGCATAGGGGTTCTCGGGATCGTCCTCGACCATGCGCCGCAGCTCGGCCAGCGCCGCTTGCCCCTGGCCGCGAGCCGCGGCCGAGCGCAGGCTGCCCATCAGATCGTGGGCGGCCAGCCAGCGGTACCCGTACGCGCGCCCGAGCGCGGCATTGGGCCCGTCCGCGCGCACGTAGAGCAGCGCGCGCCGGCTGGCATGAACCAGCGTCCACGCGGGGTCGAGGTCGAAGTGCAGGCGCGCGCGATCGAACGGCACGTTGTCGAGCCACACCCACTCCAGCTCGCGCTCGTCCGCCTCGCGAGCAAACGCGCGTCCATCGTGCAGGCACTCGACGTAGCGCTCCACGAACGCGGCCGGGTACACCAGATCGGTGCGGCCATCGATGTACACGCGGTGCTCGGGCCACAGGTGGAACACGATGAAGCCGCCGTAGCCGAACTCGTTGAACAGCGCGCCGCGGGGCCGCAGCTCGCTCGGCAGCCCCTCGACGAAGGCGAGCCCGCGCTCGGGGAAGTGCGCGGGCGCGAGCGCCGACCCCGGAAGCGCCACCGGGCGCGCCAGTGTCGAGGCCAGCAGCACCGCTGCACAAGCCACCGCAATGAGCCCGCGCAATCGCCCCGTCCACGCGCGCGAGAGCGCCGCCAAGCCGCTCGCGGCCGGGCCGGCGCCGAGCAACGCGAGCACGGGCAAGTGTCGCATCGAGCCGAGCCCGAGCCCGAGCGCCATCGCGGCCAGCACCAGGTCCCACGGCGACCATGGTCGCTGCTTCCACGCGCCCAGCACGGTCCCCGCCGCCAACAGCCCAACGGTGGCAAAGCTCGCCGGCGTCAGCGCCATCATCAGCTCCACCGAGACTGGCGCCCACTCGGTGATGAGCGGGCGATGCTCGCCCATCAGTGCGATCGTCGTGGTGACGATCGCGATCCCATAAGGGGTGACCAGGCAGCCGAGCCCGCTGCCCAGCGCCACCCACAGCGGCCTTCGCCACTCGCGTGCGCGCCCGAGGCGGGCCTCGAGCCAGCAGGTCGCCGCGTAGGCGCCTAGCACCACCGGGAGCAGCAGCGCCGCGCGGTGCAGGTTCGCATTCAGGATCGTCAGCGGGATCGCCCACCACAGCCCGCGCGCGCCCCGGCGGTCGCGCTCCACCAGCACCAGCACCCCGATCGCGATCACCAGCGAGACCGAGGCCGCGCGCTCGGTGAAGCGAAACGCCACCGCGTCGAGCGTCGCGGCCAGCACCAGCACGGCCAGCGCCGGGGGCACCCGTCGCTCGTGTCGCAACAGCTGCCACACGAGCCCGGCCGCGCTCACGAACATCAGCGCCTTGAAGCCGAGGATCGCCGTCGGTCCGCCCAGTCGCCACAGCCCATGAAAGAGGATCGCGGTGCCCCAGTCCTTCCATGGCCACGCCGCGCCCGCGTGGGTATGCGAGAACACGTCCACGCTCGTGTCGGGCTCACCGAGCAGCAGCACCTCGCCCAGTCGCATGTGCCACCACAGATCGAGGTCGATGATCGGGCGCAGCCCATGCACCAGCACCGCGGCGCCGACCAGCGCCAGCACCACCCACTCGATCGCCACGGGCAAGCGCGACGACTCGTTCGGGGTCGGGGTGGTCACCACCCGCAAGGCTACGGCCAAGGCGGAGGATTTTGGCTTGACGTCGATTTACTACGGTTGTAGTACTACGAACGTAGTAGAGGCGTCATGACCCTGCCCATGCAGCTCAGCGACCAGCAGCTCGCCTTCATGCGCGTCCTGTGGGATTGCGGCGAGGCCACCGCCCA
>JBFIJN010000794.1:0-2271 GCA_041600735.1 Nannocystaceae bacterium
AGCTGTACGTTCTTGCCCTCGATCTTCGTGTCCATCGACCCGGGCCCCACGAACTTCGTGATCCCGTGCGTGTTGGCCGAGATCAACCCTCCGCCGGTGCCCTTGCTGGCCACGTCGCCCATGCTCTTGAACGTGGCGCCCTTGATCGCGACCGTCTGGCCCTCGATCTTCACCTTCTTGCTGTAGTCCTTGGGCGAGTTGCCGCTCTTGCCGATGTTGGGGAGCGGCGCGGGCACGAACGGCGCGGGCGGACCCGGCATCTTGCACACGTTGGGCACGGTGGCCGCGGCGACGCCGTTGCTGCCCTTGGTCACGGGGGTCTTGGGTGGGTTGATGGCGACGCTGCCCATGGTGGTCTCTCCCCTCTGCTGTTTGCCTACGTCTCGGTGCCACGCTCGAGGAGCACGGCGCCGCGTCGGCCGGCCTCGGAGCCCGCGATCAACATCGCGAGCGGACCCCGAGCATAACCTCGCTGCCACGCGGCGATGGCGAGCATGGCCAGCGCGGTCCCGGTGGCGGCCCCGAGGTCGCCCCACTGACCGGCGGGCGCGACGTAGCCCGCAGGGTCGTGGAACCACGGGTACGCGCGCAGGATCGCCAGGCCCCACTCCTCGGCGCGGTAGCGCTCGCCGTTGATGTCGGAGTAGACCTCGTCCACGAGCGCTCCGCCGAGCCCTGCGCTGGCCTGGCGCACGGCCTCCGCGAGCCCCAGCCCGAGGTTGTCGCGATCGGTCTTGATCGGCGCCTGCTCGGTGGCGACCCCGCTCCCGCGCAGCACGGCGAGCGAGGGCAGCCCGAGGTGGCGGCGCGCGGTCTGGCTGGCGACGACCACGAAGCACGCCCCCTCGCCGGGGTAGAAGGCCGAGCGGGCGTCGCTGCGCATCAGCTGACCATGGCGCGAGAGCCACGCGAGCGTGCGTGGCTCGAGGTAGCTCTCGACGCCCCCCACCACGCAGATCCCTTCGGCCGAGGCCGACACGACCTGGGCGGCGATGTGCAGAGCCTCGAGCGCGCCCGCGTGGCCGCGCGACACGGTGCGTACGGAGTGAAAGCGCAGGGCGCCCCGCGCTCGCGCGAGTCGGCGCTCGAGC
This sequence comes from Nannocystaceae bacterium, assembly GCA_041600735.1. Lineage (GTDB taxonomy): Bacteria > Myxococcota_A > Polyangia > Nannocystales > Nannocystaceae > Paraliomyxa. The sequence goes on from JBFIJN010000794.1 coordinate 1,092, forward strand.
TGCTGCTCGTCGGCCGCGACGAAGCCGGGGCGGGTCTCGGGCAGCGCGAGCAGCAGCGGCACCGACAGCGCGGACCGCAGCCGCAGCCGCTCGACGAGCTGAGCCAGCGCATGCTCGGCGAGCGCGGCCATGCGCTCGAGACACGGGAGGTCCTCGTCGAGCTTGCGGTCGTAGGCGCCGCGCAGTGGCTGTCCGGTCGCGTCTACGAGGTAGGGGTGCTCCTCTACGCGAGAGATGCCCGCCCGCACCGCGGCCGCGCTCGTCTCGGGCCCGAGCCCCAGCGCCGTGCGAGCGCCCATGGCCACGATGTGGCTCGGTCGCAGCATCAGCCCCTCAGCTCCTCGACGATCGTCTGGTCGAGGTGATCGATCTGCGTGGGCGGGACCGGAAGGCTCGTCTGCCACACGAATCGCACGCGATGCTCGTCGGGCTCGAGCACGACGCTCGCCAGCACAGGGGGGTGCTCGCGGGTGCGAGACCCAAAGCACGTGCGAAAGGCCAGGCGCAGCGCCGGGATCTCGAAGCGCATCACGCCTTCGGGGGTCATGTGCACGAGCTCGACGAGAGTGCCGGCCGCGAGGTAGCTGGGGGGGCGCTGATCGAGCGGTGCACACAGCACGAAGCGCTCGTCGTAGTCGGCGGGCAGCAGCGGGCGACGCTCTTGCACCCACTTGGCATCGTACGTGCCGGCCAGCTCGGCGCGGGGCGACCAGTGGCTGGCGATCGCACCAAACCCCGCGGGGCCGGCCTTGGCGAGGTCCTGCCCCGGGTAGACCACGTTGGGCGCGGGCGTGCGCTCGAGCTGCGCCGCGCCGAGGGTGAAGCCCACGCCGACCGGGTTCTTGGCGTAGATGCGATGCCGACTGGGGTCGGCCGCCGAGGTGTCGGCCCCTCCGTACGCGCGCTCGTACGTGATGGGCATGCGCACGAACGGGAGCGGTGCCGTGGTGGTGAGGCCGCCAACGCCCGAATAGAACACGTTCTCGCCGCGCACGAGCAGGTTCTTGTGCACCGGACCAAAGCGGAGCGCGATGGGCAGCTCGGCGACGGGCTTGTCACGCGGCGCGCAAGCGTGGCCGACCACCCAGACATCGGTGGCGGGCTTGAGCGGGCCGAGGTCGGTATCGTGGCGAACGCTGGAGACTCCGTCCTCGCCGTTGTACTCCGGGGCGAGCAGCGG
>JBFIJN010000795.1:0-2241 GCA_041600735.1 Nannocystaceae bacterium
CCGATGTGAGGGCAGAGTTCGCGCAGATCAAGCAGAAGAGTGTTCGCGGGGAGTGCGAGGAGATGTTCGACAAGTGGATCGATCCGACCGATCCGGCCGCACTGATCGCACGACAGGTGGGACTGTCGTAGCGATCGGCATCGACCGAGGCGCGCCTACTCGACTTCCTGGTCGATATAGATCCCCGCGGCCGCGTTGAGCCCATTGTGATCGGCCGCGCCGGCGCGCTCGTAGGTCGAGAACAGCCCGTCGTCGTCGAGGTCGCCGAACGCCTGCGCAGTGAACGTGCAGCTACCGAAGCCGCGAGGATCGTTGGCCCAGCGCAAGGCGTAGTGGAACGCGTGGGGCTGGTCGCGTACGAAATTCAGCTCACGCCACACGGGATCGTCGTCCCAGAGCTTCACCGAGTACTCCCCCGGCCCACGGGGCTCGCCGCTCACGGGCACGCACATGCCGTTGGGACCCTCGCCGCAGCGCAGTGACAGCGGGGGGGTCGGCCCCACCTCGCCGATCAAGCGGCCGTCGCTGGGACAACGATGAAACGTGGCCGGACCGTCGGGCTCGACCAGCGTGACCTCGCCGTCGCGTATCCGCTCTTCGTCGAAGAACACCGCGACCGCGTCGAACAGCTGAGCGAGCCCCACCCGCGCCTCGGCCGTCTTGGAGCGCCGCAGGTACTTGGTGAGCGCCGGGATCGCCATCGAGGCCGCCACCCCGGCGAACGCGGTGATCAGCATTGGATCATCGAGCCGCACGGGGATCTCCAGGCTGAGCCGACGCCCCTCGAGCACGGGGGACAGCAGCCCGTGCAGGTGCTTCCACTGATAGTGCGCCACGATCGCAGGCAGGGCCGACCAGACCCCATCGCCGCTGCGCGCTTGCTGGTATGCACGGTCGTTCTCCTGGCCGACCCGCTCTAGGTTCTCTACGACCGCGGCACGCATCGACTCGAGCGCATCGGGCCGACCGTAGGCCACCATGCGGATCCCCGTGCTGCCGCACGACAGCGTCGCCTGCTCCACGCCGAGCCGCTCGATCTCGCGGCGCAGCGCGAGCGGCAACGCGGCCACATCGACCGCCGCGACGACGCGTGTGCCCTCCGAGCGCTGCACCAGAACGTCTCGCAGCGGCCGACTGCTGTCGCGTAGCGACTCGCGCTGACCCGTCGCGACCGCGATGGCCCGCTCCACCGCACCGCGCTCCCCGATCACGAGCTCACCGCGATGCATGGCCACCGTCGCGCCGTCGACCGTGTAGAGCGCGACCCCGTGGACCTTGCCCGCCGCTGGCCCGTGGAGGCTGCCCTCTACGCCCTCGAGGACCACCGCCACGCCCTCGTCCGGGAGGAAGAAGGCGGTCGCCCGATCCACCGTGGTGAGCGTGACCCCGAGGCGGGTGCGCATGAGCGCGTCGAGCTCGTTGCGCATCGCCTCGATGTTGGCCGGGTCTTGGGCACCGAGCAGCTCCATCGTGGTGAGGGCCACGAACAGCGACTCCGATGAGCGCACCACGAGCACGCCGGCCGCCTCGGCCGGGACCGCCGCGGGTAGATCGATCGCCGGGAGCAGCTCGGCCTTGGGCGCCGTGCTCACGGGTTGTTCCTTCGAACATGCGCTCGCTGAGATCACAGCGCTCGCGAGCGCACAGGGGAGCAGTAGGCCTCGCATCGTCCGCGCAACCTAGCGCCAGGAGCGACGCGACAGCAACTTGGATCGCCAGCCGCGAAGGGAACGCCAGCGAGGCCGGGAAAACGAGGGTTCGCCGAAAGAGCCGGTTCAGTGGCCCGTCCGTGCCTGGTGAATTCGCGACACCTCCAGCAGCCCCTTGTCGCTCGCTCGCCGACGGTCGACATCCCAGCGCCACAGAAGGCGGCCTGCGAGCAGGATTCGTCGTCGTTGGACGTAGCGGTGCTGACAGACACGCCGCAGCTTTCCGACCATGATGGGCGAGTGGTCCTGCACGGTGTGGACGATGCGCTTGCGCTTCTCGAGCGGCTCGGCGCTTCGCCTCGCCTCCTGCGACATCATGCGTTGGTTGTCGAGGCAGCGAACGAGCTCGTCGCGGGTCTCCAGCAGTTCAGTGCTCATTTCGACGTGCGCGAGCTGCTGATCGGTGCCGCCCTGCACGACGTCGGCAAGATCTTGCATCCCGACGAGATGAGTGTTCCGGGTAGTCGGCACGAGGCCGCCGGGCGAGCGCTGCTCGACGAGCAAGGCCTCGGCGAGCTCGCTCGCTTCTGCA
>JBFIJN010000796.1:0-2240 GCA_041600735.1 Nannocystaceae bacterium
ACGAACGGGAACACCGCCCCCGTCCCGCAGCCCGGCGTTGCTCGTCAGTCACTGGTGCCCGACCAACTCCCTCCTCGCGCCTTGGTCTGCGGGACGCTGACGGCGTTCCCGCCCGCGCGACAATGAGGGACACCCCCTAGCGAGGCTCCCCGCTCGGGCCGCCCAACGCGAGCGCGAAAGCAGCCTATGCTCCCGCGCATGGACGGCCCCACTCCCGCCCCGCCCACGACCCGTCGGCCCCGCACCCGCGGCTTGCTGCTGTGGCTGGGCGCGCTCGTGGTCATCTTGTGCGCGGTGTTCGGGGTGACGGTGCTGCGTCAGCAAGCCGAGTTCCGCGAGTATCGAGCCGCCACGCTCGAGTCGGGCCCGCTGCCGTGGACCGAGCGGCTCATGACCCCCGACGAGTGCGTGCAGTTCTCGGTGGACTGGGCGATGGGCTGCCCCGGGATCGAGAGCTGGTGCGCCAACGAGTCGCCCCGGCTCACCCGCCTGTGTCTCGAGAGCGCCGATCGAAGCGAGGTCTGCGAGGCGCTCGGCGACGTGGTGGCCAGCACGCACTTTGGCTACGCCGAGTGCGAGGCGCTGCGCGAGCCCATCGAGGGTCGCTACACCAAGCGCAACCACAAGAAGTTCTGCGCCTCCAGCTACCGCGCCGTGGCCGAGCACTGCCGCCACAACGGCCTCGCGCCCTCGCCGTAGCCTTCGCGCTGGCCTGAACTACGGGGGGCAGCGCACCGCGAACTCGACCGGCAGGTTGCCGACGTCGGTCACGGTGGTCATCGCATGGGTCGAGCCCTCGAGCGAGGCTTCGACGGGCATGAGCACCGTACCGCCCACGGGCCCGCAGTACGCCGGCTCGGGTGTCGAGGCCACCACATTGGTCTGGATCGAGACCACCGCATCGCTGCCCGTGATGGGATTGGCCGCACCGGGGATCAGGATCACGCCCGTGTCCCAGTAGAACGTGCCGCTGGCGTCCACGGGCACGCCGGTATAGCCATAGACGGCATCGGTCAGCTGCCGCGGCGAGGTGGTGCTGCCCTGATCGAGGCTGAGGAATTGAAGCGTGAGATCGAAGGTCCCGCCCGCGGTCCCCGGAGTGGTCGTGACGATGGCCTGGAACGGCAGGCCCGGAGCCAGCGTGGTGTCGATCGCCATCAGGTACATGGCCGCGCCCCCGGGGCCCCCCGTCGTCGTCGTGTCTAGGCTCCCCGCGCTGGTATCGGCCCCAGTCGTCGTATCGGTGAGGGCATCCGTGGTGCTCTCATCGGAGGCCGGCTCGGTCTCGAGGGCGACGGTGTTCGTAAAACAGCCCACCCCAGCGAGCAGGGCGAGCAATGGCAGCGTGCGAGGCCAATGCATCTCGGCTCCAGCGTACCAGAGCGCAAGCAGCCGGGCTAAGATCTCTCAAGAACCGAACATTCATCACGGGCACGCGGTATCGACGCGACCCAGGGCTCGGGCCTCCGCGGCCGCCTGCTCGGGACGACCCGCAGCGCACAACGCCGTGATGCGAGCGGCCCGACGCTCGTCGCTGAGCTGACCGGCGGGGAAGCGTCGCGCATGCTCGTCGAGCTCGGTGAGCGCCGCCGCGGGTCGATCCTCGCGCAAGGCCTGCTGCGCGCGCTGCAGCAGCGCGAGCTCGGCCGCGAGACCGTCCGTGGGCTCGGGTGGAGGGGTGGCGCGCGCTCGCGGCTGTGCCGTCGGCCGCGGTACGAGAGTCGGGGTCGGGCGCGAGGCGGGTGCGGGCGGCGGAGCGAGGACCGGCGCAGGCTCGAGCTCGACGACCGATCGCGGCGCACCGCCGGCATCCACTCGAGCAGCGACGCTCGGCTCGCTCGGCGCGGGCGCGATCACGTGCTCGCGCGTCGAGACCACCATCGCCGCCCTCGCGCCGAGCAGGCCCACGCCCAGCGCCGCGCCCACCCCGATCCACTTGGCTTGGGCCAGCCATCCCGTGCTCACGGTCGATCCGCTCGTCGCCTGCGTGGGGATCGCGAGCCCTCCCGCGACCAGCCCCCACATGCGTCGGCGTTGCTCGGGCGAGGGGCTCGGGGTGGCGAGCGAGGGCAGCACGCGACGCAGGCGCAGGCGCTCGCGATCCGCCTCGCGACCGAGCCCCTGCCACGCCGCACGCAGGCGCGAGTATGCGGTGCCCAGCGGGATCTCGAGCGCCTCGGCCACCTCGGGCGCCGTCATGCCCTCGATCTCCATCAGCACGAACACGGCGCGCTTGTCGG
>JBFIJN010000797.1:0-2220 GCA_041600735.1 Nannocystaceae bacterium
ACGACGAGCTCGAAGGCCGCGAGCGCACGCTCGTGGTCGCGCCCCCGCCCGTAGACCGCGCCCTCGCACATGGCGATGGTCGCCCGCAGGACGTCGTCTTCGAGGTGCAGGGCCGCAGCTTCGGCGTGCTTGGCCCACTTCATGCCCGCCTCGAAGTCGCCGCGCTCGCTCCCGGTCACCACGCACAGCGAGGTCGCAGCATTGGCCGCGATGATGTCGAGATTCCAGCGGCTCGCCGCGAAGTAGGCGCGGGAGAGCGACTGCGTGGCTTCATCGAACCGGCCCGCCTGTCGCTCGAGCCGCCCCACCATCATTGCGGTCTCGGCCTCCAGGGGCTCGTAGCCCAGCGCCTGCGCCCCCGCATCCACCCGCTTGGCGACCGTCAGCCCCTCTTCGTACTCGCCGATCCGGTACAGCGCCATCGCTCCGGCGAGCTCGTCTTGGAGGAGCTCGACCCGCAGTCGCACGCGTGCATCACTCGGAGGGGAGCCCTGGCGCTCGACGTGCTGGAGATCGGCGCACTGGCCGATCGATGGCAGCTGACCCGCGGCCCGGACCCCCTTGGCGACGGCCTCGGGATTGGCCTTCACCGTGTCGACCAAGGCGCTCAAGTGGCGCAGTCGATCGTCGAGGCACCACATGCGCGCATCCATGGCGGTCTCGAGCTGCTCGTGCCGCAGTCGCGTGGCCGCGCACGTGTCGGTGTGCGCGTCGGCCCACTGCTTGGCGTAGGCCTCGAGCAGCGGCTCGAGCTCGGCCCAGGCCTGCGGATCGGCGGCCTCCGAGCTCGCGCGCAGCTCCGCGCGCGTGGCCGGATCCCACGCGCCCTCGAGCTTGGCCCAGGCCCCGTCGCACTGGGGTTCGGCGACCTCGCGGTGGGGCACCATCGCGGCGGCGCCGGTCATGAGCACGGGGACGAGCCCCGCCATCAGCCACTTGCGCCGACGCCGACCGATCACGGCTCGATCGAGCACCTCCAGCAGCTCGACCATCGAGGGAAAGCGGTCCGCGGGCGCAGGGGAGAGCCCGCGCATCAGCGCCTCGTGCAGCGCACGCTGCGACCCCGGTTGGCGCGGCGCAACGGGCTGGTGCGCCATCTTCAGCACGAACAGCGTCGAGGGCGAGCTCCCCACGTACGGCCGCGCGCCATACAGCCCCTCCCACAGCGACACGCAGAACGAGTACTGGTCACAGCGAGGATCGAGCCGCTCGCCTCGGTGCTGCTCCGGGGCCATGTACGGGGGCGAGCCCATCGCGAGGTGGGGCTCGGTCAAGGTCTGGTCGAGGAACCCATCCCCGATCTCGAGCACCGGCCGGGTCTCGAGGCTGTCCTCGCGAGTGACCGCGCGGGCCAGTCCAAAGTCCATCACGCGAACCCGCCCGTCGTGTCCGATCATCACGTTGGCGGGCTTGAAGTCGCGGTGGATGAGCCCGGTCTCGTGCGCACACAGCAGCGCCCGGCCAGCGACCGCGAACGTTCGCACGACCTCCGACCAAGGACGACGGCGCCGCAGCCAGTGGCGCAGCGTCGAGCCCTCGACCAGCTCCATCGCGATGAACGGCCCATGCACATCCGAGCCCACGTCGAACACGGGCAAGATGTTGGGGTGGTTGAGCCGCGCCATGATCTGCGCCTCGCGCAGGAAGCGAGCCTGCGTGGTCGGGTCGGAGAAGCGATGCAGCAGCTTCACCGCCACGCGTCGATCGAGCTCGGGATCGTAGGCGCAGTAGACTCGCCCCACGCCGCCCTCGCCGATCGACTCGAGGATCTCGAAGCGGCCGATCCGATCGCCAAACTTGGGCGACGACACCGGCGTGGGCGCCACGTCGCCCAGCGGCACCGTGGTCACGGGCCCATCGGCCCCATCGCTGGGCTCGGGGGAGGGGGGACCGAGGTCCGAGGTGACGTCGCTCGACATGGTTCGGCAGCTCAGTGTAGCGCGCGGCCCTCTTGCCGTGTCGCTGCAATCGAGCGCGTCGCGGTCCCTCATCCACCGGTGGGGGCCCAACGCCACCATGGGATCCTCGACTGCGCGGCCACGAGCGGAAGGGCCGCACGTCCCGATCTGTCGGGGTAGCCTGTACACTCGAGCGATGTGCTCGATCCTCGGCCGCAACGGGGATGGGCTGCCGCACGAAACCAGCGCGGCTCGGCTCACGGCAGTGCCGCGTGGCGGCTCGATGTCACGATGTGGTCGAGTCGAATGTCGTGATCCGTGC
>JBFIJN010000798.1:0-2217 GCA_041600735.1 Nannocystaceae bacterium
CCAGTCCGAGATCCAGAAGGGTCGCGCCGACGGGATGCTCTCGTTCGAGGTCACGCTGGCCGCGCTGGTGCGGCGCGGGCTGCTGAGCGCCGAGGCGGCGATGGCTCATAGCGGGAATCCGACGGTGATGGCGGAGCACCTGCGGGGGCGCTAGCGGTCGGTCGATTTTCCCAACCCACCCCCGACCCACGCGGATAGGGGACCTCGCACCCGCCACACGAGGCCCTTCCCATGCGAGCGTTCAGCCCCTCCCTTCTTCTTCCTGCCACTTTCGCGCTGCTTGCGCTGTCCGTTGCTGCTCCGGCCCTGGCCGCGGAGGGCGAGGGCGAGCCGGAGGGCGTGGTCACCGAGACCACGACCGAGGGTCCGGTGACGGTGGTCGCGACCACCGACTCCGAGGGCAACACCACCAAGACCGTGACGGTGGCCAAGGACGGCGGCGAGGCGCCGGTGGTGAAGGTGGTCGAGACCACCGACGACGGCGAGACCAAGAAGGTGGTGACGATCGTCGAGACCTCGAGCGACGACGACGACGACGACGACGAGATCATCGAGGAGACGGTCGAGGAGCACCACCATCACCGCAAGGAGATCAAGTGGCTCGGGCTCCAGGCGGGGGCGGTGTTCTCCCCGGTTGGCGGCAGCGGCCGGGTCTCGAGCGGAGACGGGCGACTGCGCCAGAATCAGTTCAAGGCGTGCGCCGATCCGGCGGGCCAGACGGCGTGCGGCTACGTGAAGGGGCTCGACCTCAAGGTGCAGATGTTCGAGACCGACAGCGCGTGGCGCTACCCTCGCTTCGTGGGCTACTTCCGCAGCGGGTTCGAGCAAGGCCGCGTGCGCTTCGAGCCCGGCGAGGAGGGCTTTGGCACGGGGCAGGCCACGCGCCTCGACTACACCTCGGTGCCGCTGTTCCTCGGGGGCAACGTGTACCTGTTCGAGGAGTTCCCCGTGCGCCCCTACGGCGGTCTGGGCTTTGGCTTCGACATCCTGCGGCTCGACTACCGTCGCGCCGAGCAGGCCCGGGTCGTCGACGCGAGCGCGCGCATCGGGTTCGAGCTGCACGCGGGCCTCGAGGTGCGGATCAGCAACTACATCGCGCTCAACGCCGAGGTGATGCAGCTGTGGAGCGCGCGTCGCAAGATGCCGGAGCTGCCCGACTACTCGAATACGGGGCTGTCGCTGCTCGCGGGGGTCACGATCGGGATCCCGGTGCGACTCGACGGGCGCGGCGGCGACGAGCACCACACCAAGACGGTCCGCAAGATCCGGCGCGTGAGGTGAGCGCGGCGCGAGCGATGAGCCCCCGCGTCGGGATCAGCGATCGCCGGCGCGGCGGATCACCCGGGTGAGGTCGATGGCCCGCAGCCCCTCGCTGTCGTGCATCGCCTGCCCCGGCGCGGGCCACTCGCCCTCGTGCAGATAGTCTTCGGGGCGACAGGTGAGCACGATGATCTGCGCGCTGTGGCCCACGCGCAGCAGTAGCTCGCGAAACCAGGCCACGCGCCCGGGGTCGGTCTGGGCGAGGTGATCGTCGAGCACGAGCGCGGTGCCCAGGTGCTCGGCGATGGCGAGCCTCAGGATCGTGGCCAGCTGGTCCTGTACGCCCTCGGAGAAGCGGCTCAGATCGCGGGTGGCTCCGGCGACCTCGAGGCCCTCGGCCCGTAGATCGCGGCCGAGCTTGAGCGCGCCGTAGCGACCGCCGGTGAGCGCGGTGAAGCGCTGGTGCACGGGCTCGCCGAGCGCCTCGCCCAGGTGCCGGCCCTCGGCGGTCTCGGCCTCGCGCAGGGTCTCGGCCAGCAGGCGCCAGGCGGCGTAGTCGAGCTCGAGGTCGTGCTCGCGCTGCTTGGCCGCGTGCAGTGCGTCTTCGGTCTCGCGCGCGCGCTCGCGGGCGATGGCACCCCCCACGTGCTTGAGCGCGCCGCGTTGCTGATCGAACGCGGCCTCGAGCTCGCGAACGGCCTGCTGGCGGGCGTCGAGCTCGGCCTGCGCGGCCTCGAGCTGCTCGGCGCTCACGGGCTGCGCGGGCTCGGGTAGCGCGCGCAGCTGCGCTTGCGCGCGCTCGTGCTCGGCCCGCAGCGCGGGCTCGTCGATGCGGCTGGCTTGCACGTGCAGCTGGGCCAGTCGACCCTCGGCCTGCGAGAGGTTGTTGCGGCGATCGTCGAGCTCGCGCCCCGCCTGGGCGCTGGCCACCCGCGTGCGATCGGCCTCGGCCTGGGC
>JBFIJN010000799.1:0-2216 GCA_041600735.1 Nannocystaceae bacterium
CTAGGGCCCGGTGTAGACCACGAACGAGGCCTCGGTCTCGTGCAGGACCAGCTTGGAGAGCGCCGGCAGCCCCGGCGCGAGCTCGCGCCAGATCCACGCGGCGATGCGCTCACTGGTGGGGTTCTCGAGCCCCTCGATCTCGTTGAGCAGGTAGTGATCCAGGCGCTTGCGGATCGGCTCGAACGCGCTCCGGATCTCGGCGTAGTCGGCCACCCAGCCCATGTGCTCGTCTACGGGCCCCGTCACGTGCACCTCGCAGCGGTAACTATGGCCGTGCATGCGACGACATTTGTGTTCAGGAGGAACGTGGGGGAGAAAGTGCGCCGACTCGAAGCGGACGGTGGTGACGACGGTAGTGCTCACGGGGATCGCGGCACCATACCGTCCCGTCTCGCGCGGTGACAACCCAGCCAGGGATACCATTCTCGCGTGGATCCGCCGCAGGCGGCCTCCCGCGCCGCTTTGGGCGCCGTGAGCGGCGACGCATTGCGAATGGGCCAAGATCGGCTATCAACCTGCGTAGAGAAGCTACCGCGGCCCCCCGCTCCAAGAACCTCGTCATGCGCATCCCGCCCTTCAACGCAGCCTTGAAGCTCCTCCCCAGCCGGCCGCTCACCCTGGTCGTGAGCGCGCATGCCAAGCTGCCGACCAAGCACGGGGACTTCGACGTCTACGCGTTCGAGACCGAAGAGGGGCGCCGCCTCGACGACGTCGCGGTCGTGAAGGGCGATGTCGAGGGCCACGGCGAGGTGCCGGTGCGCGTGCACTCGGAGTGTCTCACCGGCGACGTGTTCGGCTCGAACCGCTGCGACTGCGGCGAGCAGCTGCACGAAGCGCTGCGGCGGTTCGCTCGCAGCGAGCGCGGAATCTTGCTGTACATGCGGCAGGAAGGTCGCGGCATCGGCATCGCCAACAAGGTCCGCGCCTACGCGCTGCAAGACGAGGGCTTCGACACGGTCGACGCCAACCGCCACCTCGGGTTCGACGATGACATGCGTCGCTACGACGTGGCCGGCGCGATGATCATGGCGCTGGGCGTGGCCTCGATCGAGCTGCACACCAACAACCCGAAGAAGGTCGATGGCCTGCGTGAGGCTGGGGTCGACGTGGTGCAGCGGGTGGGCCTGCAGGTCGCGCCGCGCGAAGAGAATCGCTTCTACTTGAAGACCAAGCGCCGCCGCTCGGGTCACCTGCTCGATCTTCACGACGAGCAGGGCGAGCGCGACGACGACGGCGGCGAGTAGTCGCCCCGGGCTACGACTGCGCGAGCCGCTCGCTGGCCACGGCTGGCCATGGTTGACACTCGTCAACCAGGGCGAGTCGCCACTCTGATCTCGACAACGCCTAGGCGCGGGGCCGATCCTGCGGGTGATGGGCGGACCGGCAGCATCGGACCGCGGTACGGTCGACCGCACGGGTCGCCCGCTCACCCGCACTCGTCCGCTCGGCCGTCGTGCCGCCCCGGCCGAAGACCCTCGACGCATTGGTCGCTTCACGGTCCTGCGGCGCCTGGGCATCGGCGGCATGAGCGTGGTCTACGAGGCGCACGATGAGCGGATCGGTCGCACGGTCGCGCTCAAGCTCATGCTCGCGCACGACGCAGCCTCGGATCGCGAGCGATTGCGTCGCGAGGCCCAGGCGCTGGCGCGGCTCAGCCATCCCAATGTCGTCGAGGTGTTCGAGATCGGCGAGCACGACGACAAGGCCTATGTGGCCATGGCACTGGTCGAGGGGCAGTCGCTCGATCGCTGGCTCCGCCTGCGCCGGCGCAGCCCCGCGGAGATCGTGGAGGTGTTCACCCAGGCCGGCGAGGGGCTCGCGGCTGCGCACGCGCAGGGCTTGGTCCACCGCGATTTCAAGCCGGGCAACGTGCTGGTGGGCAGCGACGGCCGCGTGCGCGTGGTCGACTTTGGGCTCGTGCGCGAGAGCGGAGCGGTCGAGCCTTCGAGCCCCTCGGAGATCTCGGGAGGCTCGCTGGGGTCGGCGAGCTGGAAGGAGGCGCTCACCCGCACCGGCGCGATGGTGGGCACGCCCGCCTATATGTCGCCCGAGCAGCTGAGCGGAGCGGCGGCGGGCCCCCCGAGCGATCAGTTCGCATTCTGCGTGGCGCTGTTCGAGGCGCTCTATGGTCAGCACCCGTTCGTCGTGGACGGCAACTGGCAGCAGCTGCCCTACAACGTGCTCGAGGGGCTGCTCCAGCGGCCCTCGCACAAGCA
>JBFIJN010000800.1:0-2213 GCA_041600735.1 Nannocystaceae bacterium
CCTGCTCGGCCGGACTGAAGGTCTCGTCTTCGCTGCTCTCCTCGCCCAGCACCCACACGACCAGATCGTAGTCGTCGAGCACCACGACCCCGTCGATGATGGCTTCGTTGGCCGCGGTATCGAAGCCGACGTCGGTGCCCAGCAGCGCTCGCGCATGAACGGCTGCGAAGTCGTGACCGCGGCCCAGCGGGTTCTCGACCACCGGCTGGGCTTGCCAGCGATCGTTGCCATCGACCACCAACACGCGGACCTCGGCGTCGTCGACCCACGTCGCGTAGACATCGGAAAGCTCGCCCTCCCCCGCGGGACCGACCGCGCTCACCCGCACGAACAGCGGCGGCGTGGCAAACGGCAGGCTACCCGCGCGATGCGAAGGCGTCGTCACATGGCGCGCGAGCGCGCGGTCCCACACCAGACCATCGGGGCTGGGCCACACCAGGTAGCCGTCGGCACCAGCGACCGGCGACCACTCGAGGCTCGCCACCGTCGTCCCGGGATCGTGGCGTACCGCGAGCAGCACCGGTGCCGCGGGCGGGGCCGCCTCGTCGCGAATGTCGGCCGCGACCTCGCCGATCACGCCGTCGTGGATCGAGCGCGTGGCCGCCGCATCCCCGGTGCCGTTCATCAAGATCGAGAACAGGTACTCGCGCCGATCCCAGCGGTTGTAGATCACCCCGCTGGTCGCGATGGTGCCGGTGAGCGTGCCGGTCTTGCCGTGCACGCGGCCCAGCGTATCGGCCCCCAGCATGCGGCCGGCCAGCGTGCCGCGCACGCCCGCGATCGAGAACGTGCGCCGCCACGCGTCCCCCGGCGGCACCGTGCTCATGACGCGCAGCAGATCGACTACGTGGCGCGGGCTGACGCGGTTGCCGTGGGACAGGCCCGAGCCGTCGAAGAACACGACCTCGCCCCCCGGCAGGCCCATCCCATCGAGCCAGGTCGAGAGCTCGGCCGCGCCCGTCCCATAGTCGCTGCTGCCCCCGAGGCTCCAGCCCAGGTGGCGCAGCAGGATGTCGGCGAACTCGTTGTGGCTGCGCACGTTGATCGGCACCGCGCTCACCGAGAGCGGCGCCTCCTCCCAGCGCTCGAGCAGCACCGCCCCGGCGGGGGGATCGAAGCTGGCCGAGACGTTGGTGCTCGGGCCCACGGTGATGCTCGCAGCGGCCAGCGCCTCGCGAAAGCGCGTCGCGGCCAGGCTGCGGTGGGTGGCGGCGTCGTAGGTGCCCAGCGAGTAGCCATCGTAGAGGAACTCGCCCTGCGCCGTGATCCCACCGGTCACCTGGCGCAGGCCCGCGGCGTAGAGCGCCTCGGCCAGCAGCTCGAGCGAGAGTCGCGGATCGCCGGGCGTGACGTCGGCCGACCATGAGAAATCGTGGTGTCCCACCAAGCGCAGCTCGCCCGCGACGACGCCACCGCCATCGATCGCCGAGTCGCCCCACACCTCGACGCCCACCGGGTGATCCTCGCCGAGCGCCTCCATCGCCGCGGCGGTGGTGAACAGCTTGGTATTGGAGGCCGGGATCCGCAGCACCTCGGGGTTGCGCGCGTAGAGCACTTGATCGGCGGCCGGATCGACGATCAGCACGCCTTGGTCGGCGAACGAGACCGAGGGATCGCCGAGCCACTCGTCGATCGCCGCGCCCAGCTCGATCACGCGATCCTCGGGCAGCGGCTCGACGGGCGGCGGCGGGTCGAACGGATCGCCGGGATCGAACGGAGGCTCGCCGGTGGTGTCCTCGGTAGTCGCGCCGGTCTCGTCGACGCTGCCGCTCGAGGAGCTCGTGGTCGTCCCCAGCTCGGAGCCTTCGTCGGTGGCGCTCGAGCTCGAGCCGCCGGCGGAGGGATCGGTCACCTCCGGCACCGGTGAGCACCCGACCATCCAGCCCCCCAGCACCGTCCACCCGATCGTCGATCGCTTCACGCCATCGATGGTGCCACACCGGCCTCCACCCGCGCGCTCACGATCCTCACCGCAGCGGCCCCGGGCGCCACGGGCCGGGGAGGCCCAGACCGAGCAGCTCGACCGCATCGACCGCGGGCAGCACGAGCCCAAACGCGAGCTGAGCCGCGCGCTGCATGGCCTCGGCCGATCCCGTGGTCACGAAGCGCTCGCGCCCCTCGCCGCCGTGCAGCCCCCAGTGCGCCTCGATCCACGCCAGCGTCTCGGCCGCGGGATCGATGACGGTGCGCAGGCGTGGCAGCCACTCGCGGAG
>JBFIJN010000801.1:0-2203 GCA_041600735.1 Nannocystaceae bacterium
ACCCAGTGCGGCGGCGCGTGCTCCGGAGCTTGCTTCCTGGTGGTGGTAGAGCCAGAGCATGGTCCGCGCCATCTCGGCCTGCGCGAGGTGACGATCGCGGACGAGCATGTCGCGGGTGACGTGCTCGCCGATCACCGACTCTTCGAGGTCGTCGACGGCGAAGGCCAGCTCGATCGGAGATGGGAAGGCCGCGAGTAGCTCGGGCGGGACGTCGAGCGACTCGGACAGCCGCCGGGGAAGGGTCCAGCCGGTGGGACCCTGGTACAGCAGGATCGGTACGACCATCGGCACGGTCGCGCTGTTCTTGTGCTGGCGGAAATAGCGTTCGTAGAGGCGACCCACGTAGACGATGAACCTAGCGGCCATCCTCGCGTCGGGCTTGCTCTGGTGCTCGAGCACGGTATAGAGCGAGATCCGCCGCTCCGACCCCGTGATGGCGACCGTGTAGAGGATGTCACTATGACGCGGCTTGAGCTTGGGATCGATGAACGAGCTGGGCTCGACGCGCAGCGTGCCCCAGTCGAGTCGGTCGCACAGCGTGGCCGGAAGAACTTGGCGTAGCTCGACGGCGGCGGTCTCGGGGTCGGTGAAGATGCGCTTCACCAAGCCGTCGTGGGGATGGTGGGCGATATCCTCGTGGTCGTCGCCGCCGACGCTGTCGCCGTTGTCGTGTTCGGTCATCGCGAGGCTCGGCGGACTCACGCGCGCGGGCGCGGAACTGGGGAAGTCGGAGATGGCAAGACGCGTGGCTGATGGAGCACTCGTCTGCGCTTCTTCTTGGCGATCGGCCTCGCGACCACCTCGGTCGCACTCGTGGTAGGGGAAGCACTCTTCTTGCGCTTCGGCCTTGCGGTGACCAGCACGTCGGCCAGCGCCCGGCCCAGCTCTTCGAGCTCCCGATCCGCATCGTTCGCCATCAACTCCATGGTGCCGGTTTCGGGCATCCTCGTCACCCGATCCTCGCGACTCGTTCGGGCCACGGGCCCGGTCACTCCCCGCGCCCCTCGCAATCCTCCGTTGCCGCCTCTAGCTTCGCACTGTAGCCACCGTAGTCATCGACCTGGATGAACGTGTCTGAAGGAATCGCGTGGATCCAGTCCTCGATCTCCTCGGCTTCCCACGTCTTGGTGAACGCGAAGGCCACCAGCGAGCAGACAGCGTGAGCTGGGTAGCCGACTACCGATAGGGCGCCGGGCGGGCCACGAACGTCATCCCATTGAAGTCACACAACAGCGTGGCTTCTGGGAGCGTGTCGTGTGTCGGCCGAGCCACGCGATACAGGCCGCCGCCGCGGGCGAAGATCAGACGATTGCCGTCTCGTTCGGCCCACTCCCAGTCGGGGCAGGGGATCCGTAGGCCCCGCGCGGGATGCTCGAGCTCGTGCTCGTCCCAGTAGCAGCCCTTGCCGACGGGAGCGCCGACCTCTTCGTGGGCGAGCTTGCGCAGGCACCAGCCGTGGCCGAGGTTCTTCTCGAAGACCGTGAGCGCCTCCAGCCGGCTGGACTCGACGTGCTCGCAGAGGGTCCAGCCGTCGCGGAGGAGCCGGTGGTAGTACACGCCAGTGCACTCGCCGCCGTAGTACGGCTGCGGAGCGTGCTCGAGGTCGCGTCGGAGGGCCTTGCTGTCGCGCAGGATCTCGTGACCGTAGCCGTCGTTGAGCCAGTAGCGGTCGGGGCCGGTGAAGAGGCCACCGCCGTGCCAGCCGTCACCCTTGCCCAAGAGCACCAGCGCGCGCAGGTAGGGAGCGCGCGAGATCGCCGTCCATGACCCACCGGTCTGGGAATCCCAGTGGCCGTTCAGGGCAAAGTAGATCAAGTAGCGACCATCGGGCGAGAGATCGCAGCGTCGCTCGTAGATCCGCCCGCGTAGCCACTGCCCCTCCTCGAAGGTGTCGCGGGTGCGGTCCCAGCCGATCACGCAGACGTGCCGCGAGGGGCCGCGTCGCACCACCACCGCATGTGCCGTGGTGCGGGCGAGGAGCACGTGCAGGCGCGCGGGAAACGTGGGGCCGGTGGACTCGGCGGTCACCGGGAGAGCATCTCAGATTGCCGAATGGAGTCACGCTGCTCCAAGCGCGCAAGCCGAGACTCGTGATCATCGAGCGTCATGTCCAACGCACACGCGGCCGCGCGGATGTTGCCGTGGGCTCGCCGCTCCCTCACCGGGCGCGGGCTCATGGGGCGCGAGCCCAAGCATGCACCGA
>JBFIJN010000802.1:0-2154 GCA_041600735.1 Nannocystaceae bacterium
AACGACCTCGAGCGCCTGGGCAACCCGCATGGACAGCCGCTGCGGGCCGATGGCTGGGCGGGGGATCACTTCACCCTCGGCACGGCGATCGTGTGGGCGCCCGCGTTCGTGGTCGCGCATGCGGTGAGCGTGGGCGGCGATGCGCTGGGGCTGTGGGACGACCCGGGTGACGGCAGCTCGGCGCGGTGCCAGCGGATCACGATGCTGGGCAGCGTGCTCGCCGGTTGGCTGGCGCTGTGCCTCGCGGCGCGGCTGCTGCGGCGTTGGTTCGCCGAGCGAACGGTGGCGCTCGCGGTGGTGCTGACGGCCGTGGTCACGCCGCTGTGGTGGTACGCCACGCGGCAGCCGAGCTGGTCGCACGCGGCCTCGGCCTTGGCGGTCGCGGGGCTGTGCCATGCGACCGCGCGCGGCGGGCCCTCGGGCGGCGCGCGACGGGGCGCGGTGGTGGGGCTGTGGCTCGGCCTCGTGGTGCTGGTGCGTCCGCAGGATCTCGTGTTCGCCGTGTGGCCGCTGGGCGAGGGGCTCGCCGCGCTGCGCGAGCCAGCGCAGCGACGCTCGGCGATGCTCGGCCTCGCCGCGCTGATGGTCGTCGCGGCGGCGTGCTGGTGGCCGCAGGCGTGGATGTGGCAGCAGATCTACGGCACCGCGTGGCTGGTGCCGCAGGGCCCCGAATTCATGCGCTGGGGGCACAGTCAGTGGGATCTGGTGCTGTGGTCGAGCCGCGGTGGGTTGCTGGCCTGGTCGCCCGCGCTGGGGCTGGCGCTCGTCGGTCTCGGGGGGGCGGCGTGGCGCGGCGCGCTGCGCTGGCCCGCGCGGGCGCTGCTCCTCTCGCTCGCGCTCGAGGTCTACGTGTGCGGCGCGGTCGATGACTGGTGGGGCGGGTGGGCGTTTGGTGGACGGCGGCTCGTGGGCGGCACGGTGGCGTTTGCGGTGGGCTTTGCGGCGGTGCTGCAGCCCGTGCTCGAGCGGCGGCGCGGCGGGTTCTGGGCGCGGCTCGCCGTGCTGGCGCTGGCGCTCGGCTCGGTGCGGCTCTCGGTGCAGCTGCAGCACGACTACCTGCGCGGCGCGCTGCAGCGCGGGGTGCCGCAGTCGCTCGCGCCCGCGTGGTCGCGCGCGCTCGGGCTGCCGCTCGACGGCGTGTTCGAGGCGATCGGCACCCCGGGATCATGGCCCGCCAGCTGGGTGTTCGCGGCGCGCAGCGGGGCGCCGCCGGGCGCCTACGATCGCACCGCGGGCTGGGCGTTGGTGCAGGCGCGCGGCGATGCCAAGGGCTACGAGCGGCTGTGGGTCGACGATCCTCGCTGGGCGCTCGTGGGCCTGGGGTCCGTGCAGGCGCGGGGGGATCATCGCGCGCGCGCGGTGCAGCCGGGCGCCACGCTGGCCGTGCCGCTGCGCGTGCCGCTGGTGCTCGACGCACGGCTACGCGTGTGGGCGGCCGCTCCCGTGACGCTGCAGGTGGATCTCGCGGGCGAGCCCCGCTCGCTCGCGCTGCGCCCCGGCTGGCACGACTACGCGCTCACGCGCACGCACCCGTGGCCCGCAGGCATCGATCTGGTGGTGCTGCACCCGGCCTCCGACGTGGCGGTGGAGCTCGCGTGGCTCGACATCTTTCGTGCGGGGCACGACCCCACGGCTGACGCGCGCGAGTGAACGGGTTATCGTCGGGCTCCCACGAGCGGGGGGCATGGCAGACTCGATCGACGCGCTGCTGCGCAAGGAAGTGCCCTACGTGGGCGAGGTGGTCTCCGTCGCCACGCTCGAGACGAGCCTCGCCGAGGAGCGCGGCCGCCAAGATGGCCAGGTGCAGGTGCTCCAGGGGCTCCAGGCGCGCAACGTGGAGGTCCAGGGCTTGCTCGGCCAAGAGGTGCAGCAGCTGGCGCGGCTGTCGAGCTACGTCGGCGAGGGGCGCGTGAGCACCTCGCTGTGGAGCCGCTTTCGCGAGGCGATGTCGCGGATCCCCGGGTTCACCTCGCTGGCCATCACCCCGCGCTCGGTCGAGGACGTGCTGCGCCAGCAGTACGAGGCCAGCCTCGTGCGCGTGAAGGAGGCGGCCGAGCTCGCCGATCGGCTGGCGGTGGCCGAGTCCGATCTGCACGACGAGATCGAGCGGCTCAACACCAAGATCATCGACTCGGCGCGCAACGAGCAGCTCGC
>JBFIJN010000803.1:0-2144 GCA_041600735.1 Nannocystaceae bacterium
CCCTCGAGCAGCTGCTCGATGAACCACCACTGACCCGCCTCGTCGTCGGCGACGGTGTACCCGTGGAAGCCCTTGGCCGGGCCGGCGAGATCCTGCGCGGCGCGGAGCCAGGTGTCGTGCAGCGCGTGCACCCAGAGGTCACCCTCGAATGCGTCGGGCTTGGCTTTGCCCTGGTCGTAGTGGAACACGCGATCGGCGATGACCACGTCGCCGAGATCGGTGTCCCGCGGATGTCCGGCACACACGCCGCACATGGCGAGGCAAGCGGGCGCGAGCAGGTCGGCCAAGCGCGTGGCGACCGTGGCCGTGGCCACGCCGGCCATCCGAGTCGGGCGCGCCGCAGCCACGCGGAGGGGTCCGTGCTGGCCGTCGAAGGTCGCGATGCGGTAGTCGCCGTCGTGGCCGTCGACCCAGGGCTCGACGAGGCCGGCGGTGACCTCGAGCAGGGCGTCGAGCTCCTCGCGGAGCGCGGTGATGATGAGGACGTCGACGCTGGCAGCCACGGATCGAGGTTGATCGGGCGCACCGGGCAGTGTCAACCACTGCTCGGCCGGGTGGCACCAGCGGGCCAAGCCGGGTTCGAGGCGGGGCGGGGGCCTACGGGCACGCGTGGCGCTACGCGGGCGCTACGGGTCGTTACGGAGGTGTCCTCCCCCGTGGCGGGTCTTGCTGGCGTAGGCTCATGGGCGTGAGGTCGTGTCGATGAGCGAGCCCGATGAGCCGCCGCCCGGGCCGGGGGCGATGCGCACGACGCCGGCCGCGTCGCAGGGAGGGAGCGAGGCGCAGCGGGTCGTGGCCAATCAAGGTGCGGCCGTCACCCAGCAGATCAACGTGCAGGGTGATGCGAGGTTCGAGTTGGGCACGAGCGAAGCGCCTTCATCGAGCCGAGCGTCTCGCGAGGCCGCGACCGGCGAGCTCACGGCGGCGGAGCTGGCGAGCTACCGCGAGGCCGTGCGGGCGCGCTATGGGGTCAACCACTTCATCGGGTTCACGAGCCCGATCGAGTACGGGATGACGTGGGAGGAGCTCTACGTGGAGCTCGACATGGTCAAGGCGCACGGGCACAGCAGGCACGAGGTGTTCGCGGGGCTCGAGGGCGAGGCCGACGGCGAGCGGGAGAAGAAGAAGGTCGGCCTCGACGATGCGTTCCGCTACGCGAGCCGGTGCAACAAGCGGGCGATGGTGATGCTGGGTGACCCGGGCTCGGGCAAGACCACGCAGCTGCAGCAGATGCTGCTGCGCGTGCTCGACGAGGCGCGCGGGCCGGAGAGCCTGGGACTGCCCGCAGGGACGGTGCCGGTGTTCGTGGCGATCCGGGATCTTCGGCTGCCCGAAGGTCACGCGGTGCCCAAGCTCGAGGAGCTGGTGCGCGAGGCGCTGCCGGAGGTGATGGGTGGGGTGTCGCCGGAGCTGGTGGCTCGACTGCTCCAGCACGAGAGCGTGCTGTACCTGCTCGATGGCTTGGACGAGGTGCCCGATGCGGTCGAGCGGGCCCGCATGGCGAAGGTGATCTCGAGCGCGCAGCGGCGGCTGGGCAAGCATCACCTGATGGTGAGCAGCCGCTACGCGGGGTACGCGGATGTGCAGACGGTGCACCTGGACAACGCGTTCCTCGAGCTGCGGCTCGAGCCGCTCGACGACGAGCAGGTGAAGCGGCTGGTGCACAACTGGCACCAGGCGGTGGAGGTCATGGATGCGCGGGAGCAGGGACGGGCGGTGTCGCCGAAGGCGGCGAAGCACCACGCGGAGGCTCTGCTCGAGCGCTTGGATGCGGAGGCCTTCGCTGGGCAGGAACGGCTGGGGCAGCTGGCTCGCACGCCGCTGTTGCTCACGGCGCTGTGCTTGATCCATCGCGAGCGAGCCTCCGCTGGTGGGCTGCCGAGCGAGCGGAGCGAGATCTACGGGACGTGCGAGGAGATCCTGCTCGAGCACTGGCAGCACGAGGTGAAGGGGCGAGAGCTGCTGGAGGGGCGGTGGGAAGGATTCGATGCCGAAGTGGCGCGGCGGGTGCTGCAACCGGTCGCGTACTGGCTGCATCGAGAGGACGAGCGACGGTACGCGACGGTGGCCGATCTGCGGGTGTCAGTGACCGAGGGTCTGCGTGCGGTCGAGCTACACGACGTGCCGGCCGAGGGGTTCGTGCG
>JBFIJN010000804.1:0-2142 GCA_041600735.1 Nannocystaceae bacterium
CGGCGAGGCGCGCGACGAAGCCCTGGCGCACCAGGGGATCGTCGCCCACCACGAGCGCTCGCACCTCGGGTTGGAGCGCGAGCAGTGGATCGGGCAGGGAGTGCTTTTGCATGCGAAGGCTCCAGCGAGTGCGACCGAGCGCGAGCGGCTCGGACATCGTAGCCCGGACCCACTGTTCGTCGTGCGTCGAAGGCACACAACGCCCTCGCGAGCACGGATCTGGTCCAACGTGGGTCGGCGCCGCTCGCGGTCAAGGCGGCCGAGCCACTTTATCTCCCGCCCATCCGGCGGGGTCGTACCCGCACGAGCGGGGGGCTTGGTGGGTCGCTCCGTCGCTTGGAGCCGCCCGATCGGCCGATGGCGGGCCCTCTGCGCGGACCCAACATGGCGGGCAGCAAGAGGCACCGACCCATGAACCTGCTCAGCTCCTCCGATTCCTTCGTATCCCTCGCCGAGACCGCGGGCCCCGCCATCGTGCGCGTGGAGGCACCTCGCCAAGCGGGGGCCACGGGGCTCCTGTGGTCCGACGACGGGATCGTCATCACCGCCCACCATGCGCTACGCCGCGACGAGCCGCTACGTGTGGGCTTGGGCGAGGCCGAGCCGCGGCCCGCTCAGCTGCTGGGGCGCGACCCCTCCACCGATCTCGCCGTGCTGCGGGTCGAGCTCGAGGGCCTCGAGCCGCGGCCGCACGCGCCGAGCTGGCGCGAGGCGGCCACGGTGCGCGTGGGTGAGGTGGGCCTCGCGCTCGCCCGCCCCGGACGCAGCATCCGCGCAGGACTCGGCCTGGTCTCGGTGGTGGGCGAAGGCGTGCGCACGCCCGGCGGTCGCTCGCTGGCGCCCTACGTCGAGCTCGATCGCGTGCTGCCCCATGGGTTCTCGGTGGCGCCGCTGCTCGATGGTGAGGGGCGGGTGCTCGGCCTGACCACCGCGGGCTTGGCCCCAGACACCACGGTGCTGCTCACCGTCAGCACCGTGCGCGCGAGCGTCGAGGCCATCGTCGCGCACGGTCGCGTGCCGCAGGCCTACCTCGGCGTTGGGGTCTCGCCCGCGCGACTTCCCGCCGAGCTACGCGAGCAGCTCGGTCAGGGGCGCGCGCTGGCCGTGGTAGGCCTGGCCGAAGACGGTCCCGCCGCGCAGGCGGGGCTGCTCGTCGGCGACGTCATCCTCGCCATCGGCGATGCCGCGGTGCGCTCCCCGGCCGGGCTACGCGCTCAGCTGGCCGACCGCGTAGGCCAGCCCGTGGTGGTTCGCCTGCTGCGTGGCGGCATCGTCACCGACCTCGAGATCACCGCCGCGGAGCGCCGGTAACTACCCACCCGCGGGTCGACGGTCTGCATACAGAGGCCGGCTCGCTAACGACGACGGTTCGAACAGAAACCCCTCAGATCAGAAAAGACACGGAGCCATGCCCAACACACGACGAAATCCCTCCACGTTCGCCCTGCTTCCCCTTCGCCGCGGCGTGCTCTTGCCGGGCACCAACCTCAGCGTTCCGATCGGTCGCAAGCGCTCGGTGGCGCTGGTCGAGAGCCTACACGTGGGTGACGTGATCGGCGTGGTCGTGCAGCGCGACCCCGCCACCGAGGAGCCAGTGCTGGCCGACGTTCACGGGGTGGGCGTCTACGCCCGCGTCGAGAAGATCGCCCGCGCCCGCGACGGCAAGAACTTCCGCGTGGTGCTCGAGGGGCTCGAGCGCTTCGAGCTGCGAGAGATCGAACAGAGCGATCCATACTGGTTTGGGCGCGGAGATCCTGCGCCCGACGGCGCGGCGGGCGACGAGGCGCAGGTGCTGGCCGACGAGATTCGCTCGCACCTGCGCCGGCTGGTGGGCAACCAGCACCCCGCGCTCAGCGAGATCATCGAGAGCAGCCGCGAGCCGGGCTTGCTCGCCGACCGCGTGGTCTCGGCGCTCGACGTCGAGCGTGATCGCGAGGTGCAGGTGCTGCTCACGCTGGATGTGGCCCAGCGACTGCGGCTCGCCGCCGAGATCATCGGCGAGGCCAAGGCGCGCTGGGAGCTCAAGCAGAAGATCGGCACCGAGGTGCGCCGCGAGCTCGAGAAGGATCAACGCAAGCATCTCCTGCGCCAGCAGCTGCGCGCGATCCAGAAGGAGCTGGGCGAGGGCGGTGATGCCGAGGA
>JBFIJN010000805.1:0-2141 GCA_041600735.1 Nannocystaceae bacterium
CGTGCCCAAGTGCGACATCAACGTCGAGGCCATGCACGTGTTCTTCGCCGGAAAGATGGACACCGACGATGAGTTCGTGGCCGTGGTCGAGGCGCCCGGGATCGGCGACGAGGACATCGTGAAGTGTGCCGAGAACGAGATTCGCAAGGTCAGCGGGGGCAAGGACGGCATCCTGCTGTTCTCGACCCGGGGCGACGTGCGCACCACCCCGCAAGAGGGCGGCGGCTACCTCATCATCCTCAACAAGAACACCCTCGTGATCGTCGGCCGCTCGTGGGAGGACGCCGTGTTCGCCGCGATCGAGTCGCCCACCGTGAAGCCCGAGAGCGCGCTCCACAAGGCCATCGCCGGCGCCGATACCAGCGCGCACATGTGGGGGGTGGCTACGATCGCCGAGGCCGATGTGGCGGATCTGGAGATCCCCGGTTCCGCGGGGATCCGCTCGTTGGCCATGTCCCTGAACCTCGCGACCGGCCTCGGTGTAGACGTGAGCTTCGGCTTCGTCGATGCGGAGAAGGCCGACGAGTTTCGCACCGCGATGCCGGCGGTCGCCGAGGAGCTGACCCCCGCCCTCGCCGAGGTGGGCCTGCCCGCCGATCTGCTCGCCTCGCTGAAGGTCGCGGGCGAGGGGACGACGGTGAGCGCGAAGCTACAGATCGCGAGCGAGGCGCTGCCCGGGCTCGTGATGACCGTGGGCGCGATCATGGCCGAGCCGTGATCGCTCGCGGGTCGAGGTTCCTGCCGACCCTCAGGATCCGCGGCGGGGCGTTCGGGCCGGAGGAGTCTGCACCGGCGAGAGCGAGAGCCCCAACACCAACACATCGCCGTTGCGAGCCGCGGTCTGCAGCTGGGCGCGAAGGCTCTGCTGTCCGAGCTCGAAGTCGGTCTGTGCGGCGATGCTCTCGACGTGTTCGAAGCTGCGGCGACTGACGCCGCCGAAGAACAGGCCCGCCTTGATCGCGGCCGAGCCCTCGACTTCCTCCACCTTGGCGTCGCTGGTGGCCAACACCAGGTGGTGCTGGTCGGCGCTCACCTGCGGCGTGGCGGCGAGGGTGACGTGGGCGCAGTCCTTGGCGGGGCGTCCGGCGGCGGCGGGATCGAGCAGGAACGCGTGAATGAGCAGCGGCTTGGGGGCGGAGGCTTCCCATGCGAGGTGAGCCTCCAGCGGACCGGCCGGAGCGGCGTTGCCGTCGAGCTCGAAGCGGTTCGGTAGCTGACCTCGCCGCATGGCGTCGTTGACCAGCTCGACCGCGGCGGCGCCGTGGATCATCAGCTCCACCTGGTGTGCCGGGGTCGCGCGCGGCACCGTCGCTGCGATCGCCCCGCGGGAGGGCAGGGGAGTGTGAACACCGACGACGAGGTCGGCCCCGCTCGAGCGCACGTGGATCTCGTCGATCGGGATCGGCGGGAGATCGAGCTCGATGCGGGCGACCTTGCCGAGGTCGTCGAGGAGCTCGCGCTCGACCAAGCTGGCCGCGCTGCGCAGCAGCCGGTCGGCGGCCGGGTCGACGATCCGCGCCACCTCGTCCTTGGTGGTCAGCATGCGTGCCGCGCCGGGCAGCTGGGCCCACAGCGCATCGACCAGCGCCCGCGTGCCGCCCGGGCCCAGCGTTGCATCCATCGCCACGACGCTCTTCGAGTCGAGCGCGATGATGACTCGGCCGCTGCCCGGATCGAGCTGGGGCCGCACGCGGGCCGCGATGCGCAGGGGCAGCAGCGTCCGGTTGCCCGAGCGGATCGAGACATCGGCCGCGAACGACACCTCCTCGGGCGCGCCGGGGATC
Organism: Nannocystaceae bacterium; assembly: GCA_041600735.1. Taxonomy (GTDB): domain Bacteria; phylum Myxococcota_A; class Polyangia; order Nannocystales; family Nannocystaceae; genus Paraliomyxa. The sequence goes on from JBFIJN010000805.1 coordinate 1,785, forward strand.
ACCGTGACGCGATCGATCCCCACGCTCGCCGCACCCAGCGACACGCCCGCGATCGCGGGCAGTGGCAGGCGAGGCCGCGGCAGCCCCTTGATCTCGCGGTTGACGACTTGGTTGACCAGCGCGAGCGGCATCGAGAGCCGCAGATGGTCGCCTGCAACTCCCGGCGCCGAGGGCTGGGTGAGCTCGGTGTGAGCCTGCTTCACGCGGGCACACGGAGACGCGCACCCGACGAGCATTGCGGTGGCGCAGAGCAATCCGAGCACGGACGATGGGCGCATGGCCTGAGACTACCCGAGCCGCCCGGAGTTTGGGTTCCTCCGTCAGCGCATGCGACGCGGCTCGACTCGTGATCGCCTA
>JBFIJN010000806.1:0-2132 GCA_041600735.1 Nannocystaceae bacterium
GGGCGGCCGTAGAGCTCGACCGAGTGGCGCGTGAACTCTGGGGTGCCCGCGCCGTGCAGCATCTTCACCGCGGTGGCAAAGCTGAGCGCGGTGCGCTGCACGTACTCGCCCACCGGATGCCCCGGGTCACACTTGGCGGCGATGCTCTCGAGCGCGTCGAGCTCGGGGTGCCAGCGAACCGCGACCGGCTCGATCGTGGGCAGCGCAGCTCGGCGCGCGCGCCAGCCCTCGAGGAACCGCGTCGAGTGCTCGGCGGGCCAGGCCACCTCCGCGAGCACCTTGATCGACTTGGCGATGCGCACGAGCGCGGCATCGAGCTCCAACTGATGGGCGAGGATGGCGTTCAATCAGCCTCCGGTCACCGAGCATGGCAGGGGGCCGAGGAGCGCGCCAATCGTTCCCGCGCCAAAACCAACCCAATGCGCCCGCTGGCGCATAGGGAGAGGGGTCATGAAGAACATCCGTGCCGCGGCATCCACGCTTCGCCTCCTTCGCCTCGTCGTCGCGACCCTCGTCGGCTATCCCCCGGTCCTGCGCAGCCACCTGAAGCGGCGCCTGGGCGGCTAGCCGGTACGTGGGCGCCGGGCTCGCGTCCCTGCCCGTGCTTGACACTCCGCGGTGCCGCGCCGACGCTGGTCAGGTGGAACGCGTACGGACGGTGATGGTTACGGGAGCGCTGCTGCTGCTCGGCGGGGCATGTGCCTCGGAGCCACGCGACGAGATCCCCATGTCCTCGGGGCCGGCTACGACCGAGAACCCCGGCGACACCACGAGCACCACCGGACCGGTCGTCGACGAGGGCCTCGACACCGAGGCCCCCAAGCTCGACGCGCAGATGGGCACGATGGGCGACGACGGCATCGAGACCGGCGAGGACGCCTGCAAGAAGGTCGACCTCCTGTTCGTGATCGACGACTCGGGCAGCATGGCCGACGAGCAGGCCAACCTCGCGGGCAGCGTGCCGGGCTTCATCGCGGCCATGCAGCAAGAGCTGGCCGAGACCGACGGCTACAACATCGGGGTCGTCACCAGCGATCTCTACATCTTCGACGTGTCGTGCGGACCGGTCGCGATCGGCAACATGGTCACGCGCACCGGAGGCGTCGACTCGAGCAACCAGGTGTGCTCGCCCTACGCCTCGGGTCAGCGCTACATGACCGAGTCGGACAACCTGGTCAACAAGTTCTCCTGCGCCGCGCGGGTGGGCACCGGCGGAAACGGCGACGAGCACCCCATGGAGGCGATGCTCGCCGCGCTCACCTCACCGATCGCCGACGCGGATGGCTGCAACCAGGGCTTCCTGCGCGAGGACGCGCTGCTCGTGGTCGTGATCATCACCGACGAAGAGGACGACCACGAGACGGACGCCGAGGCCTGCAACATGACCGCGCTCCCCGGCTCCCCCGGCGACCCGGGCACATGGTTCGACGATCTAGTGGCCGTGAAGGGCAAGGAGAGCAAGATCGTGGTGCTCTCGCTCGTAGGCCCCGACGCCGAAGCGGGCAACATGTGCCCCGCGCTCGACAAGTGCAACGGCGGCATCATGGGCGCCGAGGTTGCGACTCGCATTCTGGAGTTCACCCGTATGTTCACCTATGGGTTCATTGGGCCGGTGTGTGATGATTATGGGCCGATCTTTCAGGAGTCGATCGCGGTGATCAAGACTGCTTGTGACGAGTTTGGGCCGGTGGGGTAGCGGGGCGGAGCAAGGCGAGACGACTTGGTGAAGGCTTCGAGACGAGCGGGCGTGGGGATGCGGGGTTCCGCGCTTGCGATCGCCGTGCTCGGGGCTGGCTGTCGGGAACCGGGATCGGTGACGGAGGGGTCGAGTAGTGAGTCGAGCAGTGACGGCGAGACTGCTGGCAGCGGGCCCGAGCCGAGCCGCGTGCCGCCGGAGCCGTTCGTGCTGCCCGAGGGCTGTGGGGATGGGATCGTGGTTCCGGGGCAGTATGACTGCCACTATCCGGTGTCGTTGGAGTATCTGAAGGAGGCGATGGGGGCGGGGGACGACCCCTCGGGGTTCATTGCCTGGGACATGGATGGAGATGGTCGTGACGAGCTGTTGGCCGAGACGCCTACGCCCGAGCTCATCGCGCCGTTGCGCTGGAACGGCGAGACGTTCGACGTGGGCA
>JBFIJN010000807.1:0-2130 GCA_041600735.1 Nannocystaceae bacterium
ACTTCCTCGCTGCGCTCGCCGCCTCCGCGGCCGCGTGTCGGGTGACCCCGCCGGGCGAGCTCGACCGCCCGGCCCTTCCCTCCCCCGCGCCCGAGCCCGGGGGTGCGATCACGGTGGAAGCGATCGAGGCGGCCGAGCGCGTGCTGGGCGTGCTGCACACGCCCAGCGAGCGGGCCCAGATCGCCGCCACGCTCGACGAGCAGCTCGGCTGGGCGATCGCTCGCCGCGGTCACGCGCTGCCCAATGCGCTCGCGCCCGCGACCGTCTTCGACCCGCGGCTCCCCACCCATCCTCCGCTCCCCGCCGCCGCGCCGCTCTCGCTCGCGCCAATCACCCGCCCGCGGCCTGACGACGACGACGAGCTCGCGTTCGCGAGCGTGGCCGAGCTCTCGCACTGGATCGCCACCCGACAGCTCACCAGCCGCCGCCTCACCGAGCTCTACCTCGAGCGCCTCGAGCGCTGGGGCCCGCGGCTCGAGTGCGTGGTCACGCGGACCGAGTCGCTCGCGCTCGCCCAAGCCGATCGCGCCGACGCCGAGCTCGCGGCCGGCCAGCGCCGCGGGCCGCTGCATGGGATTCCGTGGGGCGCCAAGGACCTGTTCGACACCAAGGACATCGCGACCACCTGGGGCGCCACGCCGTTTCGCGAGCGCGTGCCCACGAGCGATGCCACCGTGGTGCAGCGACTCGAGGCCGCCGGCGCCGTGCTCGTGGCCAAGCTCTCGCTCGGCGCGCTGGCCTACGGTGACCTCTGGTTCGGCGGCCGCACTCGCAACCCCTGGTACCCGCAGGAAGGCTCGAGTGGATCGAGCGCAGGGCCGGCCTCCGCGGTCGCAGCGGGCCTCGTGGGCTTCGCGCTCGGCACCGAGACGATGGGCTCGATCGTCTCGCCCTCGATGCGCTGCGGCACCACGGGCCTGCGCCCCACGTTTGGCCGCGTGCCACGGACCGGGGCGATGGCGCTGTGCTGGTCGCTCGACAAGGTCGGTCCGATCACCCGCACCGTCGAGGACGCCGCGATGGTGCTGGCCGCGATCGACGGCGCCTGCCCTGGTGATCCCTCCTCGCGCGACGTGCCCTTGGCGCTCGAGCTCGCGCGGCCGCTCGACTCGTCCGTGCGCGTCGGCTACATGCCGGGTTGGTTTGCCGGGCCCGAGCTCACCGCGCCGGAGCGCCGCATTCCCGAGCTCGTGCGCGAGCTCGGCGTGCAGGTGGTCGAGGTGCGCTCGCTGCCCTCGCTCCCGTTTGCCTCGCTGTATGCGGTGCTCTACGCCGAGGCCACGGCCGCGTTCGAGGCGTTGATCCTCGACGGCCGCGACGACACGCTCGAGTGGCAGGACCTCCAGGCCTGGCCCAACGGCATGCGCCGCACCCAGCTATTGGGCGCCGTGGAGCTCGTGCAGGCCCAGCGGATCCGTCGCGAGGTGATGATCGCCATGGCCGAGCGCTTTGCCGACGTCGACGTGATGGTCGGCCCCAGCTACGCAGGGGGCATGCTGCTGGTCACCAATGCCACCGGTCATCCCAGCCTCACCATTCGCGCCGGGTTCGTCGATCGCGGGCCGATCGACAGCCTCACCCACGAGCCGCTCGCGGGCGAGGTCCGCAGCATGCCCCAGGGCATCACGCTGTGGGGGCGGCTCTTCGATGAGGGAACACTGTGTCGCGTGGGCCTAGCGCTGCAGCGCCGGCTCGACGTCGGTGCTCGACGACCCACGCTAACCTAGCCGCGAGGAGCCGCGACCGATGGCATACGACGAAATCCTGGCCGAGCGCATCCGCACCCTCGTGGCGCGCCGCAAGGGCATCAGCGAGCGCCGCATGTTCGGCGGCTTGGCCTTCATGCTCGGCGGCAACATGGCATGCGGCGTCGTCAAGGACGAGCTGATGGTGCGGGTGGGCGCCGACTATCACGACGAAGCGCTCGCGCTGCCCCACGCGCGCCCGATGGATTTCACCAAGCGTCCGATGCGGGGCATGGTGTACGTCGCGACGGCGGGGATCCGCACCGACGAAGACCTGAAGGCGTGGGTCGAGCGCGGGCTGAAGTTCGCGCGCTCACTGCCCGTCAAGTGAGCCCGAGCCCTCCGCCGATCCGCGGAACCCTGGTCACAACGAGTGGGAGCCCTC
>JBFIJN010000808.1:0-2118 GCA_041600735.1 Nannocystaceae bacterium
GCCCCCCCGCGCCCGTAGCGCGGCGTTTGATACCGTCCACCCCACCATGGGCCGAGGACGCTTCATCGCGCTGGAGGGAATCGACGGTAGCGGGACCACTTCGCAGCGTGGAGCGCTCGCCGTCGCGCTGCGGGCACGCGGGCACGTCGTGCTCGAAACGTACGAGCCTTCGTCTGGGTCGATCGGCAAGCTGGCGCGCGAGCGACTGGCCACGAGCGCCGTGCCGCTCGATCGCGGGGCGCTCGCGCTCCTGTTCGCCGCCGACCGTCTCGACCACGTGGCCACGGAGCTCGAGCCCGCGCTGGCCGCAGGCCAGGTCGTGCTCACCGATCGCTACGTGATGTCCTCATGGGTCTACCAGTCGCTCGACTGCGACGCGGCGTGGGTGCGCGCGATCAACCAGCGCGCGCCGTGGCCGGATCTCACGTTCGTGCTCGACGTGCCCGCGGCCGAAGCCATGCGCAGGGTGACCGCTCGACAGGGGGCGGCCGGACCCGCGCTCGAGATCTTCGAGACCACGCCGCTCCAGCGGCGCATGGCCGCGGCCTACGCCGCGCTGGCCCGCGACGCCACGCTGACCAACGTGCACCGCGTGGACGGCACCCAGGCGATGCACGACGTGACCGCGCAGCTGCTGTCCACATGCATCGACGCCGGGCTCTGACTGGCGGCCACGGTGGTTTTCTTGCCCCGGCGGTCGTAGACCGCAATGCTCACCGCCATGCGACGCGAGCTCCCCTCGATCTACGTGCGCGCGGTGGCGGTCCCGTGGCTCGGGCTGAGCCTGCTGGGCTGTCGACTCGCGCCCACCGAGGCCGCGGCGCCCGACGCCTCGGCGTGGTCGCCGGACCACGAGGACCTCGGGCTCGAAGACGAGGAGGCTCCTCCTGCTTCCGCGCGGGTCGACGCCCCCGAGGAGGGCGAGCCCGCCGCGGCCCGCTACCCACGACCCGCTCGAGCGATCTTCCGCGAGGAGCTGCAGCGGGCGACGGGCCCTGGGCCCGCGTACCTGCTGCGTCAGCTCGCGCCGGAGCCCTACCGCCACGACGGCCACTTCATCGGCTGGGAGATCACCCAGGTGTTCCCAGATGATCCCGAGCTGTGTGCGCCCGGCTGCGACCTGGCGCTGGGCGATGTGATCCTCGGCGTGAACGGCCATCGCCTGCACACGCCCCAAGACCTCTCCGATGCCCTCGAGGCGCTCCCCAGCTGGACCCACCTGCGAGTCCAGCGACTGCGCGAGGGCAAGCGCATCGACGTGACCTACGCGGTGCTCGACGCGCCGGGCTGACGGGCTGATCGGGCTTTGCCGCGCGCCCCTTCCGCGGGCGGACCGAGGGCGGTATCATCGCGGCGTCCGCATGATCGCCTACGAAATGCTCTGTCAGACGATCGAAGACTGGCGCGCGGGTCGCCGGCCAAGCATCGATCTCTCCGCGACCCCCGTTGGTGCTGCACACGAGTACGCCGAGGTCGAAGCCGACCAGGAATACGCCGCGGAGCACGAGCCCCAGGAAGGCGTCGCTGCCTATGCCGAGGAGGCGTACGGCGACGAGGGCTACGCCGAGGAGTCGTACGCCGAGCCCCAGGCCGACGACGAGGATCCCGCGTATGCCGAGGCCGAGGTCGACGTCGAGGGCGGCTACGAAGACGTGCCCGGCGCAGACTACGAGGACTACGAGTACGACGGAGCGCCGGCACCCGTGGCCGCGGGCGGAACTTCGCCGGTCCAGGTCGGCGAAGAAGACCTCGAAGACGATCGCTGATCGTCGCGCGGGCGCCCGACCAGGCTAGGGGGTGTCCCTCATTGCCACGCGAGCGGTGAACACCGCCCCCGGGCCGCATTGCCGCGTTGCTCGTCAGTCACTTGTGCCCGACAAACTCCCTCCTCGCGCCTTGCCCTGCGGCCCGCTGACGGCGTTCCCCACACACGCGGCAATGAGGGACACCCCCGAGTCCCCCGGAAGCTCCGCGCGGAGCTTCGTACGGGGACTAGTTGTAGAACATCACCCCCACGAACGCGATCGCGACCGCCACGACGAAGACCCCGATGGCGATCATGGCCGCGGGGTTGCTCTTCTTCTTGGCGGGCACCAGCGCGTGGGAGCCCGTGGGGAC
>JBFIJN010000809.1:0-2117 GCA_041600735.1 Nannocystaceae bacterium
ACGCGCTCGGGCCCGTCGGGCTTCTTGGCATCGGCGTGCTTGGCATCCGCGTGCTTGGCATCGGCCGGCTTGACGTCGGGCTTCTTGGCGTCGGGCTTCTTGGCATCGGCCTTGGCGTCGGCCTTGGCATCGGCCTTCTTGGAGGTTGCGTCTCCGCTGGGCTGCGCGTCGCAGGCGACCAGAGCCAGGAGGCCCGGGGCGGCGCATGCGACCCGCGCGAGCGGTCGCAAGCCAAAGCCGAGGGTGACGGTCCGAGCGAAGTAGTTGGCAGCGTTCACGACGGCATCGTTTACCCGATGGGCCGCGGTTTGACCACCGCGCGCGCCGCGAAACCGTTGCACGCGGTTCTTGGTGGCTCAGCTGCGACTGATCTCGATCCGCTGGAGCCGTGGAGCATCGCCTCGCTTCACGCGGCGCTCGAGCTTGCGCAGCACGGACTCGCCATCGCAGCGGCCGAAGATCGTGTGAGCGCCCTCGAGGTGGGGCACGGGCCCGGTGGTCACGAAGAACTCGACCGAGCCGCTGTGCTCGACTCCGGGGTTGGCCATCGCCAGCACGCCGCCGCGATCGAACGAGTCGCCGTACGAGACCTCGTCTTGCAGCACGAAGCCGCCGCTATCGAGACCCTCGCGCTGCCCGGTCTGCACGAACTGGCCCTCGACCGCGCGGTGCCACGGCAGGTCGACATAGTAGGGCTCGCTGCGCCAGCTGCCGTCGGCGGCGAGGAACGGGCGCAGCCCTCGGGCCAGGCCGACGAAGCTGGCGACCGTGAGCGGGGCGTGCTTCACATCGAGGGTGCAGTCGACGTCGCCTTCGTCGGTGACCAGCCGCGCGCGGAGGGTGCCGGTCTCGGGCAGCCCGGCCAGCGCCTCCTCGAGCGGGAAGCGGCCCGCCCACGGATCGCCCGCGGCTTGGTTGTGGGCGACCACCTCGGGCACGGGCGGGGGCAGGGCCGGGGTGCCGCTCGCGACGGCGCAGGCCAAGGGCAGCGCGCACGCGAGCAGAGCGGTGCGGGTGGGGCGAAGGGCGGTCACGCCTGCGGAGGATAGCCTGGCGGTCCCGCCACGCGGGCTCGTGGGGATCCGCGTGCTAGGCTCCGGCCCGTGCTCGCGCCCTCGATCTCCCGTGCACGCATGCGCTCTCGCTGGCTGGCCAGGCTACTAGGGCTGGTGGGGCCACTGGGGCTACTGGTGCTGCTGGGGTCGCTCGGGGCGTGTCGGGCCCGCAGCTCCACCGGCGAGCTCACGCCGCCCAACGGTGCGCCCGCCTGGGATGCTCGCTTCGCCGACACGTTCGACGACGACTACACCCCGCAGGCGATCAACCTGAGCGGGCGGGCGCCGCACGACGTGCGAGACCAGCGATTGCTCGCCGCGCGCCTCGGCCACTCCGACGTCATCGCGCAGGTGAAGGTGCTGCAGGTGTGGGGCCGCGGCCGCTACCAGGGTCGGCAGGACCAGTTCCTCGAGATCGAGATCGAGCAGCTGGTGATGGGCGAGCTGGTCAAGGGCACCGCCGATCGTCACTTCGTGCTCGTGCGCGCCGAGGACGAGCTGCCCGGCGTGCTGCAAGGGCAGGAGCTGCTGCTGTTCATCCACTGGGCGCCGGGTCAGGTGCCGCCCTACCGTCATCACCTCATGCCGGTCGAGCCCGAGGCCATGGCCTATCTCGCGGCGGTCATCCAGCATGCGAAGGCCGAGGGCGTGCTCAATTCCGACGGCGTCCCCACCGATCGCGGGCGTCGCGGCAAGTCGAGCAAGAAGTCCAAGCGCAAGCAGAAGAAGGCCGAGGCCAAGCAATAGCGGGTTTCACGCAACCCCGCCCACGGCCCCTGCTGCGCCCCCCGGCGGCCCCTTGACGCATCCCCGATCGACCGGATAGAAAGCGCGTCCCTCGGGCGTGTAGCTCAGCTGGTTAGAGCGCTGCCCTGATAAGGCAGAGGTCGGAGGTTCAAATCCTCCCACGCCCACCCCGAGTCCAGCTGGGCGGTCCACCCGACCGCCCAGCCGGGCTCCATCTCCCGGGGGATTAGCTCAGCTGGGAGAGCGTCGGCTTTGCAAGCCGAAAGTCACCGGTTCGAACCCGGTATCCTCCACCGACCTGGGGGCCCGCTTTCG
>JBFIJN010000810.1:0-2104 GCA_041600735.1 Nannocystaceae bacterium
AGCACCAGCACCCCCCGGCGGCGCCCGAGAGCGTCCGGCCAGAGTGCATCGAGCCCCACGAGTCCGGCACCGATGCTCTCCGCGCCGCCGCTCCCCCCTACCTTGATCACCACAGCCGGATCGAAGCACAGACCCACGAAGATGTCGCAGGCGCCGCTGCTGCACTGGTCGTGCTCGGTGCACGGGTCGCAGCCTTGCTGGGCGCTGTTGCAGACGAGCAACTGCGCGGCGCAGATCCCGGGTTCCGCACTGGTGCACGGGACGCAGACCCCGTGCTCGCACACGGGTCTGGTCTCATCGACCTCGGCACACGCAGCGTTCGGATCCGGCATCCCTTCGCAACTCACACACTGGCCCCGGTCTGGCCTGCAGAAGAGCCCTTCGTCACGGATGCAGTCTTCGGGACCCTCACACGGCGGGCCACCAGAGTTGTCGCCCTCAGTTGTCGTGTGTGTAGTGTCCGTCTCTCCATCCGTGTCGGCGAACCCGTCGGCACAGCTTGCCGTCGCGGCCATCGCTTCGCCAAAGGCAAGGATCAGATCCTCCGTGCCCTCGTCGATCACCGCCCGCTTGCGGCTCACGTGATCGAGCGCGTCGACGAGCGCGGTGTTGGCCGCGTTCCAAGGGCCGCGCAGGGCATCCAGCGCTGACTGGTTGAAGCAGCGATCATCTTCGCCTACCGCCGTTCGCAAGACCCCCGCCACCGAGTCGAGACCCTGATCGTCGAGCGTACCGAGTCGCGCGGGTACTCCATATGGGACGTGGAGCAGGCCGCTTGGCACCGCGTCGTAGCAGCCTTGGGCGTTGGTCTCCGTGGCGGGGCCCCGGCTGATGGCGCACATCTGCGCGCCCCCGCAATCGAAGTCTCCGCCGCGGCGGATGCAGTGGTCGGGGTTGAGCTCGATACACCCGATCGTGGCGAGGATCCCAAGGCCACTCGCCGAGAGGATCGGCGCGCCGATCATGAATCGTGGCACGTGCAGGGTCATGGCCTAGAACCTCCCGTGGACGGTGATCCCACCGCTGCCGGCTTGCAGTGAGGGTCCGATGTCGAGCGTGAATTCCTTCGAGCTCGCGCGCCGTCGTTCGCAGCGCCGGGGCACGTCGGGCTTGGCGCACTGGATTGCATCGACGACCAACATCGTCACGCCGACCGCGAGCACCGTGCCGCCCCCGGCCAGCGCGACCCGGCTTCGCTCAGACCAATTCCGTACCGTGCTACCGCGACCTTCGAGGGCCCTGGGATTCACCGCGAGCATCGCAACGCCGCCACCGATCGCGCCCGCGCCCAGCGTCGCGATCGCGATCCCGCTGATGCCTAGACCGGAGATCCGTCGGCGCTCGCGTGGCGGCGGTGGCGACGGCTCGGGCGGCAGTGGGGCCGGAGTGAGCGCAGGCGGCGGCTCGACCTTCGCGGGGGCTTGCCGCACCGGGTTCGCACGCAGCTGCTCTGCAGCCGCGGCAATTCGATCGTCGACGAGCTCGAGCAGCCTCTCGCTCCTGCACTCGCAGGTCACGGGATGCGGGCGCGGGCCGAGGGGTGCGCCATCACGCATCGGGGTGACCGTGACGCGGTAGTCATAGGTGCTGCCCCCGATGATCACGTCGATCCATTGCTCGTGACCCTCCGCCTCGGCTAGCCGCTCGAGCGCACCCGCGTTGCGATCCGTGATCCAGCCGGGGATGAGGGCGGCGTCATCGATCGCAGGATCGATGCTCACGCGAAGAGGGTCGGCGGTGTGCGGAGGCGAAGGGGCAAGCGCCGAGGCGCGAGCGCTCGCGAGCACGAGAGCCAACGCCATCGAGAGGGGAGCCGGCCGGAAGATGTGAAGCTGGAGCTCGCGGACGCCCATCATCACGACGATACCGTGATCGATACGAATGGCGGGCCCAAAGGTGCGTGCAAGATTGCGCTGGGCACGACCCGTTCGGGCCAAACTATGCGGTAATATATGCGCGGATGCAGTGGTCGAAAATGCGCATGTTGGAATGACTACCGGACGTCCGCACCGGCGTAGTCGAGCTCGTCGTCATTGGTGTGGCGGGCAATCCCGCCGATGTCGGTCGTAGGATCGCCGGGCTGCCAGTCGGCGATCCGGATGCC
>JBFIJN010000811.1:0-2100 GCA_041600735.1 Nannocystaceae bacterium
GCGGAGGGCCCCTCGGAGAAGGCGCTGGTGGCCTCGCCGATCCTGCGCGCGATGGAGACGGGCCGCTTCGCGCGCTTCGAGGAGATCACCCGCACGCCGGCCGAGATCCAAGATGCGCTGATCTCCCTGCTCTCCGAGAAGCAGGTCGCGATCCCCGAGCTCGGGCGCAACGCCACGGCCACCCGCGGCTTCAACCTCATCGCCACCGCCAACACCCGCGACCGCGGCGTGAACGAGATGAGCGCCGCGCTCAAGCGCCGCTTCAACTTCGTGACGATCCCGGTGGTCAACGACTTGAAGCAGGAGATCCACATCGTCACCAAGCGCGAGGCCGAGCTGCGCGCCGACTACCAAGTGGAGGCCACGCCCCCCGCCGAGCTGGTGACGCTGCTCGTCACCATGTTCCAGGAGCTGCGCGCCGGGATGACGAAGGATCGCAAGACCAAGGTCAATCCGCCGAGCTCGGTGATGTCGACGGCCGAGGCGATCAGCGTGCTGTTCCAGAGCGCGATCATGGCGCAGCACTTTGGCAACGGGCAGGTGGGCCCGCGCGAGCTGGCGCGCTCGCTGGTGGGCGCCGTGGCCAAGGAGAGCACCGACGACCTCAAGGCGCTGCGCGAGTACTGCGAGACCGTGGCCAAGGGCCGCGACGGGCTGTGGAAGAGCTTCCACGGCGAGGCGCGTGCGGTACTGAAGGCGTGAGCGCGGGGCCGGCATGAGCGACTCGCCCCTCTCGCGCGTGCACCTGTTTCCGGTGCGCCACCACTCGCCGCGGAGCACCGCGACGCTGCGAGCATTTCTCGACCACGTGCAGCCGCGCGTGGTGCTGGTGGAGGGGCCCTGCGATGCCGATGCGCTGATCGACGTGCTCGTGGATGCGAAGACCGAGCCACCGATCGCGATCCTCGGCTACGCCACCTCCGGCGAGCCGTGCTCGGCGCTGTGGCCGTTCGCGTCGTACTCCCCCGAGTGGGAGGCGCTGCGCTGGGCCGCCGCTCACGGGGCGCGGGCGCGCTTCGTCGACGTGCCAGTGGGCGTCTCGCTCGCGCACGATCGCGGTGCCGATCACGATCACGATCCCGAGACAGACGCCGACGCCAACGCAACCCCGACCTTCGACCCACACCAAGCAGCCGCGGAGGCGCGAGGCCTGCGTGGCTTCGAAGAGCTGTGGGAGGCCTGCTTCGAAGCTCCCGCCTACGATCCCCAGCTGTTCCGCGCCGCGCTCCTGGCCCACGCCGGGCTCATCCGCGAGGCGCACCCCGTCCCGTGGCACCGGGCGCGCGACGCCTTCATGGCCGCGCGCATCGAGGCCGTGATCGCCGAGGGCGTGGACCCCGAGCACATCGTGGCCGTGCTGGGCGGCGCCCACGTGGCCGCGTTCGTCGAAGACGACATCGACCCGGCGCTGCTGCGCACGCTGCCGGCTCCGCGCGAGGCCGCGGTGACCGTGATCCCCTTCAGCTTTCCGCGGCTGGCCGCGCAGCACGGCTACGGCGCGGGCAACCGCGCGCCGCAGTACTACCAGCTGGCCCACGACGCGGGCTGCGACTTTCGCCACGCCACGCTGCAGGCGCTGCTCGGGTTCGCGGCAGAGCTGCGCAGCCGTGGGTTCTCGGCCTCGCTCGCCGACACCATCGAAGCCTACCGCCTGGCGCGCGGGCTCGCGGAGCTGCGCGACAAGCCCGAGCCCGGCCTCGACGAGGTGCGCGAGGCCTGCATCGCCACGCTGTGCCAGGGCGATGCTCACCCGGTCGATGCGTTCTTGTGGCGTGGCGTGCTGGGCCACCGCGTGGGCAAGGTGGCCGAGCGCATCGGCAAGAACTCGCTGCAGGAGGAGTTCTGGCGCGAGGTGAACACCCGCGATCTGCCGCGCGACGACGAGCCCGCCGAGATCGCGCTGCTGCTGCGCGAGCGCAATGCCGCAGAGACCTCGGTGTTCCTGCACCGGCTGCGCGTGGCTGGAGTGCCGTACGCGAGCTACCAGGGCACGTACAAGGACAAGGCCAACCGCGGGCGCAGCGAGGCCGAGCAAGCGGGGGGCCTCGCCGCGCTCGGCCGCCTGCGCGAGTCGTGGCAGGCGCAGTGGAGCCCGAGCAC
>JBFIJN010000812.1:0-2094 GCA_041600735.1 Nannocystaceae bacterium
CTGGGGATCTGTGAGATCGAGGTCGGCAACCGCGAGGGCGCGGTCGAGGCGTTGACGCGGGTGCGAGTGCTCGCGCAGGCGGGTGGGGTCGATGCGACGGACGCTGCGCTCGCCACCTGGGCGCTGGCGCGCGCGCTGCCGCCCGAAATCCGCGAAAATCCCGCAGAGTAAGCCCTCCCCCACCGTCCGCGTTCGTGGGGGCACCCGATGCGAAGACCCCACCGATGGCTCTCCCGCGTGGCCGCGGGGCTGATGCGACGACCGAACCGAGCGGTCTCCCGCGTCCTGACCACCGCCCTGTGCCTCGCGGCCTCGCTAGAGGCCCACGCGGGTAAGTTCGACGAGACGCTCGACTTCTCGCTCCAGACTCGCGTGGCGACGTTCGACGCGGGGGCGATCGGCCTGCGCACGCCCGCTCGAGATCCGGTGGTGCTCACCAACCCGCATCTCGCTGGTCGTGCGCGCACGATCACCCCGCTGCTACGCGGCAACTTGTCGTTCCATGGCTTGCGCGTGGGTGTGGGTGCTGGCTTCGATGGCTATACCGGCTTGCGGCTCGAGCACGCGCCCCTACCGGCCGGCGCGTCGGTCACCGAGGGTCGCGTCTGGGGGATCCCGATCGAGGGCTTCGCCGCGTATGCGTTCCGCCCGAGCAAGCGCGTGCGGCCGTTCGTCGAGACCCGCACTACGGGTACTTTCATTCAGGCGCAGGCTCGCGTGGCCTCCGGGGTCGAGCGCGAGCGCGTGCCCGTTCGTCTGCGCGGCACCACCCTCGCCGTGGCGCTCCGCGCCGGCGTGCTCGTGCACCTGAACGAGTACTTCTTCCTCGATGCGGGGATCGGCCGCGTGGTGTACGGCACCGAAGGCTGGACGGCGAGCGTGGGGATCGGGATCCCGATCCCGCTGTCGAATCTCTAGCCGCTGGTCACACCGCTCCCACGGCAGCCCGAGCGCTAGCTCCACCGCTCGAGGCCCAGCTCGCGACCCGCCCCAAGCCGTAGCGGCGGGTTCGCGGGCCAAGCAAGCCCCTCGAGCGCCGAGCGGCGCGGCTCTCAGGCCTCGAAGAGCCCGGGGATGTTCCCCGTGACTTCGCCCAGCGTATCGCCCGCGTACCCGGTGGCCTGCATGGCGCTGATCAGGCACTGGGCCGGGTGCGCGCCGTTGGTGTCGATGTGCTTGCCGGGCTGTAGGCCTCCGGCTCGCCCGCCGACGAGCTGGACCATTTCTTCCACCGAGTGCGTGGCATTGGGCGAGACGCCGTCGTTGAGCTGGGTCCCGTGGCCGGCCTCGGCCATGAACACGATCGCGCTGTTGTCGAGCGCGTTGCCGGCTCCCTCGGGAGTCTCCTTGAGCTTGCGGACGAGGCGACCCCAGATGTCCACGTGCCAACCCAGGAGCGTGCTCACCACCACCTGCCCGCGGTTCTCCGTGTCGCCGTTGTGGCCCACCTCGTGCTGATCGGCGCGGATCGGCAGGCCGAGGTCGTTGCTCAGCTGCCACACGTTCATGTGCGACTGGAACACGGTGACCTGGAGCGTGGCCACGCGCGCGAGGTCGCAGACGAACGCCATGTGGATCAGATCGACGAGCACCCGCGCGCGCGTGTCCTCGTCGCTATATCCGGTGTTGGTGCCGATGTCGCCCGAGCCCGAGCCGGCGTTGTCGCCTCCGATATCGGGATCCGCTCCCGGATCCATCGGCAGGCTGCACGCGGGGATCGAGCCGGGATCGATCGCGTTGATGCGCATCTCGAGGTCGCGCAGCTCGTCGAAGTGCTGCTCGAGGCGGGTGCGGTCGGCACTGCCCACGCGATTGACGATGCCGTCACGCTTGGCCAGCACGAGATCGAGCACGCTGCGTCGCGAGCGTAGCTCGAAGTCCAGCCTCGCCACATCGTCGCCGTTGTCGGGCGTGAAGTTGCCGAACAGGGTGGTGAACGCGTTCTGCGGGCTTGCCTGGGCCTCGACCGGGGCGTTGGCGCCCGTGTACGACAGGTACTGCCGACCCGAGTAGCTGCTGCCGGCGAGGTACCACGAGGGCTGGGCGCGAAACACTAGCGAGTCGTAGAGCGACCCCGGATTCATCTGCGCGATC
>JBFIJN010000813.1:0-2082 GCA_041600735.1 Nannocystaceae bacterium
ACCGAGGCGCAGCAGCTGCTCCAGCCCTTGCTCGACCAGTACCCGCACAACGCGATGCTCTCGTGGCGACAGGGGCGGATCTTCGCCAAGAGCAAGAAGTCGGCCACGCGCTCCAAGGGGCTGGCCGCCTACGGCGACGCGGTGGATGCCGAGCCTTCGCTGCTCGACGACGAGGACTTCTACGCCGAGCTGCACACCCTGCTCAAGGACTCACGCCTGCGCACCGAGGCGCTGAACTTCGCGCTGCGCAAGATGTCCCGCACCGGGCACCAGTTCCTGCTCGAGCTGGTCAACGACGAGCGCAACCCCATGAGCTACATGGATCGGCGGCGCGCGCTGCAAGAGCTGTCCACCGTCGACTCCAACGATGCGCTGGTCAACTGGCAGCTGCACCGCGCGCTCGACCTGCTGCAGGCTTCGTCGCAGGCGCTGACTCCCTGCACTGCCTACCGCGAGGCGCTCGAGTCGATCGCGGCCAATCCCGACTACTGGTATCTGGCGCGGGTGCAGCGGGCCGAGCTGCCCAAGCCCAAGACCAAGTCCAAGACGGCGGGCAAGGGCCTCACCGCCGAGGAAGAGGCCGACGCGCCCAAGTGCGAGGGGCTCGACGTGCGGCGCGCCGAGGTCATCGCCGACCTCGAGCTGCTCGCACCCGTCGAGGCCGGCACCGGTGGCGACGAGGAGATCATCATCGACGATGACGAGTCCTCTGGGGCGGCCACGCCCGCCGCCGCGCCGGCCAAGTCCGGCGGCAGCAAGTCGAGCGGCAGCAAGTCGAGCGGCACCAAGTCGAGCGGCAGCAAGTCGAGCGGCACCAAGTCGGGCTGCAACACGCCGTTCGGGATCTTCAAGAAGCAGTGCCGCTAGTGCCCGCCGCAGCGCTGGTCCTCGCCTCCACCTCGGCGGCCCGCCGTGAGCTGCTCGAGCGCCTCGAGCTGCCCTTCCTCTGCGAGGCCCCCGACTTCGACGAGTCGGCGCACCGCCACCGCTTCCCCGAGCTCGGCGACGCTGCGTTCGCGCTGATGCTCGCGCGGGGCAAGGCGCGGAGCCTGGCCGCGCGGTTTGGCGATCGCTGGATCCTCGCGGCCGACCAGGTCGCGGTGCTGCCCGGCCCGCCGCGCCGCCTGCTCGACAAGCCAGAGCGCCCCGAGGTCGCGGTGGAGCACCTCATGGCGCTGTCCGGCCGCACCCACCACCTCACGACCGGTGTCGTGTTGCTGCATCCCCAGCGGGGCGAAGCGCACGAGGCGATCGACGAGCAGCGGCTCACCCTGCGCGCGTTCGAGCGCGCCGAGGCCGAGGCCTACGTGCGACGCCACCAGCCGCTCGAGTGCGCCGGCAGCTATCGCATCGAAGACGCGGGCATCAAGCTGTTCGAGCGCATCGAGGGCCACGACTACACGGGGATCATGGGCTTGCCGCTGATCGCCGTGGCGAGGCTGCTGCGCGCGGTCGGGGTGCTCTAGACGACGAGCGCCCCGCGCTCCAACGAGGAGCGGGGGCGCCGTGAGTGAGTGAGTGAGTGAGTGAGTGAGCGAACGAGTCGAGCCGCGGCTCACTCAGCGCAGCGACTTCACGAACGCCGCGACGTCGTCGAGCTCCTTGTCGGTCAGCTTGCCCTCGTAGGGCTTCATCTTGGTGCCCGGCACGCCGTTGGCCGTGATGTTGCGGATCTTGGCGTGCGAGCGGCCGTTGCCCAACAGCGAGACGATGCCGATCTTCTGCCCGAAGGGCGTGTTGCCCTTGCCGTCGTCGCCGTGGCACGACTTGCACTTGGCCATGAAGATGCCGCGACCGGCCGACTTGTCGCCCTTGGGCTTGGGCTTGGCCTTGCGCTTGGGCTTGGGCTTTGCGGCGCTCTCGTCGGGCTTGGCGTCGGCCTCGTCGGGCTTTGCGGCGCTCTCGTCGGGCTTTGCGTCGGCCTCGTCGGGCTTGGCGTCGGCCTCGTCGGGCGTGTCCGCGTCCAACACGACGTCATCGCCGTCGCCGTCGCCGTCGCCGTCGCCGTCGCCATCGCCATCGTCGCTCGGCGGCATGACGACCGCGGGCTGAGGCTTGGCCGGATGCTTGACCGCGAGGTAT
>JBFIJN010000814.1:0-2078 GCA_041600735.1 Nannocystaceae bacterium
CCCCCCGAGCGATCAGTTCGCATTCTGCGTGGCGCTGTTCGAGGCGCTCTATGGTCAGCACCCGTTCGTCGTGGACGGCAACTGGCAGCAGCTGCCCTACAACGTGCTCGAGGGGCTGCTCCAGCGGCCCTCGCACAAGCATGGCGTGCCGGCGGCGCTCGGCAAGATCGTGGTGCGAGGTCTCGAGCGGCGACCCGAGCAGCGCTGGGCGTCGATGGATGTGCTGCTGCCCCAGCTGCGGCGTGGGCTCGACCGCGGCGGTCCGCGGCTGCGCACCGCAATGCTGGGAGCGGGGGTCGTGGTGCTCGGGCTCGCCGCGCTGCACGTCAATGCGCAGGCGCCGTTGGTCGATCAGTGCGAGGTCTCGGCCGCGACGATGCACGCGACCTGGAGTCCCGAGTCACGCGACGATCTACGCGACACGTGGCTGGGTACGGGCCTGCCGGGCGCATCCGACACGTGGAGCCGGGTCGACGTGCGCGTGCAGGCCTACGTCGATGACTGGTGGGGCATCCACCACGCCGCGTGCGACGGGTCGGCCCATGCGGTCACGAGCGCGACCTGCCTGGCCCGCGTGGCCGACGGGCTGCGGATGCGCGTGCAGATGATGACGCGCCCCGACGAGACCATGCTGCACAACGCGGTGCAGATCGTGGGGCAGCTCCCGCCGCTCGACGGCTGCGGTGCGGTGCTCGAGGCCGCGCCGAGCGAGCCCGTCGAGGAGGTACCCCCGTGGCAGCATCAGCTCGATCGGCTGGACATGCTGACGTCGGCCGGCAAGCACGACGAGGTCGCGCCGCTGCTCGAGGCGCTGTCGGCCCGCGCGGCGAACGAGGGCAGCCCGTGGCTCACGGCCGAGGTCGAGCTGCGCATGGGTCGGGCGCATGCGTGGAGTGGCGAGCCCAACGCGGCGGGCGCGGCGTTCGAGGAGGCCTACCTCGGGGCCAAGCGGCTGGGGCGAGATCGCCTGGCGGCCGAGGCTGCGCTCGCGCTGCTGCGGTTGTTCGGCGAGGCCTACTCGCGACCGGCCGAGGCGGCCCGCTGGGCCGGGCATGCGCGCGCCGAGACCGAGCGAGTGGGGGATCCGTTGCTCACGAGCCGCTATCTCAACGCAGCCGGGCGAGCGCTGCGGTCCGACGGTCGACTCGAAGATGCGCTGGCGCTGCACGAGCAAGCGCTCGAGATCCAGCGCGCGCTACCGTCACCCCAGCCCAGCGAGGTAGCCCAGTCCCACTTCCAGATCGGGAGCGTGCTGGGCCTGCTCGGGCGCGGTCTCGAGGGGCACCCCCACCTCGAAGAAGCGCTGCGCATTCAAGAGCTCGAGCTCGGTCCCCGTCATCCGACCGTTGCGGCAACCCTCACCAACATCGGGGTGTTCTTGATGTTCGCGGGTCGCGACGACGAGGCGCTCGCGACCTTGTCCAAGGCGCTCGAGCTCTCCCAGGAAGCCATGCCCGATGATCCGTCGGCGGGCTGGGTGGCGCTCGCCAACATCAGCGTGATCCACGGGCGTCAAGGCCGGCCGGCCGCGGCCGCGGCCAGCCTGCGGCGCTACCTCGACGGTTATCGGCGTCGGCAGCCGACCGACGATCCCGATGTGACGGTCGCGACCACGCTCTGCGAGATCGCGCTGTACGAGGGTCGCGAGCAGGATGCGCTGGCCCACTGCGAGCAGGCGGTCGCGCTGCCGCAGGACGAGCCGACGCCCATGGCCCACGTCGCGCTGGGCTCGGTGCTGAGCCGCCTGGGGCGCTTCGATGAGGCGATCACCGCGTTCACGCGCGCCGAGGAGCTCGCGGCCGAGCTGATCCGCGCGGGTCAAGGCATGAAGATCTCCCACGAGGAGGCGGTCACCGAGTCCAAGGTCCAGCGAGGTCGGGCGCTCGCGTTCAGCGGGCGGTATCCCGAGGCGCTGTCGGAGCTCGCGCTCGCTCGCGAGGCGCTCGGGAGCAAGCTCGACGACGAGGATCCGTCGCTGCTCGAGCTCGACACCGAGCTCGGCCATGTCCTGCGCAAGCTGGGGCGCGGAGCGGAAGGACGCGCGCGGCTCGAGACCGTGGTGCGGACGCTCGACGAGC
>JBFIJN010000815.1:0-2072 GCA_041600735.1 Nannocystaceae bacterium
CCTCGGCAGCCGCTTTCCGCGGGGGCACATGGACACGCTCAACTACGGGCGCCGGGCCAGGATCATCGCGTTCGACAGCGGCTCGTTCGAGCACGCCGAGATCGTGGAGATGCAGTACCCGTGAGCACCGAGCCGCCTCACGCGGGCCGCGAGTAGGCCTCGATCACCGGGCGATACGCCTGCTTCGCCCCGCCCTTGACCGGGTCGCCGTGCCCGGGCAGCAAGTGCTCGAACTCGAGCTCGAGGATCCCGCGGATCTCCTCGACCTTGGGCTTGACGCCCTTGGTCCAGCCGGGGCCGAGATTGTGGGGCTTGATGAAGCCCATCGACTTCATCATCAGCTTGCCGACCAGGCTGAAGTAGCGATTGGTGCGGCCCCAGTTCTGCAAGGAATCACCGGTGACGACGACCCCGCCCTCGCGCTCGAGCAGCAGCAGCGCCTCGGAGGGCTTGGTCGAGAACGTGTAGAGGCTCGCATCGTGCAGCGGCAGCTCGGTGTCCGGACCGATCTTCACGTCGGCCTCGAAGTACGGCGGCACCTTGGGATCCGGCGCAAATCCCTTGCGGTAGCTCATGCCCTCGAGCACCCATACCTTGGCGCCGTAGCGGTCCTTGTAGAAGGGGTCGTCCATGCCGTGGAAGCCGGCGAGGCGAATGACGTCGGTGACCTTGCCCAGCGCGTCGAGCGCGGCGAGCCCGGCGTCATCGAGGCGCACCGAGCCGATCAGCACCAAGCGCTCGCCCTCTCGCACCACCGTCATGTTGCGGCTGAAGCTCACCAGCGGGGCCATGCGGATCGTGCCCGTGACGAAGAAGATGTCGGGCAGGACCTCGGTGAGCTCACCGTGCGGCAGCGCGGGGGGAAACGCAGAGTCGGTCATTTCAGCTCCAGCGGCGAATCGTGGCAAGCTGGAGTGAAGCTGGCAAGCACCCTCGGCATCCTCGACTGGGGCATCGGTGGCCTCGATCTGTATCGACGTTTGCGCGCCGCTGGCTCGCGTCGCGATGTGATCTACGGGTCCGACGCCGGCGCGCCGCCCTACGGCACGCTGCCGGGGCCGCGGCTTGCAGAGCGAGTGGCTGCGGTGATCGATCGCTTGGCCGACGAGGGCTGCACGCAGATCGTGGTCGCCTGCAATGCCGCGAGCACCGTGCTGCTCGATGCGGGGCTGCAAAGTTGCGCCGACGCGCGTGGCTGCGCGGTCGTGGGGGTGATCGCTCCCGCGATCGAGGCGGTGCGCCGCAACGCGCTGCCGAGCGTCGCCGTGATCGGCGGGCGGCGGACGATCGAGTCGCGTGCCTACGCCGATGCGCTCGAGCGTGGCGGCTGTCGCGTGGAGCAAGCGGTGGCGCAGCCGCTCTCCGCGTTGATCGAGCGCGGGGTGACCCACGGCGTCGAGCTCGACGCGTGCCTGCGCGAGATCATGCCGCCGCTGCGCGAGGCCGAGCACCTCGTGATCGCATGCACGCACTACGTGGCCGTGCTGCCCGCGCTCCGCGAGTGGCTGCCGCGCCTGCGCACCGTCATCGATCCCGCCGCCGAGACGCTGGCGTGGATCGAGACGCACTGGGGGCTGCACGGCGGCGAGGGGCGCGAGCGCTTCGTGACCACCGGATCGGCCGAGGCCATGCAGCGCGCGGCTCAGCTCGCGTTTGGGCTCGTGCTGCCCGCGGTCGATGCGGTCGAGCTGCTCGGTCTGGGCCTCCCCGGCCCGTGGCGCCCGGGGCCGCTGCGCTGAGGATCGTGAGCGCGCGGGTGGAGGCCGGTGTGGCACCATCGATGGCGTGAAGCGATCGACGATCGGGTGGACGGTGCTGGGGGGCTGGATGGTCGGGTGCTCACCGGTCCCGGAGGTGACCGATCCCTCCGCCGGCGGCTCGAGCTCGAGCGCCACCGACGAAGGCTCCGAGCTGGGGACGACCACGAGCTCCTCGAGCGGCAGCGTCGACGAGACCAGCGCGACTACCGACGACACCACCGGCGAGCCTCCGTTCGATCCCGGCGATCCGTTCGACCCGCCGCCGCCCGTCGAGCCGCTGCCCGAGGATCGCGTGATCGAGCTGGGCGCGGC
>JBFIJN010000816.1:0-2070 GCA_041600735.1 Nannocystaceae bacterium
CATCAGCTCGCACGACGAGGTGCTGACGCTCGTGTTCCAGCCCGGGGCGCTCACCCGCGACTACGAGATCGAGATCTTCCCGAGCGACGAGCCGCCGCTCATCTTCGGGCCCGCGTATCGCGTCAAGCCCGACATCGATCTCGAGGTCGACGTGGAGGTCACCTACCGGCGCGTGCTGCCGAGCAACACCGATGGCGTGGCCGTGGCCGCGATCCTCCTCGACGACTACACCGACGAGATGGGTCACTGGGAGCCGCTGCCGCGCCTCGCCCTCGATGTGGCCTCGGGTGCGGTGCTGGCCAGCGACTCCTCGCTCTCGCTCTACTACGGGATGCTCGAGATGGGCGGCGGTGCGACCTCGGCCGGAACCGGCGGGCCCTCGGACGGCACCGCCGGCTCGGGCCCCTCCACGGATCCCACGCTCGGCAACACCTCCGAGCCCACCGGCGACGCAACGGGCAACACCTCCGATCCCACCGACCCCACGGGCGAGGGCTGCGGCAACGGCTCGGCAGACCCCGGCGAGCTGTGTTTCGTGAGCGACGACTTCGCCATGGGCGGCGGGCCCGTCGACGTGGTGCTGGGCGACTTCGATGACGATGGTGACCTCGACGTGGCCACCGCCAATTCCGACAACACCTATAGCGTGCGGCTGGGCGATGGCTCGGGTGGATTTGGCGCCGAGCTGGGCGGCGCGGCAGGCATGGGCCCGGTGGCCATCGCGGCGGGTGACCTCGACGGCATGATGGGAGACGACCTGGTCGTGGTCGCCGCAGGCCAGAATCAGATGACGCTGCTGCAGTCGCAGGGCAACGGAATGTTCGTGCTCAATCCGGTCGCGCTCGCCAGCGCCGGTCCGGTCGAGGTGATGCTGGTCGACGTCAACGGTGACGGCGGCCCCGACATCGTGATCGCCAACCAGGGCTCGGGCACCGTCACGTACTTCTCGTTCAGCGGCGGTCTAGGGCCCGCGGTGGACTACGGCACGGGCATGGTCGACGCACCCGCCGGGCTCTCGTGGGGCCAGTACAACCTCAACGACAACATGTTCCAAGACGTGTTTGCGTTTGGCGGAGGCAACTATGCGGCGCTGCCGGGTGACGGCGTGGCGCTCTCCGACGCGCCCGTCGGAGGCTCGCTCGGCACCGATCTGCGGCGCGCGGTGGGTGGCAACCTCGGCGGCGGCGCACCAGGAGACGCGGCCGTGGTGGACTTCGCCGAGGGTGGGGTCTACGTGCTCTTGGGCAACGGCGCCGCCAATGGCTTCGAATCGATGACCTTCTATGAGACCGGGGCGGGGGCGCTCGATGTGGCGGCCGCCGACGTGACCGGGGACGGCGACATCGATCTCATCGTGGTCAACAGCGGCGACGACACGGTGACGGTGCTCGAGAAGACCGGCTCGAGCGCGTGGGGCAACCCGATGCACTTCGATGTGGTGGCCTCGCCCTCGGGCGTGGCGGTGGGCGATCTCAACGGCGACGGGATCCCCGATATCGTCGTCAGCGGCGAGTCGGGCAACGCCATCACCGTCCTGACCTCGAACCCATGAGCTGGCGATGGGCGCGGCTCGGGCCGGTGTTGCTCGAGGCGTGCATCCCTGCGAGCGGGGCCGGGGTTGCCGACCCTCCGCGAGCCGCACCGGTGGCCGCGCTCGCTCGCACTCGCTTCGAGCCGCCGCCTCGCGCTCCGCCTCAGGAGCCCCTCGATCCCCCGCGCGTGCTCACCTCCCAGGGCTCGGGGATCTTCGTGGTGTGGGCGGGAGCCGCCGCCGCTTCTGCCGTGGCCGGGGCGGAGCTGGTGGTGCTCGAGCCCGACCTGCAGCACCTGAGCGCCTACGACTGGCGCGATGGTCAGCCGCGCTGGCGCATCGAGCTGCCGGTGAGCGCTGCGACCCAGATCTATGGGCTGGGTGATCGGGTGCTGCTGCATGATCGCGACCGCACGATCATGGTCGAGGCTGCGCGCGGGCGCGTGCTGGGTCGTCACCGCGCGCCCGGGTCTGGGCGCTGGCCGCATGTGCACCGCGTGCAGCAGCGGCAGGGAGCCTGCGGGTGGGTGGGCCCGTGC
>JBFIJN010000817.1:0-2069 GCA_041600735.1 Nannocystaceae bacterium
GGGCTGCGCCGCACCCTTCGCGAGCTGCAGCGCAGCGCCGGCCTCGGCTTCGTCCACGTGACCCATGATCCCGAGGAGGCGATGGCGCTGGCCGATACGCTGGTGGTGCTCGTCGAGGGTCGCGTGGCCGCGCGCGGCGAGCCGGCCGCCCTCTACCGACGCCCGCCCAGCCTCGCGGTGGCCCGCCTGCTCGGCGAGCTCTCGCCCGTGCCGGGGGGATGGATCCGGCCCGAGCGCCTGCGAGTCCGCACCGACACCGGCGGCCGCGCCCCCGCGACCGAGGCCGCCCGCGCCCCGCTGGCCGGCGGCTTCGAGCTCACGCTGCACATCGCCGATCGTCTCGCGCTGGCCCACGCGCCCGAGGCCCCGGCCGACCCGGTGGGCTCGGTGGACTGGCTCGACGACGACGTGCTGTCCTTCCCCCCGTGATGCTCCCGCGCCGCCGCTGGCTGGGCCTGACGACCGCCGCTGCCATCGTCCCCGGGTGGGGCGCGGGCTGCCGCCGCGATCGACGGCTCTCGTTCTACAACTGGGGTGACTACATCGCACCGGAGGTCCTGCAGGCGTTCGAAGCCCGCACGGGCGTGAAGGTGGTCGAGGATCTGTTCCTCGCCGAGGCCGAGGTCGTCGCCAAGCTGCGTGCCGCCACGCCCTACGACGTGGCGGTCACGATCGACTACCTGCTGTCCACGATGCAGCGCGAGGGCCTGCTCGCCGTGCTCTCACCGCTCCCGGCTGGCGTCGAGCACCTCGACCCCGCCACCGGGCCCTGGCAGGCGAAGGCCGAGCGCGGCGGCGGAGTGTTCGGGATCCCCTATCTGTGGGGCACCACCGGCATCGGCTACGACGCCGATCACGTGGAGGCTCCGCGCAGCTGGAACGCGCTGTTCGACCCCGCGCTCGCGGGCCGCATCAGCGTGCTCGACAGCAAGGGCGACGTGATGGATCAGGCCCTGCTCGCCGCGGGCCTCGACATCAACACCAACGACAAGGTGCGCCTGCGCGAGGAGATCGGACCGCGCCTGCGCGAGCAGAAGAAGATCCTGCGCGCCTACGATGGCGATCCCGCGCGCGCGCTGGTGGCCGGAGAGACCTGGATCGCGCAGATCGACAGCGGCGACCTGCTGCGCGCCCAACGATTGCGACCCAGCCTGCGCTACGTGATCCCCGACGAGGGCGCGGCGGTGTGGACCGACTATCTCGTGATCCCCGCGCGCGCGCGCGACCCGGCGCTCGCGCGGAGCTTCATCGAGCTGCTGCTCGAGCCGGAGATCGCGGCCAAGAACGCCAACTTCCTGCGCTTTGGCACCCCCAACCGCACCGCGCTCGAGCGCGGGCTCATCGAGGACGCGGCCGATCCCCAGGTCTACCCACCCCCCGAGGTCCGCGCTCGTCTCCATGCCAGCGAGAATTGGGCGGGGCGCACGGCGACCTTGGTGGACGAGCTGTGGCTCGAGCTGCGCACGGGCGGCTAGTGGGCCGCGAGGCCGTACGATCGCTCGTGCAATTCGCGGGCGGTTGCGGGACGATGTCCCCACACATGAAGGGCCCGACCCATCATCGACGCGTGCTCCACTTCGCAGTCACCGGCGCGCTGCTGGGGGCGGCGGGCTGTGCCAGCAAGGACCCCGCCAAGGCCGACGTCGAGGAGACCAAGACCGAGGCCAAGAAACCCGAGCCCGAGCCCAAGCCCGATTTTGCGCCAAACCCGGGGCCGAACGAGCTGGAGCCACCCGTGAAGATGGTGAACCCGGGGGTCGAGGAGCCGCCCGTGGCCCCGACCACCGCGGTCGAGCCGAAGCCCGAGCCGCCCGAGCCCGAGCCCGACCGCGTGAACGAGGGGCCCGTCGAGGAGCCCAAGACCCCCGTCGGGGAGCCCAAGGGCCCGATCGAGAAGCACGTGAACGTGGGGCCCAAGCCCGAGCCGAAGCCCGAGCCGAAGCCGCACCCGGTCGCGGTCAATCCCGGTCCCCAGGGCTGATCGAGCGATCGTTCCCGCGCGTGCTCGCGCGTGCTCGCTTGGCTTCCAACTGCCCGCGCCTCCATGCCATAGTCGCGGGGCGATGACA
>JBFIJN010000818.1:0-2068 GCA_041600735.1 Nannocystaceae bacterium
GCGACGAAGTCCTTGGCGGCGGCGGTGATCATCCCCTCGATGCGGATGCCGGGGCCGTGCGAGCTGAAGCGCCACTCGAAGGGGCGAAAGCGGCCGTGGGCGCGTAGGGCCTGGACGACGCCAGTGAGCGCGTGCTCGTGACCGTCGAGGCGCAGCACGAGCGGGGTGAGGAACGGGGTCCACACGGGGCCCAGCTTGAGCCGCGCAGTGGAGAGCTCGAGGAATGCGGCGGGATCGTCGTCGAAGCCGGCGACCTGGCCCCAGGCGTAGTGATCCGTGTGCTGGCGGCCCCAGTTGTGGTTCTGGCTGCCGACCCAGCCGTCGATCTCGAGCGGCTCGCCATCGATGTGCAGCAGACCGTGGTAGCGAGCGTGCGGGGTGCCGACGAGCACCTTGGCCTTGGGCAGCGCAGTGTCGTAGAGCCCGCGCGGCAGCAGGAACAGGGGGGCCTCGTCGCCCTCGTAGCGCAGCGACCAACGCAGCTCGTGGCCGGCGTGCTGGGCCTGGCCGCCGAGGCTGGTGTCGTCGAGCGTGGCCGCGCCGATGCGGGCCATCAGGCGCTCGCGCGAGAAGCTGCAATCGGCGAAGGGGTGGACTTCCTTCACCGCGACGATGCGCGAGCGCTCACCATCGAATGCGATCGCCCATAGCTCGCCTACGGCCTCCCCGGGGCGCCCCGCGGGGGAGAAGATCGTGTAGCGGATCCAGAACGCCAGCGGTCGCGAGGGGTGGTTGGCGCGCTGGAACCAGCTCTCGTAGTGGCCGCGGTCCGAGCCGTCGTAGCGGCAGCGGTTGAGATCGTCGCGGGCGTTCATCGGCCGCGAGGGTAGCAGGTCGGCGCGGCTGGGCGAGGCCGCCCGAGCCGCGCCACGCAGGCGGCCGCGGGCCCCTCAGCCAGGCACGTAGCCGCCCGTGGTGCGCTTGCCCTGGTGCGGCGCTTCATCCGACTCGGCGCTCTCGCGCTCGGTACCGAGCGTGTTGGGATCGCGCTGGGTGACGTCGGCCACCTCTTCCTCTTTGCTCTCGAGGTCCTTCGTTGTCTCCGGCATGTCTCACTCCTTCGTCGTTCAGCTCTGGGGGTTGGGGTGATGGGGTGATGGTGGGTTGGAACTCACGGAGTCGGGGCGCTCTCGGTGCAGCGACGCCCACAGCGATCGAGGAAGGCGGCAATCTCGGCCACCATCGTCACGTCGTCGAACACGCGAAACTGGTCCTGGGCCGCGCGCAAGAGGCCTAGCCCCTCGGCACGCTCGGAGGGCGTGGAGCCGGGGCCGTCGAGGAGCACCCGCCCGAGCTCCCAGCGCAGCATGGCCCCCATGTCGAGATCCTTGGGCGTGGCCTCTTGGATCGCGAGCGCGCGTCGCAAGATGCCCGCGGCCCCCTGCACGTCGCGCTGCTCGGCGAGCAAGCTACCCAGGCCCATCAGCGGGTACACGTGGCGATAGTCGGTGGCGGTGGCATGCACGCGCAGACCTTCGAGCGCGCGCTCGTAGCGGGTACGGGCCGCGTCGGCGCGACCCATGATGCGCAAGCAGTCGGCCACGTTGCTCTCGAGCATCGCCAGCTCGATCGGATCGGGTGAAGGCGAGGCGTTCAGCGCCTCCTCGACGCCCTGGTAGTCGATGAGCGCCGCGTTCCAGTCGCCCTGCTGGCGATGAAAGCGGGCCAGCAGGCTCATCACCTGGGCGTGGCTGGCCGCGGGGACGCTGGGGCCGAGGCTCTCGCGCGCGGCCTGGGCCATGCGCATGGCCTCGGGCAGCTCACCGCGCTGCTGCAAGAGGATCGCGAGCGGCACCCGGCTCGGGATGGTGATCGCGCCGTGGGGCCCGCCGAACTCGATGCGCAGCTCGAGCGCCTTGTTCAGCCACTGCTCGGCCGGCTCGGGGCGACCTCGATCGAAGTGCATGCGGCCGCGCTCCTGGTGCACGTCGGCCAGCAGCGGCAGCAAGCCCTCGCGGTCGGCGAGCACGCGTGCCGACTCGAACGCCTCCTCGGCGCGCAGATCTTGGCCGAGCTTGCCGGCCGCCACGCCAAGCTGGAGCAGCGCGCGACCGCGCTCGAGCGCCGC
>JBFIJN010000819.1:0-2064 GCA_041600735.1 Nannocystaceae bacterium
CGCCAGCGACGGCGGCCGACGAGACGTGCTTGCTCGATGCGTGCGACGGCGAGCCGCCGTGTCAGCCCGACGAGCCCGGATGCTGCGCGCCCGAGGACGCATGCTGCCTCGATCCCCAGAGCCCGTGCTGCCTCGATCCCCAGAGCCCGTGCTGTCTCGATCCCAAGGGTCCGTGCTGCAGCGGCCCGCCCACGCTGGAGTGCTGCGGGATCCTGCCCGAGCTCGACCCGTGCTGCGACGATCCAAGCCTCCCCGAGTGCTGCGCGATGCTCCCCGATCATCCGTGCTGCGCGGCGCCTGGCGATCCTGCGTGCTGCGAGCTCGCTCCCGGGGATCCGTGCTGCGTCGAGCCCGGCAGCCCCGCGTGCTGCGAAGCGACGCCCGAGCATCCGTGCTGCCTCGACGCGGGCGGACCCGAGTGCTGCGAGCTCGCGCCCGACACCGCGTGCTGTCTCGAGCCGCCCATGGGTGGATGCTGTGCCGATCCCGGCCTTGCGTGCTGCGAGGATCCGGGCGGGATGGCGTGCTGCGCCATGGATCCCAGCAGTCCGTGCTGTAGCGACCCCGCGGGTCCGTGCTGCGCGGGCCCCTTCGACGAAGGCCTGTGTTGCCCCTCGTTTCCCGCGCACACGTGCTGCGTGGAGCCCATGAGCGGCTGCTGCGAAACCCCGTCGCTCCCCGGCTGCTACCCTGCGTGACGGGAGCGAGCAGCTTGCGAGCAACGGAGTGGGGTGCGGTCGTGGTGGGGCTCTCGAGCGTGCTGTGGCCCGTGGCGGCGCAGGCGGTCGAGCCCCCGCCCGCAGCGGAGCCCGCGGAGCTCGCAGCCCGGACCACCGCCCTGCACTACGTGGTCCTGCGAGTGGAAGGGCGTGCATGGACCGACGTGCGCGACGAGCTCGCGCCGCGGCTGCCCCAGCTCGAGCTGCTCCCGTTCGAGGACCAGACCTTCGATCGCATCGGCAGCCAGCCGTTCGCCTACGTCGCGCTCGTGATCGAGCCCGGCCCCAAGCCCGAGGTCGAGCTGGCGATCGTGCTCTCCGATCGACGGGCGTACCTGCGCAGGTTCACGCCCGAGCGCGCGGAAGAGCTGCGGAGCATCGCCACCACGGTTGCCAACACCCTCGCGGCGATCGAGCAGGAAGCGCTCCCGGCCGATCGAGAGGCCGAGATCCCACGACCCGAGCCGGAGCCGGAGCCCGAGCCATCGTTCGAGCCCGAGCCATCGTCCGAGCCGCTCGCAGCGGAGCGGCCGTCGCCTGCGCCAGGGGCCCCCGAGGATCCAGCCGCCCCGCCTCCGTTCGAGCTTGGCGTGACGCTCGCGGGCCAGCCGATCTTTGGATTGGCGCCACCGCTCGTGCGCGGGGTGGCGGGGCTGGGCGGCGAAGCGAGGATCTCGGCGCGACAACGCAACGGCGTGTTGGTCGAGCTCGGCATCCGCGTGAGCGGGCGCGAGCGCGACGGTCATCGACTGTGGCGCAGTCGCCTGCAGCTCGCGGTCGGCTACGCGTGGCGCTCGGGCGCCTTCGGAGTGGCCGCCGTTGCGGGGCCGACGACCGAGCCGTGGGCGGTCCGCAGCAACGGCATCGCGATCACGCCCATGCCGGTGGGCGACGCGCGAGCCACCCCCTTGTGGGGCGCGGCCGCGGCGATCACTCCCGGCTTCTACCGTCGCTTGTCGCCCACGCTCACGCTGCGGATCGCCGTGCGAGCCGAGCTACAGGCCAGCGTGCTGAGCTCGGGCGCCGCCGCGCGCGTGCTGGCGCCTGCGAGCACGGACGCGGCGAACGAGCCCGCAGGACCGCCACGCGAGCTGTTCTCGCTCGGTGGGCTCGAGGCGAGCACGGGGCTCGAGCTCACGCTGTGGATCGCACCACCGAGGTCGACGGCCACGCGCACGCGTGAGCGCACGCGCTGAGGCTCGCGGCGCCCGCGTGACAGGATCCGCTACCATCGTCCTCGATGTCCTCTTCGCATGCTCCTCGCGCTGCGCTTCGCGGCGCGACCCTGGCCGTCTTGCTCACCGCGTGCTCCTCGGGCCCCGCGCAGACCGATGGCGGCGAGAGC
>JBFIJN010000820.1:0-2033 GCA_041600735.1 Nannocystaceae bacterium
ATGGCGCGCGCGTTGACGAGCCCACTGCCGAGCAGGGCCGCCCGTCGGCCGACCATGAGCCCCCCCAGCACGCCGAGGCCGAGGCCGCCGACCATCAGCAACCACGAGCTCATCAGCAGGCCGAGGCCCACGACGGTCATCGTGAAGCCGCCGACGCCCGCGAGCGCGAGGTTGCGAAAGCTGCGACCCGAGGTGGTGTCGACGTCGATGCGCACCAGCGCTCCGCCGCCGCCGTCGTCTTGGCTGCGCATGCGGTAGGTGAGACCGAGGTCATCGTCGACCACATCGGCCTCGAGCTCGCCCTGTCGGTGACCGGTGCGACCGGTCTGTCGCTCGATCGAGGCCCGCACGGCGGCCAGCGCATCGGCCGGTGGTCGGGCGATCGGGCCGGCCACGTGGGTCGCGGAGGCGCCTCGCTCGGGCAGGCCCATCAGGCCCCCCGCGCCGTCGATCGTCGCGAGGTCGGTGCCCTCGCGCTCGGCCAGGGCGCTACGTAGCTCGTGCGGCGAGATGCCGGCTTCCGCCGCCGCCTCGCGCAAGTCCTCGTCGCTGAGCTGAGCCGCCATTGGAGCGCAAGGGTAGCAGGGAGCGAGCGGCGCGGGTGGCCTGGCTAGGGGGTGTCCCTAGCGCCCGAGGTCGGGCCAGTGGCAGGCCCGGTTGCGACCGCGTCGCTTGGCCTCGTAGAGGCAGCGGTCGGACTCCTCGACCAGATCGGTGCTGCGGGTGTGGCGGGTGCGGTCGAAGCTGGCCACCCCGAGCGAGATCGTCACCGGCAGGGTCTTGCCCCCGTAGACGAACTGCGTGCTGGCGACCAGGCGACGCAGGCGCTCCGCGAGCTGCATGGCCTCGTCATCGACGCAGTCGCGCATGATCACCGCGAACTCCTCACCGCCCACGCGACAGAAGGCATCCTCGGTGCGCAGCGACGCCATGATGGTCGCGGCCAGGCGCTGGAGCACGTGATCGCCCGCCGGGTGGCCGTTGTTGTCGTTGACCTGCTTGAAGTGATCGACGTCGAGCATCACCAGCGACACCGGCAGGTGGTGGCGCAGCGCATGCGAGAAGTCCTTCTCGAACTGCTCGTTGAAGTAGCGCTTGTTGTACGACTGCGTGAGCGGGTCGCGGGTGGCCGACTCGTAGAGCTGCTGCTGGAACTGCTCCTCGAGCGAGTCCTGGTAGCTGAACTTGAGGATGGTGACCGATCCGATCTGGATGCGGTCGCCATCGCTGAGCGTGAAGTGACGGACCTGCGCGCCGTTGACGTAGGTGCCGTTGGTGGAATCGAGATCGGAGACCTCGACGGTCCCGTCGCTGCGGCGGCGCATCTTGGCGTGCGCGCGCGAGACCCCCTCGTCGTCGAGGCGGATGTCGGCGTCGGTGGAGCGCCCCACCACGTGCTCACC
Organism: Nannocystaceae bacterium; assembly: GCA_041600735.1. Taxonomy (GTDB): domain Bacteria; phylum Myxococcota_A; class Polyangia; order Nannocystales; family Nannocystaceae; genus Paraliomyxa. The sequence continues at coordinate 1,404 of JBFIJN010000820.1, forward strand.
CGAGGCGAGCTTGAACATCTGACCGACCGCTCGACCCGAGAGCACGATCAAGTAGGCGTTGCGCTCGCGAGGAGCCCCGCCCGGCGGAATCCGCTTGTGAATGACGGTTTGTTCCTCGTTCACGCTGGGGCCGTCGTCCAGAGCGCAGGTGATCCGCTGCGGCAAGCTCGTTGGGCACCGCAGCGGCGCTTCGCACCCTAGATGGTGGTATACGGCTACCCATGGGGGCGTGGCAAATGTTGGAAGGCAAGTTGGCCGCGTTGGCCGACAACGGCGTGCGAATCGTCGATCCGCGGCAGACCTACGTCGCCCCCGATGTTTCCGTGGCACGGGTGTGCTCCGAGGTCGTCCTACACCCCGGCACCCGACTTCACGGGGCGCGCACGTTTCTGGCCCCTGGAGCCGAGGTGGGTGTGGAGGGCCCTGCGACGCTGGTCGACGCGGTGCTCGGCGAAGGGGCGCGGGTCGATGGCGGCTATGTCGAGGGCGCGGTGCTGCTCGCGGGGGCGCGTGCGGGCATGGGCGCTCATCTACGCCCGGGCACGCTGCTCGAAGAGGAGGCCTCGACCGCGCACTGCGTGGGGCTCAAGCACACCATCCTGCTCTCGTTCGTGACGTTGGGCTCGCTCA
>JBFIJN010000821.1:0-2029 GCA_041600735.1 Nannocystaceae bacterium
CTCGGCGCCGCGATGGTCGACGAAGTCGTAGCCGTCGGGCCCGCGCTGAAGCACGTCGCGCGCCACCCAATCGCCGATGAGGCACAGGCTGTAGTTCGTGTCATCGCCGGCCCGGTCGACCAGCGCTTCGGCGAGCGCACTCGCCAACCCCACCTGCTCGCGCACGAGCGCAACGTGGTGGACGCGGTCCAGCGCGCCGAGCACCAGATACTCCAGATGCCCGGCCACGGTGAGCGCCTCGAGGCGCTTCGCTGCCAGCGGGCTCTGCGCGAGCAGGTCCGGGCGACTCGTCATCACGACGCAGAGGGCGAACGGCTGCTCCTCGGCGCGGCGCATGAGGTGCTGCACGAGGCCGATCGTGTCCGTGCCCCACTGCACATCATCGATGAGTAGGAGCACCGGGCAGCTCGCGGCTTCGATACGCAGCAATTCCTCAATGACGGCGTAACGTTCCGCAGGCGAGTCGAAGCGCAGTCGTGGTCCCGACTCATCGGTATCCGTCTCGGGCGCGAGTACCTCGGTCACCGCTGTCGCCATCAGCCCGGCGCGAAACTCCGTGAGCGATTCGACATGGGCGAGCGCATCCTGCACCCGAGCGTGCACGTTCTTGCGGCTCAACCCCACGCACGCGAAGTGCCGCGCGAGCGCGAGGGGCACCCCGGCCGTCGGGCCGAGCATCGCGCCGTGCCCGACGCGGATGACCGTTGCGACCCCTAGTTCGTCGGCCCGCGTCCCCAGCCACTTCAACAGTTTGGACTTCCCGGAGCCCTCGTCGCCACAGACGAGCATCGCGGAGGCTACGCCCTGCGACTGCACCCCCGACAGTGCTCGCCAGAGCGCGTCGCGTTCGGCCGTGCGCCCCAGCACGGGGATCTCCCGCAGGCCGAACAGTCCCAGACCGGTTCGACCACCCACGGGGCGTGGCGGTCGCGTGGGCCGCCATGTCGCGGGGAGTGCGACCGTCGGACGGCTACGCCAGTCGTCGTTTGCGTGGCGATCCTGAGCGCGCAGCTCCTGAAGTTTTCCCGGAACCAGCTGCACCGTCGCGGGTGTATCGAGCGTCTCGTCGCTCGCGGCTGGTCGGCTCTTCGGCACGATGCCGAGCCCGTCGGTGCGCGCCCCAAGCGTGGTGTCCTCGAGCGCTCGCCCCGCGTGTGCCGCGCGCTGGAATCGCGTACGCCACGGCTTTCGCAGCAACTTGCGCAGCCAGGGCTCGAAAGACCGCGGCACGTCGAACCTAGGCGCGAACGGCCCCGGCGGCGCGGTGACATGCGCCATCGCGATCGCCAGCGCCGAGTCGCCCTCGAACACGCTCGCCCCCGTCGCGAGCTCCCACGCTAGACAACCCAGCGCGTACAGATCGGTCCACGGGCCCTGGTCCCGTCCAATCCCCTGGACTTGCTCCGGCGCCATATAGGGCACCGTCCCCGCTGCCGCGGCCACGAAGTTGTCCGTCGACTCGGGCAGCAGATGGTCGGGAGCGGCCACGTGTGCGATGCCGAAGTCGGCGAGCAGAAGCTCGAGCTTACCGCTGCTACGCTGAGTGATGAGCACGTTCGCCGGCTTGAGGTCCCGGTGGACCAGCCCCCGCGCGTGAGCGTGGCCGAGCGCGTCGAGGATCTCCGTCAGGATCGCGCGCAATGCCGCCCAGGTGTCCGGCGGCGCGATCTCGGCGAGCGTCCCCGCGGTGGCGTACTCCATGGCGAACCACAGGCTGCCGGCACGCAGCTCTCCGTCTGCGGCCCGCGACTCCGTCGTCGTGACTTCCCCGTAGTCGTACAGCGCGACGATGCCCGGGTGGTTCAAGCTCGCGGTGGCGCGGACTTCGTGTAGAAGCGCCTCGTGGGTCGTGGGTCCCGGCGGCACGACCTTGATCGCGGCACGATACCCCTCGACGAGGTGGAAGCCGGTGTAGACGGCCCCCATCCCGCCGTGGGCGAGCAGCTCATCGATCTGAAACGCACCGAGACTTTGCGCCATCGATCAGTCGCTCAGTGTTCTACGGGCGAAATCGACGGCGTTCTTCCAC
>JBFIJN010000822.1:0-2002 GCA_041600735.1 Nannocystaceae bacterium
CAGCACCAGCGGCGCGGGCACCTGCTCGTTGAGTCGCAGCGGATAGCTACGCTCGACCCCGAACTCCGCATCCGAGATCGCGCCCGTGCTCGTGTCCTCGCCGGTGGTCGTGCCCGCAGCGATCCCAGGATCGTCCTTGCCACAGCCCGGCAACAGCGCAAACGACGACGCCAACGCTACGAATACGCGCTTCACGGTGCTCTACGGTAGCAGCCCCGCTGGCGCGCGGTCTCCGCCAGTGAGGGACGGTCGACTTAGTGGTAGAGGAAAGCATGCCCGACGGAGCGGTCTCGAGCCCTGCCGTGTTCCCCGTGCGCAAGATGGGATTCTCGTTCTCCGAGGTCCCGCGCCGCTGGTTCTTCGACAGCGTGCTCATCAGCCACACGGCAAACGCGATCAACCTGCTGTTCCCGGCCGGCGAGCGCTTCTTCGTGCGCAGCGTGAAGCACTACCTGCCGCAGATCACCGACCCGACGCTCCGCGCGCGGGCCCGCGCGTTCTTCGGCCAAGAGGGCAGCCATGGTCACGAGCACGAGCGCGTGTTCGAGATGCTCGAGGCCCAGGGCTTCGAGGTGCGGCCGTGGCTCGCCTGGTACGAGCACATCGCCTACGAAGTGCTCGAGAAGCAAGTGCCGGCCACGCTGAGGCTGTCGGTCACCGTTGCGCTCGAGCACTTCACCGCTTCGCTCGCCGAGGTCGCGCTCAGCCGCGACTTCTTCGATCACGCGCACCCGCAGATGCAGGCGCTGCTCTTGTGGCACGCCGCCGAGGAGATCGAGCACAAGTCGGTGGCCTTCGACGTGCTCCGCGCCGTCGACTCGCGCTACTGGGTGCGCATCGTGGGCCTCGCCATCGCCGGCGTCGTGCTCATGGGTTTCTGGCGCTCTTCGACGAAGATGTTGCTGCAACAAGAGCCGGGGGTCACCAAGGCGCAGCTCCGCCGCGAGCGCCGCGAGGCCAACGCCCGCGGACAAGATCGCATGGCGCTGCTGCGCGCGGTGTTTCCTTATCTGCGGCCGGGCTTCCACCCGGACCAGCGCGACAACGGCCCGCTCGCCAAGAAGTACCTGGAACGGATCGGCCGGCTCGAAGGATAGCGCGAGTGCCTCAGCCCACGCGGCGCGCCTTGGGCCGGCGCTGATCGGCTGGGCAGAACGCTCCACCGCGACCGCCGAGCACGAAGCCCTCGATCGCCGCACCGCACGCCAAGCATGGCTCGCCCGCGCGGCCATACACCCACAGCGCATTCTGGTTGTCCCCTCGGTTGCCGTCGGCGTCACGATAGTCGCGAAGCGTGGTGCCACCGTTGCGCAGACCTTGCTCGAGCACCTCGCGGACTGCACTCGCGAGTCGCTCCCACGCCGAGGGCGCCAGGCGGTACGCGGGCAGCAGCGGATGCAAGCGCGCGAGGAACAAGGACTCGAGCGCATAGATGTTGCCGACGCCCGCGACCACGCGCTGATCGAGCAGCACATCGCGCAGCGCTCGACGGCTCTCGCCCGCGGCGGCGCGCAGCCGCTCGCCATCGAAGCTCGGCGAGAGTGGCTCGGGCCCGAGCTCGCACAGCGGCGGCTCGGCCAGCAAGCGATCCCATGGTCGCGCACGCACGCCACCGAAGCGGCGCGCATCCACGAAGCGCAGCAGCCGATCGTCGTCGAGGCGCAGCTCCACGTGGGTATGCAGCGCGCGCGCGTCTCCGGCCCGCGCAACCTCTACGCGACCGGTCATGCCCAGGTGGATCAACAGGCCGAGTGCCTCGCCCGCGGCGGATTCCAGCTGCCACAGCAGGTGCTTGCCGCGTCGCGTCCAGCGCTGCGGCCGGGCGCCGCGCAGCAACGAGAGGCGCTCGTCCTGCCAGGCATGACCGGTGCGCAGGCGCTGCGGGCTGCGCCACACCGAGCGCACTGCGGCGCGCAGCCGGGCGCGAGTGAGGCTGCGGCGCACCGACTCGACCTCGGGAAGCTCAGGCATCCTCGACTCCGTCGCGGTCGTCGACACTGCG
>JBFIJN010000823.1:0-2001 GCA_041600735.1 Nannocystaceae bacterium
GAGATCCGCGAGGCGGTCTCGTACGGCGTGGTGAAGATGAACATCGACACCGACACGCAGTGGGCCTTCACCCACCCGATCAAGAAGTACATGGACGACAAGAGCGCGTACCTGCAGGGGCAGATCGGCAACCCCGAGGGCGACGACAAGCCCAACAAGAAGGTCATCGACCCGCGCGCGTGGCTGCACGTGGGCGAGAAGGGCATGGCGGCGCGCTTGGTGCAGGCATTCGAAGACCTCGGCGCGCGCGGCAAGTTCGACTGAACGCCCGTCGATGTCGATCTCGATGTCGATGGAGTGCCCCGAAGAGAACGTCTTCGTCGACTTCGCGCGCGGCGAGCTGACCCGTGAAGAGCGCGCCGCCGTCGAGGCGCACATCGACGAGTGCGACGTGTGCTCGCTGGTGATGGCCGAGATGGCGCGGCTGTTCGCCGACGAGGAGGCCTCGGGGCGCTCGGGCAAGCTGCTCGAGCCCGAGGCCGAGCTCGTCGACGACGTGGTGGGCCTGATGGACACCGACGGCGCGTTCAGCCCCACCGCGGTCACGCAGAGCTCGGGCGAGATCCTGGTGGAGCGCGCGGCCATGCTGCCGCAGGGGGCCAAGCTGGGGCGCTACGTGGTGATCGACCGCGTCGGCGCGGGCGGCATGGGCGTGGTCTATGCGGCCTACGATCCCGAGCTCGATCGCAAGGTCGCGCTCAAGGTGCTGCGCCGCGCCGCGGTGGCGGGCAGCGACTCGGGCAACAACCAGCGCGACCGCCTGATGCGCGAGGCCCAAGCCATGGCCAAGCTCTCGCACCCCCACGTGATCACCGTGCACGACGTGGGCACGTTCGAGGGCCAGGTGTTCATCGCCATGGAGTTCATCGACGGCGAGACCCTGGGCGACTGGATGAAGCGCAAGCCGGGCTGGCGCGAGGTGCTCCCCGTGTTCGCGGCCGCGGGTCGCGGGCTGGCGGCCGCGCACGCGGTGGGCCTCGTGCACCGCGACTTCAAGCCCGACAACGTGCTGATGGGGCGCGACGGCCGGGTGCTCGTCACCGACTTCGGCCTGGCCCGGCCCGCCGCGGGCAAGACCGGGGCGTTCTCGGCGGTGGGCGAGGTCCCGAGCATGCAAGTGCTCACCGCCTCGCTCACCCAGACCGGCGCGGTGGTCGGCACGCCAGCCTATATGGCACCCGAGCAATTGCTCGGCACGCGCCCGGGCTCGCGCACGGATCAGTTCAGCTTCTGCGTCGCGCTCTACGAGGCGCTCTTCGGTCGCCGACCGTTTCGCGGCAAGAGCTTCGCCGAGCTCGCCAGCAACGTGAGCTCGGGGACCTACTCGCCGACGCCGCGCGACGTGACCGTGCCCCGCCAGGTGCGACGCGCACTGTTTCGCGGCCTGGCCACCGACCCCGAGCAGCGCTTCGAAACCATGGAAGACCTGCTGGAGGCGCTGCACCACGACCCGTGGCGACCGTGGCGGCGCTGGGGCGTGGTGGTGCTGCCCGCGGGGCTGTTCTTGGCCGGTGCGGTGGCCTACGAGGGCACGCGGCAGAGCGACACCAACTACTGCGACTCGGTCGAGACCCGCCTCGACGGGGTGTGGGACGACGAGCGCCGCAGCGCGGTGGAGCAGGCGTTCGTGGCCACCGAGCGCCCGTTCGCCGCCGATGCGGTGACCGCCACCACGCGCCAGCTCGACGACTACGCGAGCCGCTGGGTCGAGCTCCAGGGCGCCGCGTGCCGCGATCAGCTGCAAGGCGAGCAGCCGCAGGCCGTGCTCGCGCTGCGCATGCACTGCCTCGAGCGTCGCCTCGACGGGCTGCGCACGGTGGCCGATGTGCTCGCGCGGGCCGATGCCGCGGTGGTCGAGGGCGCGGTGCGGGCCGCACGAGATCTTCCCCCGCTCGAGCTGTGCAACGATCTCGACGCGCTCACCCAGGGCATGCCGGCCCCGCCCGACTCGCCGCAGCTGCGCGAGGGGGTGGCCGAGCTCGAGCGCAAGCTGGGTGAGGC
>JBFIJN010000824.1:0-1999 GCA_041600735.1 Nannocystaceae bacterium
GAAGCCCGCGTCGCTTGCACAGCAACGCCATCGCGCGCGCCGAGTGCCCCGCGCTGCCCATCGAGCCGTGCAGGGGCGCCGCTTCTGCGATCTTCACGGCGCGCGACCAGAATGCGATCGCCTGCGCCTCCATGCCGAGCATTGCGGCCGTGTCGGCGGTGAGGCGGCAGGCCTCGAGCATCACGGCGGTCGAGCCCGCCTTCTCCGCGCTCCCTACCGCGTCGGCGTAGGCGAGCATGGCGGCCGGCTGATCGCCCGAGGCGACGAGGGTGGATCCGAGCGAGACCTGGGAGAGCGGCAGCAGCTCGGCGCTCGACTGGCCCTTGGCGGCCTCGACCGCCCGTCGTGCGCTCTGCACGGCTTGCTCGCCCGCACCCGAAGCGAGCAGGTAGCCGCCGAGCACGAGCTCCATCTGCACGGCTTGCTCGCCCCAGCCGGCGGCATCGCACAGATCCCGCGCCTTGCGTTGCTGCTCGACCGCGCTCGCGCCCTGACCGGAGCGCTGGGCCTCGCTGGCGCCGAGCAGCAGGCTGGCCAGCTCGCGTCGCTGCGGCGCCTCGGGGTCGTCGGCGGGCGCAGGGGGCTGTCCCGGGCGAGGCGGACCTGCAATTTCGGGGACCTTCGCTCCGGGCGCGCCGTCGCTGGGCGTGCCGAGCCCGGCCAGCCCCGCCGCAATCGCGCCGTCGTCGGGCATGCACCGGGCGCGCCGCACCTGGGCCTCGGGCGCCACCGCATCGACGAGCGAGGGCTCGTCCATGTCGACCACGATCCAGCGCACGCCACCGAGGGCGGTGCCCTGCAAGAGCATCGCGATCGCACGCGACCACTGCGGAGCGGCCTTGACATAGAGGGGGGCCAGCACGACCACCCAAGCGCGCTGCTCGGGCGTGGCGGCGATCACCTGACCGAGCTGCTCGGCGAAGCCCGCCAAGCCCCCGCTCTTGGGCGCGGGGCCGAGCGGCGTCCAGCTCTCGGCGGCCGCTCCGGCCTGGGCGCGCCGCTCCTCGTGCTGGCGGCGCAGCACCTCGCAGCGCGCGGCCCACCCCGGATCCGAGGTCCCGTGCTCGGCCTCCAGCACCACCACCGGCCCGCGTGCGTGCGGGCCGTGCTCGAGCCCGCCGAGCAGCTCGAGCACCGAGTCGCGCAGCGCGGTGGTGGTGATGACGTGGAGCAGCCGCGCTTGATCGTCTCGCAGCAGCCGGGTGGCCTGGTCTTCGAGCTCGACGAGCGCATCCATCAGTTGATCTTCACCAACGGTGCCGCGATGGTGAGGAGCGCCATCGCCTCGGTGGACACTTGCTGCCCGCGCAGCGTGACGACGGTGCCTTCGCACGTCACCTGGGTCCCGCTGACGCTGACCGTCATTCCCTCGATCTCGGCCCCTGCCATCAGCTCCACGCTCGCCGCGGCCGCCTTCAGCCCTACCGAGTGGCCGGTGATCTTGGCGCCGGAATCGAGCGAGAGCGCGGCTCCCGGGACGCCGGGGCCGACTCCGGGCGCGCTCAGCTGCACGTCGCCGCCGAGGGCCAGCCCGGCGCCCGCGCTGCTCGCCAGCGTTGCGGCCGCGCTCATCGCGAGCGTGGCTCCGGGTGCTCCCGGGGCGAGCATGGCCCCCAGCGCGATCCCACCCGCCGGGTCGAGCTCGACGCTGGCGCCAGGAGCCGAGCGCAGCAGCACGCCGGCATCGATCGCCGTCATGGCCCCTTGCCCGGCCTGCAGCACCAGTCCCTGCGGGGTGAGGGTGAGCGAGGTGCCCATCACCTCGAGGGTGATCGACTCGGGTGCGGTGATGCGCACGCTCTTGGTCGCGTTGAGCGAGAACTCGCGCTCCACCTCGATCGCATAGTGCGGGGCCGGCAGCGGCACGCCCTTCGGGGAGACGCCCTTCACGGTGACCGTGTGGGTGCCCTCGATCGTGACCTTCTGCGAGCCCGAGACCGCGAGGCTGCGATCGTGGCCCACGGTGATCGACTCTTGCGCACCCACGCGGCGCGAGTGA
>JBFIJN010000825.1:0-1960 GCA_041600735.1 Nannocystaceae bacterium
GCATGCTCAGCGTGGTCGCGGCATCCGCGGCGGTGGCGACATCGGCGGGGAGCGGCAGCGCGAGGGTGCCGCGGGCAGCGGGCGCGAGCACGGAGGGCAGCACGACCGCGGTACCGCTGAAGCCCGAGGCCTCCACGCGCACGCGGGCATCGGTGATCGCGACGTTGGTGGGGTTGTGGACCTGCGCCACCAACAGGTGGGGCACGCCGGCGTTGGTGAAGATCTTCGGCTCGGTGATCTCGAGCGCCGCGGGCAGCTCGACCTGGTCGCCATCGACGACGTCCCACAGCAGGCTCGCGACGGCGACGGCCTCGGTGCCGCCCAGGTCCCACGGGCGGTAGTCGAGCTCGAGGTCGATCCATGCGCCTTCGACCCGGTGGAGGCGAGCGCTGGGGCGCTGCTCGATCTCGCGGGCGACCAGCGCGGCGAAGAACACGGCGAAGCCCTCGCTCCACGCGTCGGCGCTCGAGCGATTGCGGTGGTAGCCCCCGCCGTCCACGTGATCGCGCGTGCGCGGCAGCGCCCCGAACGCGGTCGCGAGCGCGTGGTGGCCGAGCTCGTGGTACTCGCGATCGTCGGGGGCACCGGGGTCGCTGCGGCGGGTCGCCGCGGTCCCCAGCACGATGCGGGGCGTCTGCACGTCCTTGGGGTTGAAGCTCGAGGTGCCCACCCAGTAGGCCGCGTTGGGGCTGGCGATGGGGTCGTTGGCTTCGACGCGCAGCAGCGGGCCGCGGGCGATCCCCAGCTGCTCGAACAGCGCGAAGCCGCGACGCAGCCCCTGGTAGAGCGCGAGTAGATCGGCGGCCTGGGGCGCGGCCGGGCTGGGGCCGAGCGCGACCTCGCAGCGCGCCGCGGCGGGATCGACCGACGCGCGCAGCTCGAACGGACTCGCGCTCTCGACCACCACGAAGCGCGGGCGCGGTCCGCCTTCTTGCAGCGTGGCCACCACTTCGACGGGGGCGGTGACGCGGGCGAAGCGAAAGCGGCCATCCGCGTCGGTGGTGGTGTGGGGGACCTTGGCGCCGGGCTCGAGGCGCACGTCGAGGCCGGCCACGGGCTTCCCCTCGGCGTCGACGACCGTGCCCACCACCTCGCAGGGCGCGGGGGCGGCCTCGGCCGTGGGCACGTGGGCTTGCAGGCCGCCCAGCAGGGCGAGCGCGGGCACGATGAGACGCGGGCTCCGGATCATCACGATCCTCCTCGCAGCGCGATCGAGCCGAGCAAGGAGGCAAGCTCACTGGGTCGGTAGCCGAAGGCGAGGGCAACGAGGATCGCGGCGATGCCCCCGAGGAGCAGGCCAACGCCGAGCCAGAGTGTGGACGGGGCGGGGGGGCGGCGGTCGTGAGACGAGCGAGGGGAATCCTTCCACTCCCACGAGGAGGCCGCCGAGCGAGGTGAGCGCGGCGCGAGCGGGGGCGGCAGCCGGGGTGCGGCCGGCGGAGCGCCGAGCTCGGCCGAGGACTCCACGCCTTGGAATGCGGGCGCGGGCGGTAGCTCGGGGGTATCGGGCCCGCGAAAGTCGCGGCCGTGCGTATCGCCGAGCGAGTAGACCGACGACGACGAGGCCAGCTGCAGGCCGAGCGCCGGCTCGCCTGCTCGCGGCGAGGGGTCTTGGCCGAGCGAGTAGACGGAGGCCGAAGAGGGAAGGCCGCGATCGAAGGGGGGCTCGGAGGCGTGGGGCGAGGGGTCTTGGCCGAGCGAGTAGACGGAGGCCGAAGAGGGAAGGCCGCGATCGAAGGCGGGCTCGGAGGCGTGGGGCGAGGAGTCTTGGCCGAGCGAGTAGACGGAGGAGGAGGAGGCGAGCGGGTGGCCGAGCGCGGAGGGCCCGCGATTGGGGGTGGGGGTCGTGGCCTCGCCGATCGAGTAGTCCGAGGGGCTGCTGCGATCGGGGATGCCCAGCATGTTGGGCCCGCTCTGGCCCGCGATCGTGGGATCGGAGCCGATCGAGTAGGCCGACGGC
>JBFIJN010000826.1:0-1952 GCA_041600735.1 Nannocystaceae bacterium
ACCCATGCGCGAGCCGTCGATCCGATGACCAAGATCCAGAGCGTTTCCAAGGAATCCCGCGTCTTCGAGCCCCCCGCTGCGTTTGCCGAGCAGGCCCGCGTAGGCAGCCGCGAGCAGTACGAGCAGCTGTACCGGCGCAGCATCGACGATCCCGAGGGCTTCTGGGCCGAGCAGGCGAGCGCGCTCCATTGGTTCACCAAGCCCACCAAGATCCGCCAGTGGGATCCGCCGTTCGCCAAGTGGTTCGAGGACGGCACCACCAATCTCGCCTACAACTGTCTCGATCGCCATGTGAACGAGGGGCGCGGGGACAAGCGCGCGCTGGTGTGGGAGGGCGAGCCGGGCGAGATCATCACGTTCACCTACGCCGAGCTCTCGCGCGCCGTGCAGCGCCTGGCCAACGGCCTCGAGCGCCTCGGGGTGGCCAAGGGCGATCGCGTGGTGATCTACATGGGCATGGTGCCCGAGGCCGCGATCGCGATGCTGGCCTGCGCCCGCATCGGCGCGGTGCACAGCGTGATCTTCGGTGGCTTCGCGGCCGACGCGGTTCGCGATCGCATCCTCGACGCAGGCGCGACCATGGTCATCACCCAAGATGGCGCGTGGCGGCGCGGCAAGGTGGTCGAGCTCAAGGCCCAGGTCGACAAGGCGCTCGAGCAGTGCCCCGGGGTCACGCACAGCGTGGTGCTGCGGCGCACCCACAACGCGATCACCATGCAGGAGGGCCGCGACGTCGAGTGGGCGGCCGTGCTCGAGGGCGTGGCCGACGAGCACGAGGCGGCGCCGCTGCCCGCCGAGCACCCGCTGTTCATCCTCTACACCTCGGGCACCACGGGCACGCCCAAGGGCGTGCTGCACACCACGGGCGGCTACATGGTGGGCATGTACACCACGACCCGCTACGCGTTCGATCTACGCGACGACGACGTGTACTGGTGCACCGCCGACGTCGGCTGGGTCACCGGCCACAGCTACATCGTCTACGGCCCGCTCAGCAATGGCGTCACCGTGGTGATGTACGAGGGGGCGCCCAACCACCCCGATCTCGATCGCTTCTGGGACATCATCGCGCGCCACCGGGTCACCATCTTCTACACCGCGCCCACGGCGATCCGCGCGTTCATCAAGTGGGGCGATCACCTGCCGGAGCGCCACGATCTGAGCTCGCTGCGCTTGCTGGGCACGGTGGGCGAGCCGATCAATCCCGAGGCGTGGATGTGGTACCGCCGGGTGATCGGCGGCGATCGCTGTCCGATCGTCGACACGTGGTGGCAGACCGAGACCGGCGGGATCATGATGACCCCGCTGCCGGGTGCGGTCGCGGCCAAGCCTGGCTCGTGCACGCTTCCGTTCTTCGGGGTGAGCCCCAAGGTGCTGCGCGAGGACGGTAGCGAGGCGGCGGTCAACGAGGGGGGCTACCTCGTGATCGACCAGCCGTGGCCGTCGATGCTGCGCACGGTGTGGGGCAACGAAGAGCGCTTTCGCAAGAGCTACTTCTCGCGCTTCCCTGGCCTCTACTTCACCGGTGACGGGGCGCGTCGCGACGAGGACGGCTACTTCTGGGTGATGGGTCGCGTCGACGACGTGGTCAACGTGAGCGGGCATCGCCTGGGCACGGCCGAGCTCGAGAGCGCGCTGGTGGCCCATCGCGCGGTGGCCGAGGCGGCGGTCGTGGCTCGTCCCGACGAGCTCACCGGTCAGGCGCTGGTGGCGTTCGTGACGCTCAAGACCGGCGTGGAGCCCTCCGAGGCGCTCAAGAGCGAGCTGGTCGAGCACGTGGGTCGGGAGATCGGCAAGTTCGCTCGTCCGGCGAGCGTGCGCTTCGCCGATGCCGTGCCCAAGACGCGCAGCGGCAAGATCATGCGTCGGCTGCTCGCCGAGCTCGCCTCCGGCAAGCCCACGGGCGACACGACCACGCTCGAGGACCTCTCGGTGCTCGCGCGGCTGCGCGG
>JBFIJN010000827.1:0-1928 GCA_041600735.1 Nannocystaceae bacterium
CTGGGCCTGCCCGAGCGCACGGGCGAGGTCGACGTCGAGCCGCTCGACCCCGGAGCGATGGTGCTCCGCGGGTTCGCGCTCCCGTTCGAGCGCGCGCTGCTCGGCGAGCTCGCGCGCGTGATCGAGGCCGCCCCGCTGCGCCACCTCATCACGCCGGGGGGCTTTCGCATGACGGTCGCGATGACCAACTGCGGCGCGCTCGGCTGGGTCTCCGATCGCTCGGGCTACCGCTACTCGGCCACCGATCCGGAGGGCGGTCGCCCGTGGCCGTCGATGCCCGCCTCGTTCCTCGAGCTCGCCCACGCCGCGGCCGCGCGCGCGGGCTACGGGGGCCTGCGACCCGACGCGTGTCTCGTGAATCGCTACGAGCCCGGAGCTCGCCTCACGCTGCACCAAGACAAGGACGAGCTCGATCTCGGCGCGCCGATCGTCTCGGTCTCGCTCGGGATCCCGGCGGTGTTCTTGTGGGGCGGCCTCAGCCGCAAGGACCGCCCGAGGCCGCTGCGCCTCACCCACGGCGACGTGGTGGTGTGGGGCGGTCCCTCTCGCTTGCACTTCCACGGCGTGCGCACGGTCGAGGCCGCCCAGCACCCCGCCACCGGCGGGCATCGCATCAACCTCACGTTTCGCAAGACGCGGTAGCCCGCGCGATGCGATCACCCTGGCGGGTCGCCACCGCTCCGCGGACCGATCACCGAGGCCGGACAAGATTCTCGCAGTGCCTCGAGGTAGGCGGAGCGTGGGAATCGAGCGGCGAGCTCGCGGAGCTCGCGACGCGCCGCATCGGGCTGGTCCAGCGCACAAAGAGCGCGGATCCGACTGGCCTCGCGCTCCTCGGTGAGCAAGCCCTCGGGGAAGCGCGCGCGGTGCTCGTCGAGGGCTGCGATCGCGGCCCGGGGGCGCTCACCCGCGAGCGCGGCGCGAGCGGTCGATAGCAGCGCGGCCTCGGCCTCGAGATCTTCGGCCGCCGCGCGTGGTCGACCGAGCGCGGCAGGGGGAGGCGCCGGGCGGCGGCTTCGCGCGGAGCGAGGCTCGGGCTCCGCCCCCGATGATGGATGCGCCGGCTCGATCGGAGGCGCGCTCATGTCGCTGGCCTCAGCCAGCCGAGGCTCGTCGAGGCGGGTCTCGCCCCTCACGGCTGGACTCGACTCGGTCGAGGCCAGCCGCGAGTCCGCGGGCTCCTCGATCCGTCCGTGCCCGACCACCGCCACTCCGCCGAGCACCGCCGCGGCCAGTCCCACCGTCGCCAGCAGCGCCTTGGCCGAGGCCAGCGAGGCCACCGAGACGACGGGCGCCACCGACTCGCCCATGCTCGCGGTCACCAGCAGCCACGCGCGCTGGCGGCTCTCCGCGGACGCCGGCTCGAGATGCCGCCCGGCCGCGAGCACCGGTCGCGCACCAGCTTCGGCGAACCTCACCTGGAACTGGGCTCGGGCCGCCCGCAGGCGCGAATAGGCCGTGTTGGGGCTGATCCCGAGCGCGGCCCCGAGCTCCTGTCGATTGAGGCGCTCGAGCTCCCCGAGGACGAACGCAGCGCGCTTTTCCTCGTCGAGCTCTTCGAGGAAGCCCTGCAGCGCATGCCAGGCCTCGCGGCGCGCGAGGTCGTCGTCGAGATCGGGGATCGTGCGCGGGGCGCTCGCGAGCGCGAGGTGCCGTCGTTGAGTGCGATGGTGGGTGCGTCGCTGGCGAGCCGCGACGCGCCGCGCGATCCCTAGGATCCAGGTGCGGGCCGTGGAGCGGCCTTCGAAGCGCTCGCGCTGGCGGTGCACCACCATGAACACGTCGTGCACCCCGTCTTCGAGCGAGGCCGAGGGCACGCCCAAGCGGCGCAGCACGGCCCATACCGCCTCGAAGTGCTCGCGGTAGAGCCGCGAGAGCGGCGGCAGAGGGGACGATGAGGTCACGCCCTTGTTTGAGTCTCCGGATGC
>JBFIJN010000828.1:0-1928 GCA_041600735.1 Nannocystaceae bacterium
AGGGCGGAGGCTGCGAGCTCGCGTGCACCGGCCCCTCGAACTGCGTGATCTCCAAGTGCACCTCCGGGTGCAAGATCGACTGCAAGGGCCAGGGCGACTGCAAGTGCGAGACCGGCTGCGCGTGAGCGGCCCCTCAGTGGTATAACCTTCGGGCCCGATCGGAGCCGAGACCGCTCATGCACCATCGAATTCCATCCTCGCTTCTCTTTGGCCTCTCGCTCTCGCTAGTGATGTTCGCGTGCGACAAGCCGCCCGCGGAGCCACCCGCCAAGCCGTCCGCTCCGTCCACGCCCGAGGTGAAGGCTGCGCCGCAGGATGGTGCGCCCAACGAGGCGAAGCCGCAGCCCGCCGTCGAGGAGGCCGCGCCCGACGAAGCGCCCACGCCGACCGCGGTCGACGACCCCGCCGCTGCGCCCACCGCCGAGCCCGAGTCCAAGGGCTCGCCGGCCGCGGTCAAGCCCAAGGAAGGCGCCGCCGCGAGCACGAAGACCCCCGCGAAGACGTTCACCGACTGCAAGCCCGACGAGACCTTCGCCGACGGCCGCTGCTTCGCCACGCACGAGGCGGCCTGCAAGGCGCTGGGCTGCGCCGCCGACAAGTGCGTCGCGCTCAAGAGCATGCCCCCGCAAGCCAAGTGCATGTGAGTCGCTCGCGAGGGACCTCGATGCGCCTGTGCTACCCCGCCACCGCCCGCAACCGCGAGCCGCTCCTCGCCGCCCTGCGGCCGCGCCTTCCCTCGCAGGGTACCGTGCTCGAGATCGCGAGCGGCTCCGGTGAGCATGCCGTGACCTTCGCGGCCGCGCTTCCGCAGCTGCGCTGGCAGCCGAGTGACCCCGATCCCACCGCGCTCTCCAGCATTGCCGCGTGGATCGAGCACGAAGGTCTCACCAACGTCGCCCCACCCTTGACGCTCGATGCCGCGCAGTGGCCCTGGCCGATCCTCTCCGCCGACGCCATGCTCTGCGTCAACATGATCCACATCGCCCCCTGGGAGGCCGCGCAGGGGCTCTTGGCGGGGGCGAAGCGCGTACTGCCGCTCGGCGGTCCGCTGGTGCTCTACGGCCCGTTCATCGTCGATGGCGAGACGGCGCCGAGCAATCGCGAATTCGATGCCTCGCTGCGCGAGCGAGATCCGCGATGGGGCGTACGGGAGCTGCGAGAGGTCGAGCGCGAGGCCGCGGGGTGCGGGTTGGTGCTGGTGGAGACGGTGGCGATGCCGGCGAACAACCTGGTGGTCGTACTGCGGCGCGAGGGGTGAGCGCTCGACGTCGAGCAGCCGCCACTGGGGCTCGCTACGCGCACACGTCCAGGACCCATGGGGCGATGACCTCGGCGCCGTGATCCGCACGCTCGCGAGCGGGAACCCATCCTTCGTGAACATTCATCGAAGGAGATCCCGCTTCGCACTCACCGCCGGGCTTGGCATCAGCCTGGGCGGTACGTGGGGCTGCGCCGACCTCCAGCCCGGCGACGGGCTGGGCCTCGACGAGGCCACACACGGACAGCCGGGGGCGTCCTCGGGCGATGCGAAGGCGTCGGACTCGGGCACGCTCGGGGACGTGGATGTAGACGCGCACGACGAAGACCCCCTCGACGACGATGACGATGACGATGCGGACCTCGTGAGCCAGGGTGCGAGCCGGGCCAGCTCGACGCGCATCCGCGGTAGGGCGACCTTCCGCCCGGATTTCAAGTTCCGCCGCGGCAACGACGTCACCGAGATCGATGACACGTTCGCGGCCTCCGGCCGCATCCCGCTGTCGAGCTGGACGCGGCAGAACGTGAGCTACTTGTTCGTCTGCGCGTACGAGCAAGACGGTGCCAACGACTTCGCGACCGGCAATTACGGCGGCGACGACGATCTGCTCGGCTGTGATCGCGCCGACATCTACGGCCGCTACCTCATCGAGATCGAGCGCGAGAACGCG
>JBFIJN010000829.1:0-1919 GCA_041600735.1 Nannocystaceae bacterium
CCCACTGGGCAGAGCATCGACGCCGCTTCCCGCAGGGACGACACGAGGCGATCGTGACGCGCTCGATGGAGCGACTGGGGTGTGCACCCAGCTGAGCGAAGCGACTCGCCCTACCGCCGCTGCAGCTGCTTCCAGTATGCGCCCGACGCTCCCAGGTACCAGACGACCCCGTCGGCGACCGGCCAGAACTTGAACACGAACGGCGACGGCCGCTGCTCGGGGCCAACGTAGCCGTTCGCGTTCGACTCTCGGCTCCACTCGCCGGCGATCACGAACTGCTGCTGCGCGTTCACGGTGACCTCGCCGATGCCGGTCGTCCACGTGTGATCCGGCCATGCGGGATCGGGCTCGGTGTTCCGCGTGGTGACACGGATCTCTTCGCCGACTCGTACCTCATCGATGAAGCCGAGCTCCTTGGGGTTGCCGACCTCGTCCCAGGTCCCGTGGACGAGCTCGGCAAAGTCGCCCACCTGCGGGGCGAGGTGCAGCCCTGCGAACACGCCGCGGTCGTAGGTCACACCACTGCGATCGAGGTAGCCCGCGAGCGCCACGAAGATCTGGTGGCTCACGTAGTGCTCGGGCTCGTGCATGTGCGGGAGCACCAGCTCGTTGCGATCGAAGCCGATCTTCGAAACCACGGCCGACAGCGCGATCTGGCGCAGACACACGTCGGTGTGTCGGGCCCAGGCGGCGAGTGTCACCAGGTCGTCGTCGTCGGTGATGGGCAGGTCGTTCGCGATCGCCTCGAGCAAGTTGTACGTGGCCCCGCCGTGGTGCGGGCACTCGAGGCTGGCGCCGTTGGACTGGGAGAGACTCGCAGGCTCCGGGAGCGCCTGCTCGAGCGCCCGCAGGGCGTCGCCGAGGGGGCCGGGCTGCGTGTAGAGCGCTGGGTACGAAGCGGCGGTGTCCACGGCGGGGGCTCGCTGCAACTCGGTCGGGGGTGATGAGTCGGGCGGCGGCGAGTCTGCACCGCGCGGCGTCGACGGACCGCAGGCCAGCCCGAGCGCGGTGATGGTGACCATGCACCATCGCATCGACGATTCGGGTGCGCGCATCTCCAAGCGGATCATACCCGCGGCGGGCCGCCCGGCGCTACGCCGCCCCCGCTCGCGCATTGATTGCCGACTCGCCGCCCCCGCCGTGCCGATCTAGGCACGAGCGTTCTACGAGCATGGCCGCAGGCTTGGGACCACCAAACCAAGGACCACGACAGGAGATCGACCAATGAACTGGGACCAAGTCGAAGGCAAGTGGAGCGAAGTCAAGGGACGCTTCAAGCAGCAGTGGGGCAAGCTGACGGACGACGACCTCATGAAGATCAAGGGCCGTCGCGACGAGATCGTCGGCAAGATCCAGCAGCGCCACGCCGAGACGCGCGAAGCGGTCGAGCGCGCAGTGGACGACTTCGTCAACCGCCTCTGAGACCCCCCATTCACCCCCATTCACCATGGGCCGCCGCGAGCATGCTCGCGGCGGCCTTCCTCGTTCTGGCCGCAAGCTCTCACCCGCACCATGCGAGGCGCAGCTGCGGCCAAGCGGGGCGCTACTCACCGGACGTCAGGGCCATGAAGTCGTCCCACTCGAGGACCTCGGGTCCCTTGCGGTCGACGAACACGTTGAGGGCGATCGCTCGCCCGAGGTCCGCGACCGCGATCCCTCGGAACCGCCGCAGCGGGCCCAGCAGCAGCGGCCGCAGCTTCGGCCACACCGCCAGGGTCACCGCCTGCCCGACGCCGTATCGATTGGTCGGCGTCAGGATCATCGACGGATGGAACAAGCTGAGGCGCTCGAACCCGAGCGCCCGCAGCCCGTCCTCGAGCTCGCCCTTGGTCCGCAGGTAGAAGGACCTCGACGCCGCGCTGACACCGACCGACGAGAGCAGCTCGAAGTGAGCGACGCCAGCACTGCGGCACGCGCCG
>JBFIJN010000830.1:0-1906 GCA_041600735.1 Nannocystaceae bacterium
GGAGGCGCTCGTCTCTGCGGAGGCGCTCGTCTCTGCGGAGGCGCTCGTCTCTGCGGAGGCGCTCGTCTCTGCTGAGGCGCTCGTCTCGACCGTCGGAGGTGCATCGATCGGTTGCACCTCCGGCGCGGTGTCCGGCTCGGCCAGCCGCGCGCGAACGAAGGCCGAGCCGGAGCTCGCTCCGTCCCGTGTAGGTGGTGGCGGGGGCGTGACCCCTCGTGATCGCTTGGCGACACCAGGCACGGGGGGCGCCACGGGCACCGAGCCCGTACGGGTGCGTGGTGGAGGTGGTGCCTTGAAAGAGCCCGACTCGCGCGCGGTCAGCACTTCCACGAGGTCCGTGCCATCCAAGGTCAGGCTCGCCGAGGGCTTGGCCTCGACCTTCTTCTTCTCGACCTTCTTCTGCACCTTCGGGCGCTGGCGGCCGAGGGGCGCCACGGCGTAGGCCGCGGAGGGGATGCGGGCGATGCTGCCCAGGCCGCCTGGACCGCCCAGGCCGATCGAGAGGCTCTTGACGGCGGGTCCACCGGCGGTCGACCCGGCCATTGGCCGCAGGTCGTCCCAGTCCGTCATCAGGCCCTCGGCCCCCTGCGCGGCGACCAGCGCGTCGTCCACGGAGCGCATGTTGGGGAAGCGCTCCGCGGGACTCTTGAACAGGCAGCGCATGATCACGGCCGCGAGCGCGGTGTCGTCGATCATCGCGGGGGTCTCGCGCGCATGGGCGGCGCGGACGGCCTCGGCGCTGCCGGTGAACACCGGGCGACCGCTGAGCGCGGCGTAGCCCACGGCACCCAGCAGGTACACGTCTTCGCGCGCGTCGGGGAGCTCGGCGTCGACCTTCTCGGGCGAGAGCGGCTGGATCGCGACCTCGTGGTCGCCCATCGCCTCCACCGTCAGCTCGTCCTCGAGCCCGAAGTCGAGCAGGCGCACGGTATCGCCGCGCCCCTCGTGCTCGACGAGCATCACGCTGGCCACCGAGAGCGCCCCGTGGCGCATGCCAATGCCGTGCGCCACGTCGAGCGCCCGACACAGCTGACGCAGGATCGCGATCACGCGCTCGGGCGCGAGCGGACCGTCGAGCATGTGCTGGCCGAGCGTCACCCCCTCGAGCAGCGGGGTGGCCAGGGCCAGCCGCCCATCGTCGAGCCTGCGTGCCTCCCCCAGCGGCTGGATGTATGGGCACAGCATCTCGGCCAGCATCGCGTTGGTGTCGATGCACTGGCGCACGCCCACCTCGGTGCGTACGAGCTCGGCTCGCAGCACGGTCAGCTGGCGCGCGGGCGCGACCTTGCCGTCCCCCATCGCGAACACCTCGCCCAGCGGATGCTCCCACAGCGGCAGCAGCTTGCCGGTGTCGAGGGCCTCGGGCACGGTGGGCGCCCCGCCTAGATCATCGCTCGAATTCACCTGTGCCTCGCTCGACGTACCCACAGGATCACCATGTCATGACCCAGGCCCCCCCGGAAAGTGTCTGCATGACGAACTCGCGCCAGACGCGGAGGTCGACCGTCCAAGGACTATCTGCGTACGCGGGGCCACGCCAATCGCTGAAATGACGTGGACCCGTCGTAGGATGATCCCCTCCGGCCGCCCCGTGAGAGTCGCGGGGCCGGGGTCGGTGTCCTGGATCGTGGGACTCCCGGCTCAGCCTCGCGAGGAACGATCGGCCGTCGGCGGGACGAACACCCAGCCGTCCTCGATCCACAGCGTGCCCAGATCTTCGATCGCCGCCGCGAGGTCATCGGGGGTGGTCGCGGCCGGCGAAGCGCTCAGCAGATCGGTAGGCCCTTGCAAGCCGCGCCGCGCCCACACGAACGCCGTGAACGCGGCCAGCACCGCGTGGAACATGTGCGTGTTGCGAACGACGAGCTCGGGCCACACATAGTCGAACGCGATGCCCTCGACCAAC
>JBFIJN010000831.1:0-1906 GCA_041600735.1 Nannocystaceae bacterium
AGCGGCCGGCGCTGGTTGGGGATTGGTTGGGGCGAAGAGCACAGCTCTCGCCCACCGCCCCGGCGTTCGTCGATCTGAGTCGGCCGGGCCAGCCAGAGCCGCGGATCATCGACTATCGCACGCTCGAGCAGGAGACCAACCAAGTTGCGCGGTGGCTGCGAGCGCAGGGGGTGGAGCGCGGCGATCGGGTCGCGATCTTGGCGAAGAATCGGATCGAGCTCGTGCAGCTGTGGTTTGCGTGCGGAAAGCTCGGCGCCGTGTTGCAGGCGCTCAACTGGCGACTGACCGCAGCCGAGCTGGGCCCGCTGCTCGCCCACGCCGAGCCGCGGCTGCTGGTCTGGGATCGAGAGTTCGCGGGATTGGTGACGGGCCTGCGGGGGCTCGACGCGGCGGCTGGCGTCCAGTTCGTCGCGCTCGACGAGACCGGTGACGAGGGAGAGCGCGACGCGTGCCTCTCGGAGTGTCGCGACTTGTCCGTCGCGCCGCTCCCCGCGGTCGAGCTCGCGCCGAGCGACCCGTGGGTGCTGTGCTACACGGGCGGCACCACCGGGCTGCCCAAGGCCGCGATCCTCACCCACGCGACGATCACCTGGAACGCGATCAACACGATCTCGAGCTGGGGTCTCTCCGATCGCGACCTCGCCGTGCTCAACGCCCCGCTGTTCCACACCGGCGGCCTCAATGTGTTCACCGCCCCGCTCATCCACGCGGGCGGCTGCTCGATCTTGTGCCGCGAGTTCGAGCTCGAGCAGCTCTTCGATGTGATCGCCTCCCGACCCGTGAGCTGCTTCTTTGGCGTCCCCGCGATGTTCCAGGCGATGCAGGCCCACCCGCGCTGGGCGAGCGCGCCGCTCGAGCGCGTGCGCACGATCATCTCCGGCGGCGCGCCGTGTCCCAAGCCGGTGTTCGAGCAGTTCTGGGCGCGCGGCGTCGACTTCAAGACGGGCTACGGCCTGACCGAGGCGGGCCCCAACAACTTCTGGCTGCCGCGCGAGCGCGTGCGCGACAAGCCGGGCGCGGTGGGCTGGCCGCTGCTCCACGTGGAGATCCGCATCGTCGACGAGGCCGGCAGCGAGTGTGGCCCCGATCAAGTGGGTGAGCTGTGGATCCGCGGCCCGCACGTCTCACCCGGCTACTTTCGCGATCCCGAGGCCACGGCCGCCAGCTTCGTCGATGGTTGGTTGCACACCGGCGATCTCGCCCACGCCGATGCCGACGGCTGCGTGACGATCGTGGGGCGCAGCAAGGACATGATCATCTCGGGCGGCGAGAACATCTATCCCGCCGAGGTCGAGTCTGCGATCGCGGCGCACCCGTCGGTGGCCGAGGCCGCGGTGATCGGCGTGCCCGATGCCCGCTGGGGCGAGGTGGGTCGCGCCTTCGTGGTGCTCGTGCCCGGGGCCAGCTTGGAGCTCGCGCAGCTGCAGCTGTTCTTGCGCGAGCGCCTGGCCAAGTACAAGATCCCGCGCTCGTTCGAGCTCCTCGATGCGCTGCCCCGCACGGGCGCGGGCAAGCTCGACAAGCGAGCGCTCGCGCGCCGCCACGAGCCGGAGCGTCGCTAATGCCCCACGCGCGCGTCGGCGAGGTCTCGCTGTACTACGAGCTTGCCGGCTGCTGGGACCGCGATCCCCACGCGCCCGTGCTGGTGTTCGTCAATGGCCTGTTGACGCAGCTCGGCAGCTGGACGCCGCACCTGCCCTACTTCGACCACTATCGCTGCTTGCTGTGGGACTGTCGCGGGCAAGGCCAGTCCAACAAGCCTGCTGCGCCCGAGTATGCGGTGGCCGACCACGGTCGCGACCTCGCCGGGTTGCTCGACGTGCTCGGGCTGTACGAGCCGCTCGCCGTGATCGGGCTCAGCAACGGCGCCGCCGCGGCGCTCTCGTTCGCCGTCGCGCAGCCCGAG
>JBFIJN010000832.1:0-1887 GCA_041600735.1 Nannocystaceae bacterium
AGCCCGCGTTGAGCTGCGGCGACGCGATCCCCTTGATCTGAGGAATCCGCGCGGTCAACCGCCGCTCGATTCCCTGCTTCAGGGTCGCCTGCGAGCTCGGGCAGCCCACGCAGTTGCCGGTGAGCTGCAGGTGCACGACGCCCCCTTGGACGTCGAGCAGCTCGATGTCGCCGCCGTCGGCCTGCACCATGGGGCGGCACTCGTCGAGCACCTCTCGCACGCGTGCGATCAGCTCGGCGCCGTCGAGATCCTCGAACACCGAGCCCCCCTCGGCGAGCGCGAGGTCCTCGAACGGCGAGCGCTCGGGATGGAGCACGGGGAGGTGCCGACGCTTGGGTGCGGCCTCTTGCGGAGACACCAGCTCACCGCCGCCGGCTCTCCACGCTTCGACGCCTCCGCGCAGGCTCACCACGGAGCGGAATCCATGGCCTCGTAGCGCCTGCACGGCGGTCAGCGAGCGCATGCCGGACTTGCAGTACACGACCCAGACGTCGGCGGGATCGAGCTCGCCGCTGCGCGCATCGATGTCGGCGAGCGGCAGGTGCAGGGCCCCGCGGATCATGCCCTGGGCCACCTCGGCGTCGGTGCGCACGTCGACGAGCCGCACCTCGACGCCCGCGTCGACCCGGGCGCGCAGATCGGCCACCTCGAGCTCGTCGACGAGATCGTCATCGCCAGCCGGAGCCGCGGCGGCCCCCTTCATGCGCTCGAGCAGCTCGCCGGACTGGTCGAGCGCGCGGAGCTCCTCGAACCCGCCGATGCTCTCGCCGTGGATGAAGATCTGCGGGGTGGTCGATTGCTTGGTGACAATCTTGAGCCAGCTCTGCGTGGGCTCGTCGCCCTTGATGTCGTGCTCCTCGAAGGGAAGCTCGCGCTCGCGCAGCAGCTCGATGGCGGCGCGGGCATAGGGGCAGCCGCGCTTGTAGTAGATCTTCAGCGTGGGCGCGGCCTCGGCTGGCGCGTCCGCCTTCGCTGGCGCTTCCTCTTCGCGGATGATCCCGCGCTCGAGCTGGTGCTTGTGCAGCTTCTTGCGATCGGTCTCCCACATCGGCTGGTCGGGGCGCGCCGCCGACCACGAGGGCACCGGCGCCTGCGGCTCCACCACCGCGAGCCCCACCACCCCGCGCACGCGATCGAGCGCGGAGGCGGCGGCCCTGACGGGCGCGCGCTCCGAGGTTCGCCCCCGGTCGACGACGGCATCGAGGGTCTTGACCGTGACACGACGAAGGAGCGTACCCAGCATGTTGGCGCATCTAGCCCGCGGGCTTGGCGAGCGTCAAGCGACGTCGTGCACCGCGCCGCTGTGATGATGCGTGCGGCGCCCCTGGCGCAACGTCTGCTACGCTCCGATGCGATGGCGCGTGCACATCACCTTCGGGCGTGCGTTCCCCGGGCGTGCGTTCCGGCGACGGCGCGTGCACACCACCTTCGGGCGTGCGTTCCCCGTGCACACCACCTTCGGGCGTGCGTTCCCCGAGCGTGCGTTCTCGCGATGCTGCTCGGCTGCAGCGCATCCCCCGAGAATGGGACGCCCGAGAGCGCGACGCAGAGCGCAGCCAGCAGCGGCACGACCACGATGGCTGGCTCCGCCGACACGGGCGGCAGCCACACGACCGAGCCGGCCGACTCCACCGGCTCCGCGCCCCCGCTCACCTGCAACGGTCACGCCGCGCTCTGCTCACGACCGTTCGATGAGGTCGTGTTCGCCGGAACGCACAACAGCCACTCGGCGCGGGACGCTGGCTTCCCCCAGGTGAACGCCAATCAGCAGCGCGACATCGCCCGTCAGCTCGACGATGGGATCCGGGTGCTGCTGATCGACATCTACCCCGACGAGGCCGATCCCGACACGGTGCTCATGTGTCACGGCCCGTGCTCACTCGCCTC
>JBFIJN010000833.1:0-1886 GCA_041600735.1 Nannocystaceae bacterium
CAGCCCACCGCCAGCGCGCGCTCTTCGTGCGCTGCTCTGCGCTCCTTGATCACCGCGCCCACGCCGATCGCCAGCGCGAGGCCGCCGAGCACGAGCGGGTGGGCGAGCGGGGCGACGCGGCGGAGGAAGGTCTCGAGCCACGCGGTGGAACGCTCCCACCACTGCGGTCGCCAGCCCAGCAGCCCGCAGCCCACGAGCGCGACGATCGACACGAGCCCCGCGATCACATCGGAGGCGCGCCGCGGGTGGTAGCGCAGCTCGAGCTCTCCATCGCCCACGTCGGCGGCGATGAGCATGGGCTCGCTGCCGTCGTCGCCGTTGGCCTTGCCGCCGCGCAGCGCCCCCGCGCGGCGCTCGTCGGGGGTCACGCCCGCACCATCGCCGACGGCCGGTACCTCGCGCCACGCCACGGGCGCGCCGTCGTGGTGCAGCGTCCAGCGCGGGAACCCAGCGACGCCGAACACCACCCGCGTGCCCTCGCCCGCCTCGGCCACGCGGACGCGCACGAGGCCGCCGTCGGCGTCGTCCTCGAGCACCTCGAGCGTGCCGGGGCCGTCGAGCCATGCGATCGGCTGCGCCCAGTCGGGTCGCTCGAGCACGCGGATGCGACCGAAGCGAGCCACCTCGCGGGCGCCTCGCGAGCCACGGCGATCGGCGGTCACGACATAGCGCACCCGCAAGCGCTCGAGCAGCGCCTCGCCGCCAGCCTCGGGCTTGTGCACGAAGTTGTCGCCCGGGGTGAAGCCCTGCTTGTAGAGGCGGGGGCCGGCGAGCGCGGGCGCGTCCATGAACCAGTGTTGGTTGCGACCCGACAGCACGGTGAAACGATACGGTATGCCCTCGTCCTCGCGGGGCTGTGCGCGCATCCACTCGAGCAGCTCGGCATACTCCGCATCGAATTCGGGATCGCCGGGGATCCGCTCGAGCTGCACGACCCCTACATCGTGCTTGCGCGAGATCTCGCGCTGCTCGACGATCATCCAGCCCACGAGCCCCACGACCACGGCGACCAGCACCCCCGCCAGCGGGCGGCCCCATCGCACGCCCTCGCGCCGCCACGCCGCCGCGGCCCCGCGCAGCAGCATGGCCAGCCCCGCCCCCGCGGCCAGCAACAACCCTGGCTTCGCCGCGATGATGAAGCGCTGATACTGAAGGTGGGTGAAGCCCTCGCTCAGCCGATCGAGCCGCAGCGCCCACAGGGTGTCGCGGCTGGCCAGCAACCACTGCACCAGCGCGAGCGCAGCCATGAAGCGAGCCGCACGCGAGCCCGCGACCAGCAGCAGCACGAGGCCCAGGCTCACGACCGTGCCCACCGCAGTCGGCATGGCCTGCGCCCAGTGGCCTTCGCCGGCCTGTGCCGCCATGCGCTCGAGCGGCTCCCACATCCAGCCGTAGCTCGCCATCCATGCGCGGTGCTCGAGCATCGGCCACAGCCACCACGCCGCGCTCGCCACCCCGAGCCCGGCCGCGACCGCGGCCACCCCCGCGGTCCGAGCCAGCGCCGCACGCGAGCGCAGGCCCAGCACCACCACCAAGAGCGGCCCGCCGAGCGCAATGCCCAGCATCGCCATCGGATGGGCGAGCAACGCCGCCCCGATCGCGAGTGCCGTGGTCGCGATCCGCTTGCGTCGCACGACCGGATCATCGGTCTCGCACGCGGTGCACAGCTCCGCCAGCGCGAGCCAGGTGAGCGCGGTCGCCAGCGCCTGCGGCCACACCCCGTAGACCACGGTGTAGAGCCAGCCCCCCTCGCGATACGCCCCCACGTCGGCCAGCACCCACAGCGCCGCGACCAGCCCGGGGAGCGGCCCCAGCCCGAGCGCTCGGCCCACCCGCAGCATCGCCCAGCCCTGCGTCGTGAACACCACGGTGAAGCCCAGCGCGTA
>JBFIJN010000834.1:0-1884 GCA_041600735.1 Nannocystaceae bacterium
CGGCATGGGGGACGTGCTCGGGTTCGACCGCAGGGGGTGGCGCCGGCTCGCGACCAGGCGCAACCCGTCCCCCGTTGCCAGCACTCGCCTTCGTGAGCGTCTCGCCGGGCACGAGCACCACCCCACCAAGCTGATCCGGCGCCTCTGCGAACGACTGATCGCGAACGAACGCATACCCACCGCTCCCAAGAAGCACACGCTTGCGCGGCCACACGCGGACCTCGCCCGCGGCCGTGATGCGCCCCCAGGCGTACCCCATCACGCGGCTCTCGTTCGCGTGCCCATAGTGCTCGAGCCCGAACATCGACGGCGCCTGGAAGAACGCGCGCGGGTGGCTCCCCGAGACCGACACCACCTCGCTGCGCGGGTCGTGCATGTGCCCGAACAGCGAGAGCCTAAAGCGCCCCGGCGGATGGACCTCCGACTCGTACGTCGCCAGCGCCTTCTTGCTCAGCCACCCACGCGGGTGATGCGTGAGTAGGAACGCCGCATCGACTTCCTTGAACCAATCCAGCGGGTTCCCAGACGCGACCGGCGGCAGCGCGAGCTGGAGCTGCTCGGCCGGCAGCTGGAGCCGCCCCTCGGCCTCGTCGGAGAGGTGCGTCCACGCCGAGTTGAGCCCGACGAGCCCAAGGCGAATCCCGCCCTTCTCGATCACCACGCTGAGATCGCCGGGCACCCGCGGCGATACGTGCGGGTGCCAGCCCGCCGCCACGAGCGACGGCACCACGCGCGCTCGCATCCACCGGTCGTAGTGGGGGAACAACGGCTCGAGCAGCGGCTTGGTGCCCTCCCACAGCGACTTGCGCAGACCCGGTTGCTGCTCATAGCTCCCGAATGCTGCGTACTGCCACGCGTCGTCGGCGTGCGGCCGCACCACGTCGTGATTCCCCGGCACCGCGAACACCGGGAGCTCCCGCCCCAACCACCGACCGAGCCGCTCGAGCAGCGCATCGACCTGGCCGTACTCTTCTTCCGTCCCGCGGTTCGCCAGATCGCCCGTGAACAGCACCAAGTCTGGCACCCCGAGCCGCTCGGCCCTCTCGGCCACGCTCCGCTCGAGCTCCGTGTCGACCTGCTGCCAGATGTTCCTGCCCGGCTGCCCCGCGTGGAGGTCCGAGAGGTGGATCCAGGTGATCGCCTCGTCGTGTTCTGGGCGAGCCACCTCGATCTCGTCGGCCCGCGCATCGAGGACCGGCGCACGCACGACGAGCTGCGCTTCCGTGGCTCTGCGCTTGTGAATCACTCCCGCCGTCGCTGCCGCCGCCCGACTCCCGCTCGAGCGCGAGACTACCGGAGCCCCTCCTCGGTAGCCCCCAAGCATCTCATTGCCCGGAAACATCGCCGCCGCCTGCTGTACGATCGCCGCGATCCCGCCAACGATCTTGCCGTCGGCCGCGGCCCGAACCACCCGCGCCCAGAACACTCCCGGCACTTCGAATCGAGGCACGTGCGCCGCAGCCAACCCCGCGCGCAGCACCACCTCCCGCGCGTCTCCTGGCTCGTGGAGGATCCGCGCGAGCTCGTCGATCAGGGCCTCCAAGGTTCCACCGCCGGGCTCCGTGCTCACGAGCGCCAGCATACTCGACCGAGCGAACCCAGCTCCACCAACGTGCGCGTGGCACCAACGTGTCACCCCTCGGGGACACTCAGCTGCGACGCGAAGCTATCTCTCAGCCGCTCTTGCGAAGCTCCATCCCAGCGAGTGCGCGCTCGTACAGCCGCTCCCAATCCTCTTCCGTCACGGAGCGCGGCTCGCCGCTCGCCAGACCAGCGAGGAGCAACTCCTCGAGCTCCTCGCGCGTGGCCACCGGCTTGGCGGGGTCGTGCTTCTTTGGTGCGGTCACAGCTACTCGCGGGCGGATGGACCCTGCCGATGGATCC
>JBFIJN010000835.1:0-1871 GCA_041600735.1 Nannocystaceae bacterium
CTGACGATGCGACTCGACCACGACGGCTCGACGACGCGCGGCGCCCAAGGACGGACCATGAAGCACGACGACCGCGACCTCATTGCGACCCTGGCCACCATGGCTGCCACCCTCGCCATCGGCTGTGGAGCCGACGACGGCTTCGGCGATCCCGCGGATCTCGGGGATGGATCGCGCCCCCGCGTCGAGCAGGTGCAGCTCACTCGACTCGCGCTGACGAGCAGCGACGCGCCCACCATGCTGCACCCGCTCCGGCTCGACGTGGAGCTCGACGTGGCCGGCGAGGCGTTCGATACCGACGTGCTGGTGGGGCTGCGGGCCCGCGACGGCGAGCTCGGCTGCGTGCTCGGAGCGCTCCCGGCCGTGCAGGCCGAGCCCGGAGCCTCGCAGCTGCGCGTGGGCGCCGAGTTCTTCGTGAATGCCGAGTGCGCCCCGATGATCGGGCGCGACGACGTGGAGCTGTTCGCCGCCTTCGATCCCTGGGGCGACACCGAGGTCGAGCGCGAGGGCACCGCGGTCGACGAGCCCACGCGGCTCTACGACATCGTGCGCGGCTCCATGCTGGACACCGAGGGCTGCCAGGACTGCCGCGTCGCCACTGCGCTGCTCGACTCCCCCGGGCCCGACGCGCAGCTGCGCCAGGTGAGCCTCGATTCTTCGGTGGCCGTGCTCTCGCTGCCCGCCAGCGCGGACCAGCAGCAGCTGCCCGGGGTGGACACCCCGCACTTCCAGATCTCGACCGCGATGCGGGTGACCGGGCTACCGCGGGGCGAAGCGGCGCGCGAGGGCGAGACGTTCATGCGCTACCGCATTCGGCCGCTCGCCGGCGCGCCGGGGACCGACGAGCTCGGGGCGGCGGCGCTGGGCTGGGCCCCCTTGCTCGAGCGCAGCCGCGACGCGGCCGGGCAGGTGCGCTACGACGACCAGGTCGTGCTCGACCCCCGCGGTCAGACGGCCGTGCAGCGCGCCTCGGCGCTCTACATCAGCGACGACGTGGCGGCGCGCATGGGCGGCGGCGACTGGCACGCGGTGGAGGAGTTCGAGCTCGAGACCTGCGTGGGCACCAGCTACGCGCAAGCGGTGTACCAGGGCGAGACGAGCCCGCGCGACAACGACTGCGCCGTGCTGCCGGTCGTGGTGGTGCGCGAGCACGTGGGACCCACGGGCGAGAAGGGGATCGCGGCCGGCGACGCGCTCGCCGGGGGAGCCAACGCGCGCTCCGCCGAGGTGTGGAGCACGAGCTGGTCCACGAGCAACGAGTTCCTCAACACCACCTACGACAGCGGGATCAGCTTCGAGACCTGGCTCGACATCAACGCCTCCGACACGGCCTCGACCACCTACGGCGGTCGCTCGGTCGACGAGGCCGGCTCCTGGTTCGAGGCGGGGGCCTACTCCGCGGCGGAGGTGTTCAACAACGACGTCACCCTGCTCGATGCCTTCGTCACGCTCATCGGCTACGACTCGGGCGGCGGCGAGGTGGAGCTCAAGGTGGAGGCGATGGGCATGGACATCGTCGACGCGGTCAGCATCGACTCGCAGACCGGGGTCACGCTCACGCTGGCGCAGATCCTGAACATTGCGGGGGCGAGCACCACCACCACCTGGGCCGACGAGATCACGCTCTATGGCTACTCGTTCGACGACGGCTGCGGCACCGTGTCGGCGGGGATCTTCCTCGACGGTGAGATCGGCATCGACAACCAGGAGACCAACGTCAACGTGCAGAGCGGCGGCGGTGCGGTCTCGGTCACGGGCACGATCACCCCGATGGCCAGCGTGTCCGCGGTGAGCAAGGCCGAGGCGGCCTATGAGGGGTTCTTGTCGATCAACGTGGCGCTCTCGATCACCCTCGAGATCCTGAGCATCTC
>JBFIJN010000836.1:0-1860 GCA_041600735.1 Nannocystaceae bacterium
CGATCGCCTCGCCACGCACTACGAGCTGCCGCCCGTCGGCTCCACCGAGCTGCTGCGCATGCCGGCCGGGGGCCAAGATCGCCGCGGCCTGCTCTCGCTGGGGGCCTGGCTCGTCGCGCAATCCGATGCGGAGCACTCGTCTCCGATCCGCCGCGGTCGCTGGGTCTCCGATCGGCTGCTGTGCGCCCCCGTGCCGCCGCCGCCGGCGGGCCTCGAGATCAACCCCGTCGAGCTCGGCGGCGAGGAATCGGTGCGCGAGCAGCTCGAGAAGCACCGCGCCGATCCAACCTGCGCCGCGTGCCACTCGCTGCTCGACGTGCTCGGCATCGGGTTCGAAGAGTTCGACGGCGCGGGCCACCAGCTCATCGGCGTAGAGGTCGACAACCTGGGCGAGCTCCCCGACGGCCGCACGTTCAACGGCGCCGCCGGGCTCTCGGAGCTCTACGCCGACAGCGACGTGTTCGTGAGCTGCTTGACCAAGAAGCTGTTCACTTACGCCGTGGGGCGACCGCCCCGGCTCTACGATGCGCCCTACCTCGACGAGGTCGCCACCGCGGTGGCCTCGGAGAGCGGCGATCTCGTGGCCCTCATCGACGCCATCGTTCATACCCCCGCGTTCCGCTCCCCCGCACCCCTCGAGTAAGGCCATGCGCTCCACCATGACTCGCCGCCGTTGGCTCGTGGGTGCTGGCTCGGCCACCCTGGCCCTGCCTGCGCTCGAGCTGTTCATGCCGCGCAAGGCCGCCGCTGCTGGTCCCGCGCCGCGCCTGCTCGTCTACTACTTTCCCAACGGGCGCCGGCCCGAGTGGTGGGTGCCGAGCGCCGGGGCGGGCCTCGTGTTTCCCCCGCAGGCGCAGGCGCTGCAGCCGTTCGCCGACCAGGCGCTCTCGTTGGTCAACCTCTCCAACGATGCCGCGCTCGCCAGCCCCGGCGCGGCGCATGCGATGGGCACCGGCACCGTGATGACCGGCTCCACCATTCCCGATGTGGCCGGCGGCGTGCTCCACAACAACGTCTCGCTCGACCAGCTCATCGTGCAGCAGCTGGCCCCCGATTCCCGCTTCTCCTCGCTGCAGTGGAGCGCGGGCGAGCCCGGCCCCTGCGACGTGGGCGGATCTTCGTGCGCCTACACCCAGAGCATCTCGTGGACGGGTCCCGCGAGCCCGCTGGTGCCCACCATCGATCCTCGCGCGGCGTTCGAGCGCTTGTTCGGCAGCGGGGTCGACGGGCTCGAGGGTCCCGCCGCCGAGATCCGTCGCCAGTCGCTCCAGTACTCGGTCGACTTCGTGCGCGAGGACGCGCTCTCGCTCCAGGCCCAGCTCGGTCGCGACGACAAGGCGCGGCTCGACGAGTACTTCACCGCGCTCACCGAGCTCGAGAAGAGCCTCGCCTCCGCGGGCAACGAGTGCGAGGCGATGCCGCAGCCGCCGATCGAGGGGCTGGCCTACGCCGAGCGAGTGGCCGCGTTCCACCAGCTCATCAAGCTCGCGTTCCAGTGCGATCAGACGCGCGTGCTCTCCTTCATGATCGAGTTTGGGCTGAGCGGTCGCTCGCACGACTTCTTGGGCGCGCCCGGGGCTCACCATGGGCTCTCGCACTATGGCGATCAGGTCGGGCGAGATCGCCTCGAGCAGGTCGAGACCTGGCACGCGCAGCAGCTCGGCGCGATGTTGCAGCTGCTGCGCGACACGCCCGGGTCCAGCGGCGGCACGCTCTTGGACGAGACCCTCGTGCTCGCCATGCCCAGCATGGGCGAGGGGGGCAGCCACGACCACGCCCACAACTGCCCGCTGCTGTTCGGGGCCACGGGGGTGGTGCAAACCGACGGTCGTCAGATCGCGTTCCCCGGCGGAGCGCCCC
>JBFIJN010000837.1:0-1854 GCA_041600735.1 Nannocystaceae bacterium
ACGCGCATTCGCTTCGTGACCGAGGGACTGCTGGTCCGACGCCTGCGCGACGACCCGCTGCTGCACGGCGTGGCCGCGGTGGTCCTCGACGAATTCCACGAGCGCCACGTCGACACCGACCTCGCGCTGGCGCTGCTGCGACGCCTGCAGCGTGGGCCACGACCCGAGCTGCGGATCCTGGTCATGTCGGCCACGCTCGATCCGACCGAGGTGGCGGCATTCCTCGATGCGCCCGCGCTGCGCTCGGCTGGGCGCAGCTTTCCCGTGGAGGTGGAGCACCGCCCCGAGCGCGCCGAGCGAGGGCTGGCGGTGCAGGTGGCCGAGGCGCTGCGACACCTAGGGCAGACCGGGCTCGACGGCAGCGTGCTGGTGTTCCTGCCTGGCGCCCGCGAGATCCGCGAGTGTGGTGAGGCGTGCGCGGGCGTGGCGAGATCGCTCGGGCTCGAGCTCGCGGTCTTGCACGGCGAGCTCGCGGCCGCCGAGCAAGACCGCGCGGTGGCAGCGGGGCACAAGCTGATCTTGGCGACCAACGTGGCGGAGACATCGATCACGATCGACGGGATCGCGGCGGTGATCGACAGCGGACTGGTGCGACGGCCGAGCCACGATCCATGGTCCGGGCTGCCGATGCTCACGCTCGCGAAGATCGCTCGCGCCTCGGCCGAGCAGCGTGCAGGTCGAGCCGGTCGCACACGAGCGGGCCGCTGCATTCGGCTCTATGCACAGCACGATCTCGAGCGCCGCCCGGCGTTCGACGAGCCCGAGCTGCACCGACTGGATCTCGCGGGGGCGATGCTCGATCTACGCGCCCACGGCCTGCATGAAGCCGACGCGCTCGCGTGGCTCGACGCACCGCCCAGTGCCGCCGTAGAGGCCGCAGAGGGCCTGCTGCGGCGGCTTGGCGCGATCGCGCCCGACGGCGCGCTCACCGAGGTGGGGCGCGAGATGCTGCGCTACCCGGCGCATCCTCGCTTGGCGCGACTGCTGGTGGAGGCGCGCCGCCGGGGGATCGCCGGGCTCGGGGCAGCCGCCGCCGCGCTGCTCGGCGAGCGGCCGCTGCGGCGCGCTTCGTTTCATGAGCGGCGCCCGAGCCAAGATGCCGCCGCGGCCGATGTGCTCGCCGAGATCGCACACCTCGACGCGGTGCGACGCGATCCTGGCCAGCTCGTGCGGCGCGGCCTCGATCGCGGCGCCGTTCAGCGAGTCGAGCGCGTGCGTCGACAGCTCGCCGAGGGCCTCGATCGCCGCGCGCCCGCCAGCCGCACGCCCGAGGATGATCTCTGCCTCGCGCTGCTGCTCGCGTTTCCCGATCGCGTCGCACGAGTCGAGACGCGGCGCGGCCAGCCCGATCGCCTAGTGATGGCCGCGGGCGGCGAGGCCGAGCTCTCGCCCGACTCGGTGGTGCACGGAGCCACGGGCGGCGACTCGCTCGTCGTGGCCGTCGCGGCCGAGCAGCGCAATGACCCCGGGCGTCGCAGCTCGCGAACCATCGTGCGCAGCGCCGCGATGATCGAGCCCGAGTGGCTGCTCGAGCTCGGCGAAGACGGACTAGTCGAGGAAACACGAGCCCACTTCGACCCCAAGCTCGAGCGCGTGGAAGCGGTGAGAGAAACCCGCTACGGAGCGCTGGTGATCGAGTCCACGCCGCTGCGCACGGTGCCGCCACAAGCGGCCGCGCTACTGCGCGACGCCGCGCTGGCCCGCGGTGTGCGGGCGTTCGTGAGCGATCCCGCCGCGCTCGATGGATGGCTCGCGCGCATGGCCTTCGTGGCCGAGCATCATCCCGAGACCCGCTGTCCCCAAGAAAGCGATCTCGCGCGGGTGCTGGCCGCCATGTGCGAGGGTCGACGCAGC
>JBFIJN010000838.1:0-1851 GCA_041600735.1 Nannocystaceae bacterium
CTCGACATCGTGCGCGATGCGAGCGGTTCGCTCGTAGTAGATGCGACCGTTGTCGGTGAGGCCCACGCTTCGCGTGGTGCGGTTGAGCAAGCGAAAGCCGAGCTGCTCCTCGAGTCGCGCCATGCGTCGACTGATCGCCGAGGTGGGCAGCCCCAGCTTCTTGCCCGCCGCCGTGAAGCTGCCGCAGCCCACCACCTCGGTGAACACCACCAGATCGTTGAGATCGACCTTCATTGATATCATCTCGGCAATAAAGTCTTGCTCAGATTGCGACTACTCGCTGTTCGATAATAATCGTAGACCATCTTCGTGAACGCTTCCACTGCAATCCGAGGTCTCCCGCTGGTCCTTGCCGCCCTGCTCGGCGCCTGTGCTTCCGTCCCGCCACCCGAGGCCGCGGCCCCGATCGCCCTCGACGGACCGGCCACGTTGCTCGATGGCCAGCGCTATCTCGAGTACCGCGTGGGGGTCACGATCGCGGCCAAGCCCGACGTGGTGTGGGCGCTGCTCACCGATGCCGCCGCGTACCCGCAGTGGAATTCCACCGTGACCTCGATCGAGGGGACCATCGCGCCCGGCGAGCAGATCGAGCTGCGCGCAAAGATCGACCCCAAGCGCACGTTCGAGCTCACCGTCAGCGCGTTCGAGCCCAACCGCACGCTCGTGTGGGAGGACGGCGGCAAGGCGTTCAAGGGCGTGCGCACGTTCACCCTCACCACCAACGAAGACGGCACCACCGAGGTCACGATGGCCGAGGTGCTCACCGGATCGATGATGGGGATGATCGAGGGCAAGCTCCCCGACTTTCGCCCATCGTTCGATGACTTCGCCGCCGATCTCAAGCGCGCCGCCGAGGGGCGGGCCTCGCAGGGCTAGCGACCGCTCACGGTCGCTCGAACTCGAAGAAGAAGTTCTGCTTCAGCAGCCCCTCGCGCGCGCCCACGAAGCGAAAGCCGGCGCTCTCGATCTCCTCGCGGAACTCGCTCGGCGTCGCGCGCACGTGCTCCACGAGCCATGGCTCGCTCTGCCCTTCGATCGCGATGTAGTCGACGATGTAGAGCCGCCCCCCGGGTCGGAGCGCCGCCTTCAGCGAGTCTAGATAGGCGGCCGGCCGCTCCACGTGGTGGTACGAATCGCACATCAGCACGAGATCCACCGAGCCCTCGGCCAGCCCCGCTGCATCTTGTTGCGCCCGCACCAGCTCCACATTGCGCAGACCGGCCTTCTTCGCCTTCTGCCCGATGTGATCGAGGAAGTAGGCCTGCACGTCGACCGCGAACACCTGTCCCTTGGGCCCGACCACCTCGGCCAGCGCCAGCGTGAACAGGCCGGTGCCCGCGCCCACATCGGCGACCGCCATGCCTTCGTGCAGACCCAGCGCCGCGATGATCTCGTCGCGGCGATCGAACACCTCACGACCCTCGCGCTCGAACTGCGCCGACCACCGCTTGGGATTGGTCTGCTCCGCGTAGCGCTCGTTGATCGTGCCATCGACCTGGGTCGGCGCACCCACGCCGGTCGCGACGGGTGCGGGCTCGTCGGCACCGTCGCCGTCGTCGGGCTCGTCGGCCTCGGCGGGTGCGGCATCGATGATCACCCCACCCGCGGGCGACGAGGAAGCGGGTGCGTTCGTCGCGGGGGTGCAGCCCAGCACCAGCGCACCGACGAGGATCGAGCCCAGACCGCGGAGCATGCCGCGGTTTAGCACGGGGCGGTCCCACGAGCGGTGGTAGAAGTTGGAACCATGCAGCACGCGCTGGTGACCGGAGCACCGGGATTCTTGGGCGCCCACATCGTCGAGCGGCTCGTGCAGCGCGGCGTGAAGGTGCGCGGCTGGGCGCGCCCCGGCGA
>JBFIJN010000839.1:0-1837 GCA_041600735.1 Nannocystaceae bacterium
ACATGACCCTGCTCGACAAGACCCGCGAACGCCTCCGCCCGCACGCCGAGCGCGTGCTGTCCACCGCGTTTCGCTACGCCAAGCGCGTGCCGTTCGTGCGCGAGCGACTCGAGGCCGAGTACGCCACGATGCTCGAGGAGATCCGCGCCGCCGCCAAGCCCTATCGCGACCGCGGCCCGAGCCACATCCAGCTGCCCGCGCGGGGCCACGATCGCGCGGCGCTGCTGGCCCAGATCGACGCGCTGCAGGCCGAGGAGGCCGGACGCTGGAGCGAGGGCTTCGTCTCGGGCGCCGTCTATCACGGCGATCGCGAGCACATCGACTTCCTCAACCAGGTCTACGCGCGCTGCTCCCAGGCCAACCCGCTCCACGCCGATCTATGGCCGAGCGTGGTGAAGTACGAGGCCGAGATCGTCGCGATGACCGGCCACATGCTGGGCAGCGCGCACGTGGGCGAAGAGGACGAGGTGTGCGGCGCGGTCTCCTCGGGCGGCACCGAGAGCATCATGCTCGCGATGAAGACCTACCGCGATCAGGCGCGGGAGCAGCGAGGGGTGCAGCACCCGCAGATGGTGGTGCCCACCACCGTGCACGCGGCCTTCGACAAGGCCAGCCGCTACTTTGGCATCGAGATGATCAAGGTGCCGGTCGCCGACGATTGCCGCGCCGACGTGTCCGCGACGCGCAAGGCGATCACGCGCAACACCGTGGTGGTGGTGGGCTCGGCGCCCGCGTTCCCGCATGGGGTGATCGATCCGATCGAGGAGCTCTCGGAGCTGGCCCGCGAGCGCGGGATCGGGTTCCACACCGATGCCTGCCTGGGCGGCTTCGTGCTGCCGTGGGCTCGCGAGCTCGGCTATCCGGTGCCGCCGTTCGACTTTCGCCTCCCTGGGGTCACCTCGATCTCGGCCGACACGCACAAGTATGGATATGCGGCCAAGGGCACCTCGGTGGTGCTCTATCGCGACAAGGCGCTGCGGCGCTTCCAGTGGTACACGACCACGGACTGGCCGGGCGGGCTGTACATGTCGCCCACGTTTGCCGGGAGCCGGCCCGGGGCGCTCTCTGCCGCGTGCTGGGCCGCGATGCTCTCGATCGGGGCCGAGGGTTATCGCGCGGCCACGCGCAAGATCTTGGAGACCGCCGCGAAGATCCGCGCGGGGATCGAGCAGACGCCCGGATTGCGGGTGCTCGGGGATCCGCTGTGGGTGATCGCATTCGCGTCCGACGAGGTCGACATCTATCGCGTGATGGACTTCATGACGCACCGGCGCTGGAACCTGAACGGCCTGCACCGGCCCGCGTGCGTGCACCTGTGCGTCACGCTGCGGCACACCCAAGAAGGGGTGGCCGAGCGCTTCCTCGCGGATCTCCGCGACGCGGTGGAGCACGTGCGCACCGCCCCCCCGAGCAAGGGCGGGATGGCCCCCGTGTACGGGCTCGCCGGGAGCCTACCCGTGCGCGGCGCGATCTCGGATGTGCTCGAGCGCTACTTGGATGTGCTCTACGAGGTGTGAGGTGTGATGATGGAGGATCGCGACGTGCCGACCTGGTTCGATACCTACCGAGGCGTGGTTCACCCGTGGATGTGTGATCAGTTCGGTCACCTCAACGTCCGCTTCTACGCACACTTGTTCGACGACGCCGGCTTCGCGCTGTGGCCGATGGTCGGCGTGGGTCGGCTCGTGTTCGAGCAGGCCGGCGTGCACACGGTGGTGGCCCGCACCGAGACCAACTTCCGCGCCGAGCTCCCGCCCGGCCGCTTCATCGTGGTGCGCAGCCGCTTCGATCGCATCGGCGGCCGCAGCGTGGGGTACGTGCAGGAGCTGCGCGATGC
>JBFIJN010000840.1:0-1827 GCA_041600735.1 Nannocystaceae bacterium
GAGAGCTCCACTCGGTGCTCGCGCCAGTTTGCATCGGGGCGCGGGTCACCCTCGCGGCCCGTGCAGGCTTCGATGCGCACGTCGCCAAAGCGCTCGCGCAGGCTGTGCGGGGTCCACTGCGCGCGCCAGCTCGGCACGATGTCGGTGAAGATCGCGGGCGTGGCGGTGGCCCAGTAGCGCTCGAACAGCTCCGCGGCGGCGGGCGCAGAGCGGCGCTCGAGCGGTGCGAGCGTGCGGACGGCGGTGTGAAGGCGAGCCACCTGCGCCAGGCGCTGCGCTCGTCGCTCGTGCTCCCGCGCCAGCGCGAGGCCGGGCGAGCGGGCGATCGCATGCACGGTGCGCCGCGCGAGCGCTCGCGGTACGCCACCATCGACGAGCCCATCGACGAGCTCGGGCGGGTCGACGCCGTGCAGCAGATTCTCGGCCACCCAGCGCTGCCATGGCTCGGCGACGGCGGCCGCGGGCAGGCTCACCGCGCGAGGGCCACGACGCGCACGACGAAGCGAGCGATGCACCGCGCTCAGAGTTCCTGGTCGTCTTCGGGCGCCCCGCCGCCATCGGGGGGCGGCATCGGCGGGATCCGGCCGGAGCTGCCGCTGTCGGACCCACTGCTCCCGCTGCTGTCGCTCGTGGTGTCGGGCGGGATCATGGGCGGGATCGCGGTGGTGCCATCCGTTGCCGTGGTGTCGGCGGCGGTCGCCGAGGGATCGGGCATCGGCGACACGGTGTCGTTGCCGCTGGTGAAGCTGTCGCCGGTGGTGGGGTTGGGCATCGGGCCCTCGTCGCCCGGCATCGGCGGCTGACTGTCGTTGGCGGTGTCGCTTCCACTGCCGCTGCCGCCGTCGTCGCCACCGCAGGCCGCACCCGAGAGCGTCAGCAGCAGCGCACCAAGGGCCGGTCGTACGAGCGCGGGGCCGCTCGGTGGCGGGCTAGGTCGAAGTCTCTTGGAAGCCATGCTCCCACTTTGGCCGGCCGTGGCGAGCGCTGTCAATGCACGATGACGCGCACGAGCTACGGTCGTACGAAGCGCAGCATCGGGCCGATCTCGATGTGCTCGTAGGGATCTGCGGGGCCCTCGAGGCGAAACCCCGCGGCCAGGGCGACCCCGCGCGAGCCCAGGTTGCCGGCATCGGTGATGATCACCAAGCGCTCGACGGTGAGCGCCTGCTCGGCATGGATGACGGCCAGCCGCACCGCTCGAGTGCCGTAGCCCTTGCGGCGATGCGGGGCGAACACTTGATAGGACAGGTAGGCCGAGTCCTCGCCGCGACTGCGCAGCTCCACGCCTCCGACCAAGGTGTTGCTCTCTTGCGCCCAGGCTCCGAAGTGGCGCACGCGTCCGTCCGATTGCCACGAGCGGGTCCAGGCCGCGATGGCGGCGTCGACATCGGAGCGCGTGGAAGCCCGCGGCGCCTGGAACCATCGGCGGATCTCGTCGTCCTCACCGGCGAGCCAGGCTTCGGCGTCGGCGGGCTGGAGCGGACGCAGGCAGACCACGCCATCCTCGAGCTCCGTCGCCTCCGTCGCCACCACTTCGGACAAGCCTGCCCCGGGGGCGGGCCACGGGCAAACCGTAAGGGGTTAAACCACGATGCCGGGGATCGAGGCCGTACCGTTGTCGCCAAAGATGGCACCGTTGGTGCCAAACGAGCCTTGCACGCCAAAGGCCTCCAGGAGGCTCACGTGGAGGTTGGCGAGCGGGTGGGGCGCTCCGCCGGGGAACGCGATCTGACGACCGTCGGTTTGCACCACCCCCGTGGCCCCGAACAGCAGCGGGCAGTTGTGGGCGTGGTCGTGGCTGCCCCCCTCGCCCATGCTGGGCATGGC
>JBFIJN010000841.1:0-1823 GCA_041600735.1 Nannocystaceae bacterium
GCCGAGGCCGGCGTCTCGGTCAAGCTTCGCGTGGAGATCACCGATGCCGCCGCGCGCAGCTACGTCGCGTTCACGCCCACCACGATCGCGGTCGTCGGCGAGATCGACGAGGACGACAGCAGCAGCGGCGACGATCAAGGAGCCGGCGAGGGCTGTGGCTGCTCGATCGAGCCGCCTGCCGGCGGTGGATCGCTGCTCGGGCTCGGGCTGGGGCTGCTGGTGCTGTCTCGCCGCCGCCGCACGTGATCGGCTCGCACCGCGGCGGCCTCGCGCACCACGGGGCTCTCGCGATCGAATCCGGCGAGGATCGCCACGGCTTGCTCGCTTCGCGCCACCGCGCGATCGAGCCGCCCGAGGCCAGCCTCGGCCTTCGACAGCGCCACGAGCACCTGAGCCTGCTCGAGCGGCTCGAGCCGGGCCCGCTCGCCTCCTTCGTCGAGCAGCGCGGTGAGGCGCTCGTGCGCCGCCTGCCACTGCTCTTGCGCGACGAGACCTCGGCCGAGGAGCACGCTCGCCTTCACGACATCCTGCTCGATCGCCGCGGGATCTTCGGCGATCGGCCGCACGAGTACCTCGACCTCCGCCGCCCGCCCGAGCGCCAGCTGCACTTCCGCCTGCCCCAGCGCCAGCGCGGTCTCGTACTCGCGCCCTGCCTCCACCACCAACCCAGCGAGGGCTTCGCTCGCCGCAGGATCACCCGCGGCCGCGGCGGCCCGCGCATCCATCACCGCGAATGAGACCTCCCACAGCGAGGGCTTGCCGCCCGTTCGCTCGAGCCGCGGCTGCACCCGCCGACACCACGCGCGCGCATCCTCGAGATCCCCGCGCCCCAGGGCGATCCGCGTGCCTTCGAGCAGCATCCACAGCGGCGCGGGCTCTGACTCGGTGAAGCGCTCGAGGACCCCCGCGAGCATCGCCGCGGCCTCCGCGTAGCGCCCGCTCGTGCGCAGCACGTGCGCGAGCGAGGCCTCCGCGATGCGCAGCTGCGGGTGCTCCGAGCCCAGCAGCGCCGTGAGCTCGACCACCGCCGTCCGAGCGCTGCGCTCCGCTTGCTGCGGCTGGCCAAGACGCACCTGCATCGGCGCCATGTTGAGCAGCGTGGCGGCGCGCTCGAACGATCCCGGGGCGTCGGGTACATGTGAGAGCGCGGCCTCGTAGGCCTCGAGCGCGCGGCTCGCCTCGCCGCGACGCTCCCGCGCGATGGCCACGTTGTTGTCGAGCACCCACTGCGTACGCCAGTCGGCCGCGCCCGCTCGCTCCACCAACGATCTCGCCAGCGCGATCGCCTCGCTGACATCGGCCTTGCGATCCTCGAGCTCCACGTGAGCGAAGATCCGCTTGGCCGCCGCTTCGGCCGCGACCTGTCGCTGCTCGGTGACCAGCGCGAGCCACAGCGCCTCGTCGAGTCGCGCCCCCGCGTCCTCGCGACCCGCCTGCATCCCCGCGCTGCCCCAGCGCAGCAGCGCCTCGGCGAGCAGCGGCGGGTGGTCTAGCGTGCGGGCCTCGTCGCGCACCTCGACGGCCCGGGCCTCGGCCTCCTCGTGCTGCCCCACCGATTCCTCGGTCTGCGCGCGCGCCAGCGCCTGGCGTAGCTCGGCCACGCGGGCGGCAACCACCGGGTCCGCGGGCGGCGGGTGCTCGGCCAGCAGCGCCTCGGTATCCGTACACGACGAGGGCGAGAGCAACGCGGCCACCGCCTTGTTGGCGTTCGCGACCGCGCCCTCGTCTCCGCGGGTCAGTCGCTCCGTGAGCTCGGCAAAGCCCGCCTTGCGTCGCTCCAGACACGCCACCTGCAGGTCGTAGTGCGCGCTGGGCAAGAGCCC
>JBFIJN010000842.1:0-1816 GCA_041600735.1 Nannocystaceae bacterium
CCCACCATCGCGTGCGAGCGGAAGTAGCCGAGCGGCTCGAGCTGATGGTCGCGAGCGTAGCGCTCGCTCACCAGCAGACAGCTCGCCGCTCCGTCGGCGATCGGCGACGAGTTGCCCGCGGTGACGGTGCCGCCCGGGCGAAACGCGGGCTCGAGCGCGGCGAGGCCCGCCGGCGTGGTCTCGGGGCGACCGCAGCGATCGTTCGCCAGTCGCTCGACGGGGGGCGGCGGCTCACCATCTTGGTCGAGCTCACTTTGGTCGAGCTCACTTTGGTCGAGCTCACTGCGGACCTCGGTCGCGATGTCGATGAGCTCGTCGTCGAAGCGCCCTGCCGCCTGGGCGGCGGCGGTGCGCTGCTGACTGCGACAGGCGAATGCGTCCTGGGCCTCGCGAGAGATCTGGTAGCGCTCGGCCACGAGCTCTGCGGTCGCGCCCATCGAGCGGAACGCGCGCTTCCAGAACGGCACCCGCGGATCATCGATGTTCATCTCGAGGTAGGTGCCCGGTGAGCGCCGCTGGATCTCCGGGTTGAACAGCCCAAACGTGTTGACGTTGCGCATCGTCATCGACACCGACTCGACGCCGCCTGCGACCACGACCTCGCACATTCCGCTGATGATGCGGCTGGCCGCGGTGGCCACGGCGTCGAGGCCGGAGGCGCAGTAGCGACTCACGGTGAGCCCGGCGACCGCGGGGCCGAGCACGGAGAGGGTGGCGACGTTACGGCCGAGGTTCATGCCCTGCGGACCCTCGGGGAACGCACAGCCGATCACGCAGTCGTCGACGTCGTGCGGGGCGACCTCGGGGTTGCGGTGCATCAGCGCATCGACGCAGCGCGCCGCCATGTCGTCGGGTCGCAGCCAGCGCAGCTCGCCCTGGAGTCCGGCCGTGATCCCCGTGCGCACGCTGTCGACGATGACCGCCCGCCTCATTGGGGCTCCTGCGCGGGGCGCGAGAAGTGGGCGAGGCCGAGACCATCGCGGCCGCTCTGGACCACGATGCACGCGGGCACGTGGAGGCGGCTCGGGTCATGCGACCACTGGTGCAGCAGCGCCGGCGCTCCGAGGCTGGCGTCGCTCGGGCGTGCGTGGAGGATCTCGCCGCGCCAGCCGGAAGGTCGAGCGACGCTGGTCATGCCGTGGTGGCTGGTGACGAGGTCGATGCCGTCGAGGATGAGCCCGCCGATCTCGCGACGCGTCACCAGGCAGGCGCTCGCCCGCCGCCGCCCGGGCGTTGCACCCTCGGCGGTCACCAGCACGATGTCGCGAACCATCGGCTCGCCGAGCAAGAACCCACGCGCTGCCGCGAGGCCGGCGCACAGGCCCAGGCCCTCGGCCAGGAACACGCCGTGTGGCTGGGCCTCGAGCAATTCGTGCTCGAGCAGCAGCCGCCGCACCACGCTCGCGTTGAAGTCGTTGTCGAGCAGGGCGCCGCGGTCGTCGGGTGCGGCGCCGGGCGAGCGGTCCGCGTCGAATGCATCGCAGGCGAACAACACCAGCGAGACCTCGCGTCGCTCGATGCCACCCTCGCGCAGCGTGAGCTCGAGCGCCGCGGCGGCCAGCTCGAGCAGCGGGGCGCCCACGGAGCACTGGGCGATGTGAGCCGCATCGAGCGCATCGACGGGGCGATCGAGCGCGAGGCCGAGGCCGCCGACGCGAAGCGGAGGGAAGGGGGGCATCAGCATCGTCGCAGGCTCACGGCGCCCCACGTCAGCGGGCCCGTAGACAGGCAGAGGACGCGCTCGCCCGGGCCGAGGGGCTGGGCGGCATGGTCATCGGCGAGGTTGATGAGTGGATCGGCCGCGAACGCGTGGGCG
>JBFIJN010000843.1:0-1806 GCA_041600735.1 Nannocystaceae bacterium
GTCGACCACGTGTCGATCTACGCGCTCACCATCGAGGCGGGCACGCCCTGGGAGTCGCTGGTGCGACGCGGCCGTCGCCGGCTCCCCGTGGCCGACGCACAGGCCCGGCGCTTGCGCGAGGCCGCCACTCTGCTCGAGGCCGGCGGATTGCGGCACTACGAGGTGGCCAGCTATGCGCGTCCCGGCGCCGAGGCGCGCCACAACCTCGGCTACTGGAGCTGGCGGGACTACGTGGGCCTGGGTCCCTCGGCCGCCTCCGCGCGCTACGGCGACGATGGATCGGTCGAGCGTCGCACCAATGCGCGTGGCTTCGCGGGGTGGCGGGCGGACCCGGGGGCGGCGGCCGACATCGAGCGCCTCACGGCCGTGACCGCCGCCGCCGAGGGCCTGTGGCTCGGGCTGCGGGCGCTCGACGGCGTCGACCCGG
Organism: Nannocystaceae bacterium; assembly: GCA_041600735.1. GTDB lineage: Bacteria > Myxococcota_A > Polyangia > Nannocystales > Nannocystaceae > Paraliomyxa. The sequence goes on from JBFIJN010000843.1 coordinate 428, forward strand.
CCGCGTTCCTGCGCCGCTTCACCGCGGTCGACGAGGCCTGGCTGCGCGCGCGGGTGGCCGGGCAGCTCGAGCGCGGCAACCTCGAGCAGACCGCGGCCGGGATCCTCCGCGTCGCCCCCGGGCGCTGGCTCTGGCACGACGAGATCGGCGCCGATCTGCTGCTGCCGACCGCCCTGGACCCGGACTGAGCCCCCGCTCCGCGAATGGCCTCCTGCGCTTTGCGCAAAGCGCGCATTAGTGCACGGAGCGGCGAACGGGGTAGATTCCTGACCACGATGGCGGACCCCGCCCCCACGGCGTCGAAGGCACCGGCGCTGAGCGATCGGCAGCAGCAGATCCTGCGCGCCGTGTGCCGGGACTTCATCATGACGGGCGACGACGTGGCCTCGGCCGCGCTCGTGCGTCGGCACGGCTTTCGCTGGTCGTCGGCCACGCTGCGCCAGGAGCTCGCCGCGCTCGAGCGCATGGGCCTGCTGCGTCGCCCGCATCGCTCGGCCGGCTGCTCGCCCACCGAGAACGGCCTGCGCTGCTACGTCGAGGGGCTGCCCTCCGGTCGCATGGCCCAGCCCGAGCTCATCAGCGCCGTCGATCGCAGCCTCCATCGGCTGCGCGAAGATCCGAGCCGCGGCATGCGAGCCACCGTGTGCGTGCTGAGCGAGGTCTCGGGGTGCCTGGCGGTCTCGTTCCTCGGCACCGCGCAAGGCGGTCGCATGGAGCAGGTCGATGTCGTGCCGCTGACGAGCTCGCGCGCGCTGGTCGTGCTCACGCTCGAAGGCGGAGCCACGCACGTGCAGCCGGTGGAGCTCGAGGAGCTGCCGCAGGGGGCCGACCCCGGGGTGGCGCTGCGGCGCCTGCAAGAGCGACTGCGCTGGCTGTGCGTGGGCCGGACCCTGGGCGACGCTCGCGAGGCGCTGCTGCGCCGGCTCGGAGAGCACGAGACTCAAGTGGATCGACTGCTGGCGCACGCGCTGCGGGTGGCGCTCAGCCTGTGTGCGGTGAGCCCCCTCGATCCCTTGTGGATGCAGATGGCCGGGCAGCCCGCGCTCGCCCGCGGCCTGCCCGACGCCGATCGCCTGGGCGACGTGCTCACGCTGCTCGAGGACGATCAGCGCCTGGCCGAGGTCCTCGACCAGCTGCTGCCCGCGGGCGACGAGGCCGAGCCGCCGCGGGCCCGCGTGCACGTGGGGGTGCGGGGGCTCCCGGTGTGGGGGGCGATCGATCGCAGCGATCCGACCGACGATGCGGAGCCCGGGCTGAGCCTGGTGGGGTGCCGTATTCCCGTGGCCGGTGGTGGGCCGGATCGAGGCGCAGTGGCCCTGCTAGGGTCGCCCCGCATGGATTACGCCGCCATGATTCCTCTGGTAGAGTACGCGGCCCGA
>JBFIJN010000844.1:0-1803 GCA_041600735.1 Nannocystaceae bacterium
CAGCTCCAGCTGTGGAACAAGCAGACGTTCGCGCCCGAGGCCGGGTTCGCGGCGCGGCTGGGCGATGTGATGATGCACGGCGACGTCGTCGCGCCCGGGCTAGGCAGCCCCAATGTGTTCATCGGCGGCAAGCCGGCGCTGCGCCGCTGCGACAGCCACGTCTGCACCGTGACCACGCCCGTGCCCCATGTGGGCGCGGGGTTCATCGCCACGTACGACAAGGTGGAGATCAACGGGTTCACGGCGCTGCGCGTGGGCGACTACGTCGACGAGGGGACGCACGGGCTCAACCCGATCACGGTGGGGTGCCCGCGCGTGACGATCGGACCGAGGCCGCCGGAGGTAGAGTGCTGGGCCCCCGGCGAGGAGCTGCTGCCCAAGATCGAGTTGTTCGGGTTTCGTTGGACCAAGGGCGAGCTCGGGCACTTCAAGGGCAAGGTCGTGCTCGGAGTCGACATCGGCGGACCGCTGGTGCGGGTGGAGGGCACGGTCACCGCCGCGCGGCTGTGGGCCGAGGAGACGAACACGCGCGACTTTCCGCTGGGCGACATCGACGGCGACGGCAAGGTGGAAGCGTGGCGGGTCACCGTGCACAGCAAGACCATGCGCGCGCTCGGGGTGAGCGACGTGGAATTCGAGGCGCACCCGGTCGCGCGCCGCATCGACGAGGCCAAGGTCACCCCCAGGCCCAATCAGAGCGAGCTGCCCGAGGGCAAGGTCGAGCGCGAGATCGTGGAGCTGGAGTCATGAAGGTCATTGCACCGTTTCGAGACGCATCGCCGATCATCGATCGAGTTCAGCAGACGCATCGCAGGGTGGGCATCATCCCCGGCACCGACGCGAGCCTGCGCTACACGATGCCGGTTCCGCGGGGCTGGGGTCGGGTGTCTGGACTGGGCGCGAGCCCTGGCCCAGGGCGACCGGAGATCATCGGGTTGTTCGCGCCGGATCCCGATCTCGAGGGGCCGCGGCTGGTCGTGTCGGTGACGCGGCTGCGGTGGGACGTGGATCCCGTGCTGTGGGTCCGCCGGGGCTGGGAGGCGGCGGGCTGGGAGATCGCCGTCGCCGGGCCGCTGGCCCCGCGCTGGCATCCACGGTTCGAGGTGGGGGCGCTGCGCCGCAGCGCGGGCGGGGTCGAGGTGCGGCGCACCACCGGGTTCATCGACAACGGACGGCTCGTGCGGGTGGATGCCGCGGCGCCCTCGTCGGCGTGGCTGAAGCTGCACGATCTGCTGTGGCCGTGTGGGGTGATGATGTCGCTCGAGCGGCCTACGTATCGGCGCGAGGTCGAGGCCAAGCGGCGCTACGAAGGCCCGCGGGTGGCCTTCGAGCTGCCGGCGTCGTGGGCCGCCCAGCCCCCGCCTGCGCCGTGGCAGGGCGCCGCGCGCTGGGTGGCGACCCCCATCGAGGGGGCGGAGGGCGCGGCGTTGATCCGCATCGACGCCACGCCGTGGCCGGGTGGCAGGATCGAGCCGCTCGAGGCTCGCCAGCTGCGGGTGCGCCATGAGCTGTGGCGGCAGGGCATCTCGCTCGCTCGTCGCGTCGAGCGGATCCCCGCGGGCTCGGCCGCGGGCACGCCGGGGCTGGGCGGGTTCTTTCGCGCGCCCGCGCACGACCACGACGACACGTTCGAAGTTCGCTTTGCCCACGTCGACAGCGCGGGCTCGAGTATCGACTACACGATGATCGCCGCGTCGCCCGATCGCTGCGCGCTCGACCGCATGCGTGCGGCTCGGGCCCTGGAGATCGCGGTGGCCACTACACGAACCCCCACGGACGACGAGACTCATGCCGCCTGAAATC
>JBFIJN010000845.1:0-1790 GCA_041600735.1 Nannocystaceae bacterium
CACTCGGGCCTGGGTGAGCGCGAGCTCTTGAGACCGCTATTCGCCCGCGAGTGGGACCTTGGGATCCCGCGGGACGCGGCCGAGCGGATCCTGCGCTTCGCCTGGCACCTCACCTCGGTCGCATGGCTCGGCCTCGCCGCGCTGGCGCTGGGGGTCTCGCTGTGGATGGTGCTCGCGGCGGTCGCGTTCAGCTCGGGGCTGGCCATCTTCGTGATGCTGCGCGGGCACTTGGCTTGGCCGATCTTCTTTGCGGGCGCGCTGGCGGCCGGGCTCGCGGGCGGGCTGGTCGGCGCGGGCACGCTCGCGAGCGTGAGCGTGGCCGCGGCGCTGGCCCTCGCGCTCGCAGGCGCGCTGCATCTTCGTTGGGCGCTGGGTGGAGGTCCGGGTGAAGCCGCGGCCGTAATCCCCACGCACCCCGACGGCACCCCGCGATTCAAGCCACCCTGGTGGGCCACCGTCGCCGTGGGCTTGGCACTGCTCGGCGGCGCCGCGCTGCTCCTCGCTCGCACGCTCGGCTGGGCGCTCCCCGGCCTCCAGCTCACGCTCGTGCTCATGACGATCGTCTTCACGCTGCGCGCCGCCGGCGACGGTCGAACCGTGGGCTTCTCCAAGCCCCGCCACGAGTCCACCTTCGAGCGCCTCGACGATCGCTTCTACACCCCGCTCTCGGTGCTGTTCGCGTTCGGTGGCGCCGCCGCGCTGCTGCTCTAGCGCAACCTCCCGGGCCCCCCTTGCCCGACGCTCGCGAGCTCCCGGGCCCCGCGTGGCTGAGGTACGCTCGCCTCGTGCGTCCCGCCCCGCTCGCCCGGCTCGTGCTCCCCGCGTTCCTCCTGTTGGCCTGCCAGTCCGAGGAGCCCGGAGGCGTGGAGGCCAGCGTGGTCCGGGCGCAGCTCGACGTGAACCCGGCTCGACCCGAGGCGCTCGCCAACCTCGACGTCACGGTGGAGCTGCAGGGTCGCGGCCAGCCAGAAGAGGTCACCCTCGGCAGCGCCATGATCACCGCGCAGCCGGTCACCGCCGACTCCAACACGCTCACGTTCTCGGCGCACATGGTCAACACGCAGAGCGCCGACTCGATCGTGCGCATCGCCACGGGCGAGACCGTGGTAGTGCGCGTGCTCAACGACGGCACCACCAACGCCGATCTCGAGACCTGGTGCCGGCTGCCGGTCGAGCTCGAGATCGTGGTCGAGACCGCCGACGGCGAAGAAGCCACGACCACCGCGAACATCTCGGTGCGCTGCCCCTAGCGGCCCCGCCGGCTCATGCTCCCCGGCACCCGCACCCGCTGGCACCTCATCGAGCGCCCCCGCGCGCCGTTCCGCTGCGACGTGTGCGGCGAGACGATCGCCGAGCACGAGCTCCACACCTTCACCACGCTGCCCGCGATGTACTACGACACCCCGCCCACGGGGTACGAGCCGTGCAACCGCGGTTACGATGCGCTGCAGCTCGAGTACGACGACACCGTCGACGGGCACCACTAGCGCTGCATCCAGACCACGACGGCACTGTCGGTGGTGGCGCGCGCGGGTCAACGACATGAAGCACGCGTGACCGCGAGCGCTTGGGCAGGGGAAGCTCCTGTGCGATGATTCGACATCGTGGGCACGGGCGATCGCACGTCGAGTGAGGGGCCCGACTGGGTGTTGTTGGTCGAGTGCTACAACATGGCCGAGCTCTTCACGCTGCGGACCACGTTGGATGCACACGACGTCCCCTTTCGGGTCGACGGCGAGCACACCCACGGCATGCTGGGCCCGATCCAGGGTGCGATGGCGCGCTCGCGG
>JBFIJN010000846.1:0-1780 GCA_041600735.1 Nannocystaceae bacterium
CGCGGATCTCGTCGACAGCGACGCGCTCAACCACGCGAGCTTGATCGATGGCATGCGCCTCTCCCCCGCGCGTCCCTCGATCCTTCCCCATGCCACCGCGCCCACACCTCGGCCCGCGCACACCGAGGCGGTCCACTGGTGGGTCACCGAGTCGATCTTCTCGATGGATGGCGACCGACTCGACCCCGAGCTCGCGCGCCGCCATCTCGATCGCGGAGCCTCGATGTATGTCGACGAAGCGCACGCGCTCGGCCTGTTCCGCGGCGGGCACGGCTGGCTCGGCCATCACGGGATCCTGCCGACCGTGCTCGTCGGGACACTGAGCAAGGCGTTCGGCTGCGCGGGGGCGTTCCTCGCCGCGTCGACCCCGATCTGCGCGCTCGTCCGCAACCGAGCGCGGAGCTTCGTGTTCACCACCGGCACGAGCCCCGTGCTGGTGGCCTCGATCGCTCGCGCGCTCGCGGTGGTCACCGGACCGGAGGGCGATCGCCGTCGCGAGAAGATGTGGTCCAACGCGCGGCACCTCGCACGCGCGCTCGGCCTGCCCGCCCACGAGCTGCCCTCGCCGATCTTCCCGGTGCTGGTCGGCGACAACAACCGCGCGCTCGGCCTTGCCGCTCAGCTGCTCGAGCTCGGCTGGCATGTCCAAGCGATCCGCCCCCCCACCGTCCCGGTCGGCACCGCACGCTTGCGCCTGACCGTGAGCGCGAGTCATGAGCCCGATCAGCTCGACGCCTTCGCGCACGATCTGAAGCGCGTGCTCGAGCGCGCGGACCTCCCGCTGCGCCTCGATCGCGGCGCGACCCCACCCCGCGCCGGGATCGCCCTCGCTCCCGCGCCCGCGCGTCGACCGGCGTGAGGCCGCGAGCCCGTGTCCACACGCGTCTTCATCGTGGGTACCGACACCGCCGTCGGCAAGACCGCCGTCACCGCGGCGCTGCTCGCCACGGCGCGCGCGCGGGGGCTGAGCGCGATCCCATTCAAGCCCGCGCAGAGCGGCGATGACCGGCCCTCCGACGCCGAGCGATTGCTGACCGCCGCCGGGCTCGCGCTCGACGAGCTCGACGCCGCGTGCCCGCTGCGCTTCGGCCCCGCGCTCGCACCGGGCCTCGCCGAAGATCCCGCGCCGTTCCTCGACCCCGCGTGTGCGCCCGCATCCTTGGGTTCGCTGCCCCCCGCGATCCTCACTCGCGTCGCCGCTGCGCTCGCGGCATGGGAGGCCCGACTTCAGCCCGCGCTCACCCTCGTGGAAGGTGCGGGGGGCTTGCACGTGCCGATGCCCGGCGGCACCTGGCAACCGCAGTGGATCGCCGTGCTCGCCCCGCTCACGATCATCGTGGGCCGCACTGGTCTCGGCACCATCAACCATTGTCTGGCAACGATCGCCGGCTTGCGTGAGATCGGCCGGCCGCCGCTCGGCTTCGTGCTCTCACAGACCACATCCGAGCCCGATCCCTCGGTGGCCAACAACGCGGCGGTCATCGCCAACGCCAGCGGCGTGCCCCTGCTCGGTACCCTGCCGCACGGCGCCGAGCCCTCGCAGACGCCCGCGCTCCTCGACGCACTGCTCGCCCGACTGCCGTCCGCGTGACTGGCCGCCGCGCGTCCGCAGCTGTGTCACCGAATCCGCTGCGCAGTGAGGGCACGGCCAACTGGCGCGTCGATCACTTCCCAATGCAGAACCGCGCGAAGATCGACGCGAGCACCTCTTCGCCTACCGGGCCGAGCGCGCTGCGACCCGTGATCTCGCCGAGCCTCGCCTCGCCCAGGCCCAGCGCGA
>JBFIJN010000847.1:0-1749 GCA_041600735.1 Nannocystaceae bacterium
GGCCCAGCTCGCCAACGTCCAAGGCCAGCTCGCCGACACGCAAGGTCAGCTCGCCGACACGCAAGGCCAGCTCGCCAACGTCCAAGGTCAGCTCGCCGACACGCAAGGCCAGCTCGCCGACACGCAAGGTCAGCTCGCCGACACGCAAGGTCAGCTCGCCGACACGCAAGGTCAGCTCGCCGACAGCCAGTCCGCGTACGAAGAGGCATCGAGTCAGATCGCCACCTTGATGGCCGAGCTCGAGGCGCTCAACGCACAGGTCGGCGCGACCTCTTCACTCGCGGCCGTCGTCGAAGGCGTGGGCCTGCAGCTGCGGGCCGCGCAGCAGAAGATGGTGGCCAGCGGCAGCTCGTTCCAGCTCGGCAAGCTCTCGCTCTCGCTCAAGGTCGTGCCCACTAGCAGCACCTCGTTTGGCTTCGCCACCATGGAGGAGCTCGCGAGCGTGGGTGGAGAAGCGCTGAGCACCGTCGAGCTCGACTTCGCCCAGACCACGGCCGGCGCTCCCGAGCCTCCGCCCGAGATCTTCGTCCCCTCGCTCTACGGCCTCACCGAGCCCGCCGCGCGGCGTCAGCTCGCGACGCTCGGGCTCGGGGCCAGCGTTGCTCACCAGGCGATCGCAGACGATGGCGACGTCACGCTCGCGGGACGCGTGCTCAAGCAAGCGCCCGCGGCCGGGGTCCCGATCCTGCCCGGCGAGTCGATCATGCTCGTGCTGGGCAAGGCGCTCGTGAGCGCGTGAGCGCCACCGTCACCACCACCAAGAACCGCTAGGAACGCGTCATGACCGACGATCCACTCCGCTATCTCGATGCCCTGTCCGCGCCGATGGGCGACCTCATCGCCTCGGTTGGCCGCGGCGTGGCCGAGGCCCAGCAGGCGCTGGATCTGGGCTCGCTCGCGGCCCTGCAATCACTCTACGCCGATGCCGACGATCAGACGCTCGCGCTGCTGCGCGAGATCGACTATCGCCCCACCTTCTATGCGATCCCCGAGGTGACGAGCGAGCTGACGGTGGCGCTCACCATCACCGGCCAGAGCACGACCGGCAGCGTGGGCTCGGGCGGAGCCGCGGCCGCGCTCCCCGGCGGAGCCGCGGCCGCGCTCCCCGGCGGGGCGGCGGCCGCGAGGGCGGTGAGCCTCGCCGCGGGGCTCGACGCCACGCGACCGCGGGTCTACATCGCGCCCGTCGACGCCGGCTACCAGAACCGCTACGCCTTCGATCTTCGCGCGACGAGCTCGCTCAAGTTCAAGATCGTCCCCGTGCCCCCGCCCTCGCAGACCGAGGCGCTGCGCGTGGTGCCCGACCTCGTGGGGCGCAGCTTCACGCAGGTCCGCACGCTGCTCGAGGTCTATCGGCTCGCGTGGGCGCAGCCCGAGCCGGCGCCCGGCGATCCTCCGCTCCCCGATCCCGCGGACACCGACTTGGTGCTCACCCAGAGCGCCCTCCCGGGCGCGTTCGCCTACGCGGGCGACGTGCTCACGCTGACGTTTGGTCCGCCACCGCCGTGATCACCCAAACACGAGCGGCAGCGTGAGCAGCTCGAGCGCCACGATCCACAGCGTGGATGCCATCACGCTGCGCACCATCGAAGCGGTGACCGCCTCGGCGCTGTGCTTCTCGCGCGCGCCCTTGGCCACGGCATCGGCCGAGATCCCGACCGCATAGATCGCAAGCAAGAGCCCGGCGCGCGCGAGCAAGCGCTCGTCGCCGGGCGCCGGGTCGAGCAGCTGCGCGGTGATGAGCTCGTA
>JBFIJN010000848.1:0-1729 GCA_041600735.1 Nannocystaceae bacterium
CACCTGCGGCCCGGCCACCGCGGGGATCGACAGGCTCACCGTCTTGACCCTGCGAAAGTAGTGCCCCGGGTGATCCAGATCGAACGCCACCTCCGGCACCGCGAAGTCGCACGACCCCGTCTCTCGCAGCTGCAAGAGCGCGGCAGGGCTCAGCAGCCGCAGCGACACCCGCTTGGTCAGCTCGAGCTCGCGTCGATCGTGCTCGAGCTGCGCGACCTCCATGCGCCGCAGATCCAACGCCAGCCGATCGCCGGCCAGCAGCCCCTTGCGCAGCCCATCCCAGTACACCGGCTCGATGAACGCCAGGTCGTCGCGCCCCAGCTCGTACTGCAGCGCCTTCTCCGCCTTGCGCGCCATGTCGTGGGCCAGCTTGTACGACTGGAAGTACAGCCCCGAGAGCTGTCCCACCATCCAGTCGTAGAGCGCGTCGTTGCTGAACTTGGTGCGCAGGAACGCCTCGACCTCCTCGCTGTGCCCCACCTGCCGGTCGTGCTGCCCAAGCTCATGCTTGGCCATCGCACCGCGGATCTCCGCCGCGACCACCTGCGCGTCGAGCTGCCGCAGCTCGGCCTTGGCCTGCGCGGCCTGAAAGTCCCAGTCGTCCTGCCGGCGTTCATAGCCGGCCACGGTCGAGGTGAGCGACGCCCCGTACTGGACGGTCGACGCCGCCATGTTCAGCACTTCCGAAGCGAACTTGAGCGCGGGCCCGAGGTTCTTGCCGCCGAAGATGAGCTTGTAGTGCGGCGCAACAATGAGGGCGCCCACGTCGAGATCGGGAACGAGCTGCAACACCCCCGCAAGAGCCCCCGTCACCTGGGCGCCGAGCTGGATCCTCGTGGCCGTCCCACCCAGCGCGAGCGAGGCGGTCTCCAGCGGGCTCATCTTGTCTCGCCCTGCGTAGTAGTCATGCCGTGCCTGCACCGTCTGTCGCTGCCGTCCCAGGACCTCGAGTTGCTGCTCTGCCTCCTCGATCTGCAGCAACCGCGCGGCCCGGTTGGCACGCAACAGCCCCACTTCGTGGGTGGCACGCAGCAGCTGCAGCGCCTCGGCATCTCGCTTCTCGATCGCGGACAACAGCGCCCCGCCGAGCCCCCGCACATCGCCGAGTAGCTCCTGCGCCCGCCCCCGTAGCACGGCATACCGATGCCGTGGCGGCGCAGCCGTGATGTCGGCCAGCGCCGAGCCGAGATCCACCCCCAGCGCCCGCGCCCGCACGAGCAACGCCGGATCGATCGGCGGCTCGAACAGTCGTAGCGCACGCCGCACGCCGTCGATGTTCTGGCAGTTCCGGATCTTGAACAGCCGATCGCCCACGCGGTCCCAGTAGGCCAGCAGCTGATCGTTGGCCGGCAAGCAGAACGCCCACCACATCGGCGCCGGCGGTGGCGCGACGGCTCCCTTCTCGACCGCGGCCAGCGCGTCATTGCCACCATGCACGAGCGCAGCGGGGCCCATCCAGGGCAGCGCGAGGGCAGGCCCGGGAACGAAGCTCTCGAGCTCCGTCAGCCCACCGAGCAGCCACGTGTGCGTGAGCTCGTCATAGGTGCGCACAGGGGCGTTCACCGCGGGCAGCCGCTGTGGCTTTGGACCGAGGATCGAGGCCGCGAGCAGGTAGATCTGCGTGGCTTCGTTGATCGACTCCATCGTGTCCTGCCGAAACAGGCTGTCGCCCCAGTCGATGAGGTTGTCGAGGTACTTGCGGACGACCGCCTTCTGATAGGTGCCCGAG
>JBFIJN010000849.1:0-1725 GCA_041600735.1 Nannocystaceae bacterium
ACGGTCGCCCAACGTTGGGCGGTGAGCACCGTCCGCATCGAGACCGCAGCGCCCGTCACCACCGTGATCTTGTCGCGACCCGAGGTCCGCAACGCGGTGGATCGCAGCACCGCCGCCGCTCTGGCCGCGGCATTTCGCGAGCTCGAGGCGGATCCCGCGGCCCAGGTCGGCGTGCTGTGGGGCGAGCACGGGACGTTCTGCGCGGGGGCGGACCTCGGCGCGATCGCCAAGGGGACGCCCAATCGCATCGCGACCGATGGAGACGGGCCCATGGGTCCGTCGCGCATGCGCCTCGCCAAGCCGGTGATCGCGGCCGTCGCCGGACATGCCGTCGCGGGCGGGTTGGAGCTCGCGCTGTGGTGTGACCTGCGGGTGATGGAGGAGGACGCGGTGCTCGGCGTGTTCTGTCGGCGCTTCGGCGTGCCGCTGATCGACGGCGGCACGGTGCGATTGCCTCGGATCGTGGGTCTCGGGCGCGCGCTCGATCTGGTGCTGACCGGGCGCCCGGTGCATGCCGAGGAGGCCCTGCGGATCGGGCTGGTGGATCGCGTGGTGCCCAGGGGGCAGGCCCGCGCCGCGGCGGAGGCCCTTGCGGCCGAGATCGCTCGGTTTCCGAGCACCTGCATGCTCGGCGATCGAGCATCGATCTATGACGGGCTGGGGCTGTCCCTCGAAGACGCGCTGCGGGTCGAGCTCGAGCATGGGCTGCGCGCCCTCGCCGACCCCGCGCTCCAGGCCGGCGCCTCTCGCTTTGCGGCGGGGGCGGGGCGCGGCGGCAAGGTGGAGTGACGCTCAGGGTGCAGGCTCGAGCCGGATGAGCGCAGCCGGAAGCTCGTCGAGATCCACCACTTCGCCTTCGATGGGATCGTGCATGTCGACCAGGCGCATCAGATTCGACCCCGTTCCGATCGCGGGCCACGGCGGGGGCTCGACCAAGTAGCGACCAGAGTCATCGCGCATGTGACTGCGATCGGTGGCGAGCAACGTGCGATAGCGGCTGGCTTCGATCACGCGAAAGCGCGCCGCGTAGGGCTCCGCGAAGCCCTGGGGGTACGCAAAGCTGGCGCGTAGATACAGCGAGAGCGGGACCGGGAAGCCGAGCGTGCAGTCGGGATCCCAGATCGTCCACCCTCGTCCACCGCGAGCGGCGAGCACCACGTGGTAGTCCCACACGACGGGCGCATCGGGCTCGGGTGCGGCGCGCTGGTGCAGTACCGCGAGCGTGCGCGTGGCGTTGGAGATCACGAGTGCCGCGCGCGGTGAGCCCTCGACGCGCGGGTCGACGCACAGCTGCCAGACGTTCTCCTCGCAGTAGTACGGGACGGGCTCCCAGTCATTCGCAGTCATCACGATTTCGAGTGCCTCGCACGAGCCGTCGCGAGCATGTTCCGCGCTCGGGTCGTGCCAGGCAAGCGCGCGCGAGCTTGAAGGTGAGACACAACGTGGATACCCTGGCCGCGGGATGCAGAGCGCCTTTCCCACGCCCTCGGAGTTCTGGTCGTCCTTCATCGCAGAGAATCATCGACGAGCACCGCGAGTCTGGCGCAACCCCTTCCATTCACCGCTGGCAACGAGCGCCGAGGTCTTCCAAGTGTTGGCCGAAGCCGCCAGTCGTCTGGATCGTGCGAAGGGCGAGAAGTGGCAGCTCCGCTTCTTCCTCGACGGAGAAGCGATCGAGCCGTCACCGGAGCTGCTTCCGCGCCTAGAAGACCGGACTCTCGACGG
>JBFIJN010000850.1:0-1706 GCA_041600735.1 Nannocystaceae bacterium
CGATGTCGATGGTGACCCGGTGCTCGCGACCGCCGACCCGCGGTGGGTGGGGAGCGGGCGCGTGGTGGTCGACAACAAGGGCAACCCGGTTCGGCAGTACGAGCCCTACTTCTCGAGCACGCATGCGTATGAAGCGGAGGCGGAGCTGCGCGAGCAGGGGGTCACGCCCGTGATGCACTACGACCCGCTGGGTCGGTTGATGCGCACGCAGTGGCCCGACGGCAGCGAGTCGCGGGTGGAATTCTCGCCGTGGCACGAGCGTCGCTTCGACCGAAACGACACGGTGCTCGGCACGCCTTGGCATGGCGAGCGTACGGCCCTGCCCGCGGGCGACCCCGAGCGACGCGCTGCGGTGCTCACCGAGGCCCATGCCGATACGCCCGCGACCGCGCATCTCGATGCCCTCGGCCGGCCGTTCTTGCAGGTGGATCACAATCGCGATGAGCTCGAGGCAGACGTCTTCACCGAGACACGGGTGCTGCTCGATGTGACGGGCAACGTCCTGCAGGTCATCGATGGGCGAGAGAACATCGCGGAGTCGCGCGAGCATGGCCTGCTTCGGCAGGCGCTCCGCATCACTAGCGAGGACGCGGGCGAGCGTCGCGTGCTGCGCAATGTGATGGGCGCTCCGCACCGCGCGTGGAGCAGCCGCGGCTTCGTGACCACGCTCGAGTACGACGGTGCACAGCGACCGCTGCGCACCGTGGTCACGCGTCCGGACGCGAGCACGTTCACTGCGGTCCGCATGGTCTACGGTGAGAGCGTGGCGGCCGCGGAGGCCTCGAACCTGCGTGGCCGAGCCTTTCGTGTGTACGACGGTGCTGGCGTGGTGCAGAGCAACGGCTTCGACTTCGCGGGCAACCTGCTCTCGCAGTCGCGTCAGCTCAGCGTGGCCTACGAGACCACTCCGAGCTGGAGTGCGCTCGATGGCCTCACTGCGATCGTGGACCTCGATGTCGCCGCGGCGCCGCTGCTCGAGGCGGAGACATTCACCACGGCCGCGAGCTTCGATGCGCTTGGGCGGCCCGTCACCCAGACCACGCCCGATGCCTCGGAGGTCCACCTCGGCTACGACGACGGCGGCAAGCTCCTGACCGTGGCGGCCAATGTCCGCGGTGCAGTGACGCCGACCGAGTTCGTGACGGCGATCGAATACGACGCTCGTGGGCAACGCCAGCGCATCGACTATGGCAACGGTACGCGCACTGCCTACGAGCATGACCCGCTGACGTTTCGGCTTCGGCGGCTGCACACGACCAACACCGTCGGTACCGTGGTCCACCAGGACCTTAGCTACACCTACGATCCCGTCGGCAACATCACGGAGATCCGCGACCTCGCGCAGCCGATCGTCTTCACCAGCAACGCGGCCATCACCGCCAATCAGCGGTTCGTCTACGATGCGCTCTACCGGTTGATCGAAGCCGAGGGTCGCGAGCACGGGAGCCAAGGCCAGCCGCTCGCCGACGAGTTCGTGTCCCGCGCCGCTCCCGACGATCCCACCGGCCTACGGGCCTACATCGAGAGCTACGCGTACGATCTCGTCGGCAACATCCTCGAGCTGCAGCACCAAGCCGTGGGCGGCAACTGGACGCGCCGCTACGACTACGCCGCCGCGGGCAACCGCCTGCTCGCCACCAGCGCCCCGGGCGACGGCCCGGGTGTGTTCAGCCACGGGTATCAGTACAATGCGCACGGCAGCATGA
>JBFIJN010000851.1:0-1697 GCA_041600735.1 Nannocystaceae bacterium
CGGGTGTCTCGCGCGGCGCGGGTCCGCGTGGCTCCGGCTGCGGAGGCTCGGGCGGCTCCATCACGCTGGGTGTTGGGGAGCTCGGCGAAGGGGAGGGGAGCCCCGGCGGCGGCGTGGCGCGGGCGGCTGGCGGCACCGGGGTTGGCGCTGGGGTTGGCGTGGGCGTCGGCGAGCTCGGCTGCACCTGCGTGGCGGCGGGCTTCTGCGCGGTGGGTCCGGGCTCGAGCGGCGCAGGCTTGGCGGGCGTGGGCGCGGGCTTGGTCGGGCTGGGCTCGGCGGGGGCGGGTGCCCCTTCACCGGGCAGCGGTGGCAGCTTCGGTGGCCCCACCAAAGCCCACGACACGAGCAAAGCTGACGCGAACAGGCTCGGCACCGGCCGTGCACTGTAGCAGCCGTACGGGATTCTCGTCGCCAGGCCCTCGGTGGCCGCGATTCAGGACATTGGCGGAATTCGCGCAGTCCGCTTGTCCGGGAACCTCTGGTCCATCCTTGGGGTGTATGTTCGGTCCCGTCGATGGGTCCCAACCGTCCAGAGCAGCGAGAGGTCGATGACCTGCTCATCCTGCGCGCCCAGCGGGGCGATGCGGCGGCTTGTCGTGCCTTGGTGCAGATGCACCAGCGGCGGGTGATGGGTCAGCTGCGCGCGATGCTGGCCCCCGTGGGTCGGGGCGCGCTGGTCGAGGATCTCGCCCAGGAGACGTTCCTGCGCGCCTTTCGGGCCCTGTCGCGCTTTCGCGGCGATGGTCGGGCCAGCATGGCCACCTGGCTCGTGACCATCGCGACCCGGGTGGCGCTCAACGAGCTGCGGCGTCGACCGCCGCCGCTCGAGTACTTCGATACCGTGACCGAGTCGGTGCGCAACAGCGGCACTGCGGTGGTCGAGCGGCATGCCTCGGCGCAGGCGATCGAGCGGGCGATCGCCGACCTCGCGCCAGCCTTTCGCGGCGCGTTCCTGCTCCGCGAGCTCCATGGTCTCGACTACGGCGAGATCGCCGAGGTGTTGGAGATCGATGTGGGCACCGTGAAGTCCCGCTTGTCTCGAGCGCGGGCCAAGCTTCGGCTGGCCCTGGCGGAGGTGCACGATGGATGATCCCAGCGCATTGCGCAGTGACGAGCGTGCGGCCCTGGCCGCGTGGGCCGACGAAGGCGACCTCTCCGATGGCTTCGGCGATCGGGTGGTCGCCACTTTCTTGGCCGAGCGGCTCGGTCAGGCCGAGGAGGAAGCTCCCGAGGCGCGTGCGCGGGCGCGGGAGGGTGGCGTGGTCCGGGTGATCGGGCTCGTTGCTGCGATTGCGGCGGCCGCTGCCGTGATGCTGATGGTGATGGTGCTGCCGCGCGCCTCCGCGGGGGTCGAGGTCGCCGACGCTCGGGGTTGGGATCCGTTGAGCGACGACAAGGGGCTCGTGGCGGGGTTCGAGGAGACGCGTGCGCTCGAGCCCTCGCGCGGGGCTCGAGCGGCCGCCGTGCTCGCCCAGCACTACTCGCCCTGTCATGACTCGAGTGATCCCGAGGGGAAGCCTCAGGCGCTGGATGTCTTCGATCTCGAGCAGCCGCAGTGGTGGATCACCATGTCCGACGCGCAGCTCGAGGAAGCGCGGCTGCGGGTGCAGGAGCTCGGGGCCGCGACGGAGGAGGAGCGCGGACGGGTGGCGGGGTTCGTCGAGACCGAGCTGGCCCGCCGCGCGCACGCGGGGTGA
>JBFIJN010000852.1:0-1658 GCA_041600735.1 Nannocystaceae bacterium
ACGGTCTCGTGGCTGGTGGCCGAGTAGCGGGCATCCTCGCGGTCGAACGCCTGGCGCACCGCGTCGCGGCGGCTCCCATCCCACGCGCCGGCCATGCGGGTGGGTCCGGCCGCGCACGGGTCGTCGGTCGGGCTCGACCAGCGCGCGATCGCGGCCGAGCTCACCGCGATCGTGCCCGCTGCGAGGGCGCCCGCCAGCACGCGTCGGCGCGTGCGGCTGGGGTCGCGATCGATCGCGGCGAGCAGCGCATCGATGGTGGGGAAGCGGTCCTCGATGCGCAGCGACAGTCCTCGTCGCAGCGCGCGACGCAGGAACGCCGGCACGTCGCGCGCGGGCGGCTCGCGCAGCTCTCCCTTGCACACCGCCATCGCCAGCTGCGCTCGGGTCTCCCCCGCGAACGGGCGCTCGCGATACAGCGCCTCCCACAGCGTGGCGCAGAACGAGAACTGATCGGAGCGCGCCTCGGAGGCTTGGCCGCGGAACTGCTCGGGCGCCATGTATGCCGGGGTGCCCGCCAGCGTGCCGGTCTTGGTCAGTCGGATCGAGGTGCTGTCGCCGATGACGTGCTCGATCTCCGCCGAGGACTCGAACCGCGCGGCATCCTGGACGGAGCGCGCGAGTCCGAAGTCGACCACGCGCGCGCGCCCGTCGGTCCCCACCAGCACGTTCTCGGGCTTGAAGTCGCGGTGCACCAAGCCCTGGCGATGGGCCGCAGCCAGGCCGTGCCCCGCCTGCACGAGCACCGCCACGATCTCGCGCCAGCGACGAGTCTGCGCGCGCCGCCACTGCCCGAAGGTTTGCCCGTCGACGAACTCCATCGCCACGAACAGGCGGCCTTGGTACGTGCCCACCTCGTGCACCGCGACCACGTTCGGGTGAGCGAGGCGTGCCATGGCCTGCGCCTCGCGCAGCAGTCGCGCCTGGCCCTTGCTGTGGTCGGGCCCGCGCGTGCTGTGCAGCAGCTTGATCGCGACGCGCCGATCGAGGTCGCGATCGTAGGCGGCATAGACCACGCCCATCCCGCCCGAGCCCACGCGCTCGAGGATCACGTAGCGGCCGACCGTCTCGCCGCGCCCGAGCCCGCCGCCTTCTTCGGCGCCGCGCTCGTCGGCGAAGTCGTCGTCGACCGCAGTACGTCCGCTGCCGTCGTCGCCCGGAGAGTCGTTGGGGGTGGCGGGGGGCGACACCAGCGCAGAGGATAGCGCGAACGGCGGGCCGGAGTCGGTCGGGATCGAGGCGCCGCCGATTCGGCCATAGTTCGCCTCGATCTCGGCGGATCCGACATCGCCTCGGTCGTGCTCGGCACCGGCCAGGATGACCAGTGGCGAGCCCGAGGCGATGCGTCGACGAGCTCGCAGCGTGCTCCGAGGCCGCTCGCGAGCCCGTCAGTCCACGTGGATCTTGCGCAGCGGCTCGCTGCGCTCGGTCTTCGGGAAGCGGACCGAGAGCACGCCCTTGTCGAACTTGGCCTCGGCCTTGTCGATGTCCACGTCGACGGGCAGCGGGATCGAGCGCTGGAATGAGCCGAAGTAGCGCTCGGTGCGGTAGCACCCGTCTTCCTCGCTCGTGCCCTCGTACTTCTTCTCGCCGCGCAGAGTCAGCGCGCCCTCGTTGACCGAGAGCTCGACGTCACCCTTGCCCAGCCCGGGGAGCTCGGC
>JBFIJN010000853.1:0-1645 GCA_041600735.1 Nannocystaceae bacterium
CGCCGGCCGAGGCGGCGGCGGTGAGCAGGCCGAACGGGTGGGCCCACAAGCTGCCGCCGAGCGTGAGCACGGCCAAGGCCAGGCGCCGCGGACGAGGCTCGGCGAGCGCTTGCCAGGTGAAGCCGAGCGAGGCGGCCCATAGCGTGGCGGCAAACAGCTGCGGCCACACGCCGTGGTAGAGCAGGTAATTCCAGCCGCCCTGGCGGCTCGCGCCGGGATCCAAGAGCCAGAGCGCGGCGGCGACGAGGCCGGCCCAGCCCGCGATCTCGGCGGGCGAGCGCGCGGGGCTGGGCGCGTCGGCAGCGGGCGCCGCGAGCTCGCGAGTGACGAGGGCCGCGAGCCACCAGGCCACCGCGGCCGAGAGCATCCACAGCGAGGCCAGGCCCCACGCGTAGCTCGTGCGCAGCGAGACGAGCCCAAAGCTCAGCAGGTGCGCGGCGGCCATCCACAGGTAGCCAAGCACCGGGTAGCTCTCGCCAAAGGCGTAGCCGTTGTTGAGCGAGGGGCTCCAGCCCCACAGGCGCCCGCTCGGCAGCAGCTCGTGAACGAGCAGGTGCACCTGGAAGTAGTGGATCCCGTGGTCGCGCGAGGCGGGCGGATCGCCTTGGAGCAGCGGGCCCAGCAGCAGCACGCCGAGCGAGAGCAGCAGCACCAGCGGCAGCCGCGGTCGGCGTTGCTGCCACCACGGTTGGATCGCGAGCACGCGTGCGAGCAGCGGGAGCACGGCGAGCACCGCGGCCGTGCCCACCCAGCGCAGCAGACCGGGGAACCCGAACGCGACTAGCAAGCCCACGAGACCCGTCGCGAGGGCCCCACCCACGGCGCGCCGGCTGACTCCTGCGGGCAACAAACGGAGTCGAGGGTAACCGCTGCCGCAGGGCTGCGCTACCGTAGGTCCCCATGCAGATGCGCGTGGGCACCAGCGGCTTCAGCTACGACGAGTGGACGGGTGGCTTCTACCCGGCGGGGATGGCCGCCGAAGAGCGGCTGGGCTGCTACGCGCGGCGGTTTGGGACGGTGGAGATCAACAACACGTTCTATCGCATGCCCAAGCGCGATGTGGTGCAGCGCTGGGCCGAGGCCGTGCCCGATGAGTTTCGCTTTGCGATCAAGGCATCGCGTCGGATCACCCACGAAGGCAAGCTGCTCGACGAGGGCGGGGGCGTCGAGTACTTGCTGCGACAGCTCGAGCCGCTGGGCGACAAGCGCGGGCCGATCCTGTTCCAAACGCCACACTACCTGCGCAAGGACGTGGAGCGACTGCGTGCCTTCGTTGGTCGGATCCCCGCGGGGGTTCGCGGTGCATTCGAGCTGCGCCACCGCGGCTGGGATGATCCTGCGGTGCACGAGGTGCTCGCTGCGGCGGGGCATGCTTGGTGCGCGGCCGAGCACGAAGAGCCGGGCCCAGCCGAAGGCGAAGCCCAAGCCCAAGCCGAGGAGAGCGAGGCCCAGGTCGAGACCGAGCGCCCGCTCGTGCGCACCGCTTCATGGGGCTACCTTCGCTTGCACGCGGCGAGCTACGACGATGCCCGGCTGAGGCGCTGGGCCGAGCGGATCCGCGAGACCTGGGACGAGGCCTGGGTGTTCTTCTCGCACGAGCAGGCCTCGCCGGGGTTGGTGGAGCGGATGCTGACGATCGCGAGGA
>JBFIJN010000854.1:0-1640 GCA_041600735.1 Nannocystaceae bacterium
GCGCGCCGTGGCGGCGGTCGTCGCCGAGCACGGTCGCATCGACGTACTGGTCAACAACGCGGGGATCCTCCGCGATGGTCAGCTGGTGAAGTGGAAGGGCGGCGAGCAGGTCGGCAAGCTCAGCACCGCGCAATTCGACGCCGTGATCGCGGTGAACCTCAAGGGCGTGTTCACCTGCACCCAGGCCGTCGCGCCGCACATGATCGCGCGCAAGTACGGGCGCATCATCAATGCATCCTCGGTCGTCGGGCTCTATGGCAACTTCGGCCAGACCAACTACGTCGCCGCCAAGGCCGGCGTGATCGGCATGACCAAGGTGTGGGCGCGCGAGCTCGGCCGCTACGGCGTCACCGTCAATGCGATCGCCCCCGGCTTCATCGCCACCGACATGGTCAGGCAGATGCCCGCACACGTGCTCGAGGGCATGGTCGCGCACACCCCGGTGGGGCGCATCGGCGAGCCCGAGGACATCGCGCGGGCGTACCTGTTCTTGGCCGATCCGGGCTCGGGCTTCATCAGCGGCACCGTGCTGAGCGTGGACGGCGGCATGGTCGTGGGGACCTGAGGAGCAAGTGATGCAGCGGCCGGCGCTGGTTGGGGATTGGTTGGGGCGAAGAGCACAGCTCTCGCCCACCGCCCCGGCGTTCGTCGATCTGAGTCGGCCGGGCCAGCCGGAGCCGCGGATCATCGACTATCGAACGCTCGAGCAGGAGACCAACCAAGTTGCGCGGTGGCTACGAGCGCAGGGGGTCGAGCGCGGCGATCGGGTCGCGATCTTGGCGAAGAACCGAATCGAGCTCGTGCAGCTGTGGTTCGCGTGCGGAAAGCTCGGCGCCGTGTTGCAGGCGCTCAACTGGCGACTGACCGCAGCCGAGCTGGGCCCGCTGCTCGCGCACGCCGAGCCGCGGCTGCTGGTCTGGGATCGAGAGTTCGCGGGCTTGGTGACGGGCCTGCGGGGGCTCGACGCGGCGGCTGGCGTCCAGCTCGTCGCGCTCGACGAGGCCGGTAACGCGGAAGAGCGCGACGCGTGCCTCTCGGAGTGTCGCGACTTGCCCGTCGCGCCGCTCCCCGCGGTCGAGCTCGCGCCGAGCGACCCGTGGGTGCTGTGCTACACGGGCGGCACCACGGGGCTGCCCAAGGCCGCGATCCTCACTCACGCGACGATCACCTGGAACGCGATCAACACGATCTCGAGCTGGGGCCTCTCCGATCGTGATCTCGCCGTGCTCAACGCCCCGCTGTTCCACACCGGTGGTCTCAATGTGTTCACCGCCCCGCTCATCCACGCGGGCGGCTGCTCGATCTTGTGCCGCGAGTTCGAGCTCGAGCAGCTCTTCGATGTGATCGCCTCGCGACCCGTCAGCTGCTTCTTTGGCGTCCCCGCGATGTTCCAGGCGATGCAGGCCCACCCGCGCTGGGCGAGCGCGCCGCTCGAGCGCGTGCGCACGATCATCTCCGGCGGCGCGCCGTGCCCCAAGCCGGTGTTCGAGCAGTTCTGGGCGCGCGGCGTCGACTTCAAGACCGGCTACGGCCTGACGGAGGCCGGCCCCAACAACTTCTGGCTGCCGCGCGAGCGCGTGCGCGACAAGCCGGGCGCGGTGGGCTGGCCGCTGCTCCACGTGGAGATCCGCATCGTCGAC
>JBFIJN010000855.1:0-1638 GCA_041600735.1 Nannocystaceae bacterium
GCCCTCGGGGTTGCCGATCTGCCCCTGCAGGTACGCGCTCTTGTCGTCCATGTACTTCTTGATCGGGTGGGTGAAGGCCCACTGCGTGTCGGTGTCGATGTTCATCTTCACCACGCCGTACGAGACCGCCTCGCGGATCTCGGCCTGCGACGAGCCCGAGCCGCCGTGGAACACGAAGTGCACCGGCTTGTCGCCCCTGGCGCCCGCGGCCTTGCCCTTGGCCAGGTGTGCCGCGATCGCGACCTGCGAGTTCTTGAGGATCACCGGGGTGAGCTTCACGTTGCCCGGCTTGTACACGCCGTGGGTGTTGCCGAACGCTGCCGCGATCGTGAACTTGCCCACCGACGCGAGCGCCTCGTAGGCCTGCAGGACCTCGGAGGGCTGGGTGTAGAGCTTGGAGTCGTCGATGTCCGAGTTGTCGACGCCGTCTTCCTCGCCTCCGGTCACGCCGAGCTCGATCTCGAGGGTCATGCCGATCTTGGTCATGCGCTCGAGCGTGGCGCGGCAGATCGCGAGGTTCTCGTCGAGCGGCTCCTCGCTGAGGTCGAGCATGTGCGAGCTGAACAGCGACTCGCCGTGCTGGCGGTGGAAGTCCTCGCCGGCCGCGATCATGCCCTCGACCCACGGCAGCAGCTTCTTGGCCGCGTGGTCGGTGTGCAGCACCACCGAGACCCCGTAAGCCGGCGCCATCGCCCGCACATAGTGCGCCGCCGCAACTGCGCCCGCGATCTCGGCCTCGTTCGCCCCGTTGGGCAGGAACTTGCCGCCAAAGAAGTGCGCGCCGCCGTTCGACAGCTGGATGATGATGGGCGCCTTCGCCTCTCGCGCGGCCTGCAGCGCAGCATTGGCGCTGTGCGACCCGATGACGTTGACGGCCGGCAGAGCGCACTCGCTGTCCTGACAGTAGTCGAACAGCTCGGTGAGCGCGTTGCCCGTGACGATGCCCGGCTTGAGCTTGAGTGCAGCCATGCGCGTACGTCTACCAAGCCCCGCGCGTCGCGGGCTGGCGGGGGCGCGCACGGGCGTGTGAGGTAGCGCGGCGGGGCTCCACGGGCGCCCCGCGCTACAGCTCGTGCCCCACGTAGACCTTGATCTCCGGGTGCGCCTGCACGAACCCTCGCAGCCGCTCGAGCGCCTCGGCGTTCAGCTTGCGATCGGTCGTGTACGAGCCCGGCGGAACGCCGTGCTCCCAGCCCCACCGCGTATGCGAGGTGTCGCCGACGAACAGGGCCGGGCCGTCGGCCGCGTTGATCAGCCACGCCATGCTGCCCACGGTGTGGCCCTCGCACCAGATCCCCCAGATCGAGCCGTCGCCCAGCAGATCGACCACGGCGGGGAACGGGTCGAGCGCGATCGCGGTCGCGGGGTCGATCTCTCGCACCGGGTCGCGGTCCTCGAACAGGCGCCGCACGGTCGGGCGCAGCAGGCCGTTGAGCTTGCGGCGGTGGCGGAGCTCGCCGGGGCCCACGTAGATCGGCGTGTCGAGCGCGAGGTCGGGCAGGCCGAGGATGTGATCGAAGTGCGAGTGCGTGAGCAACACGCCGCTCACGTGCAGCTGGCGGCGCTCGATGAGCGCGGCGAGCGACTCGAGCGGCTCGATGGGCTTGGTGGCCGCGCGCGCCAGGCCGCGCACCGCAC
>JBFIJN010000856.1:0-1630 GCA_041600735.1 Nannocystaceae bacterium
CGGCTTCGTCTTCGCCGCTGCGGAGGCGCGCTTGGGCGGGAGGAGCGGCTCGGCGCCATCGAGCACGGTGACGCCCTCGAGCGCCTCGCGAAGGCGCTCGACCATGCCGCTCGGAAGCTCGGCGGCCGAGCTGTTCCACATCCCCACGTGGAGGAGCTTCAGCCGCGGCGGGCGGGCGATCGGCTCGGGCCAGGTGAGCATGCGACACCCTCGGAGCGCGAGGATCTCGAGCGCGGGGCAGGCCGCGAGCACGGGCCACAGCGCCCGCATGTCGAGGTCATAGTGGATGCCCAGCGAGATCGAGGTCAGCTTCGGCAGCTCGGTCACCGCGCTCGGCAGCGTCACGAGGCTCGTGAGCGACAGCTGCAAGGTGGTTAGCGCTTGGGCGCTCGCGATCGTCGGGGCGATCGAGCCGATGCTCTGACAGTGCAGCGCGAACACGGCCTCGAGCTGCGGCAGCTCCCACAGCAGGTCGATGTTCTGGAGCTCGCGGCACTCCCCGATCCACACCCACTTCAGCGACCGGCACGAGCCGAGCGTGGGCGGCAAGGTCCTCGCCGAGGTGCCGCTGATCGACAGGTCCTCCAGGTTCGGGAAGGTGTCGAAGAAGTCCGGCAGCGCATCGCCCCAGATGTCCGAGAGCTGCAGCTTGGTGACCAACTCGGGAGCACGAAGCGCTTGCTTGATGGCCTTGACGGCTCGCGGCGACCAGGCGGGATCGAAGGTGAAGGCCACGACGCGGTTTATATCTGGGGCGCGCAAGGGGAGGGAAGCGGTCGCGGTCTCGCAGGCCATTGGCCGCAAGCCGCCCCCGCTTGGTAGAGTGATCGCGGTGAGCGAGCCACCGCTGCCCGATGTGGAGGACGAGCGCATCGACGCGCTGCTCGAGGCCCATGCGCGGGGCCAGGCGAGCGACGCGGAGCGGGTCGAGCTCGAGCTCTACGTGGCGCAGCGGCCCGAGCTCGCCGCGCGTGTGGAGCAGGCGGCGCGACACGGCGAGCTCGGCGAGGGATGGCTCGCGCGGGTGGAGGCCGATCACCAGATCGAGCGCGCCGAGCAGGCCCCGCGGGCTCGCATCGAGCGAGCGGCCGGAGCCAGCATCGCGGTCGTAGGCACGGTGCTCTCGTTCGTCGCGCCCGTCGTCGGCGCTCCACTCGTGGGCGTAGGCTCGCTCGTGCTGCTCTACTCGTTCATCCGCGTGCGCCTGCGGACCCACGCGACCGATCCCTACAAGGACGTGATCCGATGACCCTCCCCGCCGTTCGTTCCGCCGCCGACCTCCAGCACCGCCCCGCCGGCGGCATGATCCTGTGCTCGACCGACGAAATCCCCGGGTTTCGAATCGTGCGCACGCTCGGCCTCGTCCGCGGCAACACCGTACGCGCCCGCAACGTGGGCGTCGACATCATGGCCAGCCTGAAGGCGCTGGTGGGCGGGGAGATCGGCGACTACACGAAGATGCTCGCCGAGAGCCGCGAGCAGTCGATCGATCGCATGCGCGCCCACGCGCTGGAGCTGGGGGCCAATGCGATCGTGGCGGTGCGGTTCACGACGTCTACGGTGATGCAAGGGGCGGCGGAGATGCTGGTGTACGGGACGGCGGTGGTGGCGGTGGCGCTGGAGATCTAGC
>JBFIJN010000857.1:0-1628 GCA_041600735.1 Nannocystaceae bacterium
CGTGGCCATGCCCGCGGTCGCGGTGCCGCCCGGGTACGAGGCGGGCTGGTGGCTGCTCGGGCAGCTCGCGCTGTTCTCGGGGGTGTTCGAGACGATCCAAGTGCTGCGGGACCGCGAGATCGATGCGCTGCGCGGCATTCGAACCACCGCGGTCGCCCTGGGGCGCGCGAACACGGAGTGGCTGGCGCGCGGGCTGCTGGTGCTCGCGGGGGTCTACGCGGCGTGGTGCTTCCACCCCGGATTGATCGTGCTGCCGCTGGTCGCCGCCGCGCTGCCGATCCCGCGGGTCGCGGTGGGGCCGTACTGGAATCGCGTGCGCATGTTGCTCGGGCCTACGCTGCTCATCGAGTGCGCGCTGGTGTACATGCACGCGGAGCTCGGATGAGGCTCGCGCGCGCGCTGTCGTGGCGGGGGCGCGGGTGGTGGTGGGCCGCGTTCGTGCTGGTGGTGGTCGTGGGGCTCTACTGGCCCGCGATCGAGGTGGGGTTCCTCGCCGACGACGTGTACCAGATCGCGCTGATCGACGGCGTGGCGGGGGATCGCGGGGTGCTGGGCCTGTACTCGCTGTACCCCGAGGGGGCGGGCACCGCCGCGCACATGCAGCGCGGCTCGCTGCCGTGGTGGACGGTGCCGGAGTTTCGCTTCGTGCAGGTGCGACCGCTGTCGAGCGCGCTGCTCTGGGTCGATCACGCGCTGTGGCCGAAGCACGGCGCTGCGCATCACCTGCACTCGCTGGCGTGGCTGGTCGCGACGCTGGTGGCCGCCTACGCGGCGCTGCGACGCGCGACCACGCCGGTGATCGCCGGGGTCGCGCTGCTGGTGTACGGGGTCGACGAGACGTTCGCGTGGACCACCGCGTGGCTGGCCAACCGCTGCGCGATGGTGGCGGCCGTGTTCGCGTTCGCAGCGCTAGCGGTGCACCTGCGCCGCGCCAGCCCCGACGCCAAGCGGCGCGACGCGTGGTGGGAGGGGTTGCTGTGGGGGCTGGCGTTTGCGGCGGGGGAGTATGCGCTGTGCGGGGTCGCGTACGTGATCGCGTATGCCTGGCTCGGGCGCGAGGCCCCGGGCTGGCTGCGCGCACGCTCGCTGATCCCGGCGGGCGTGGCGTTGGCGGGGTTTGGCTGCGCATCGCTGCTGATCGGCGCAGGCGTGCACGGAGCGACGAGCTACGTGGATCCGGTGAGCCACCCGCTCGAGCTCGTGTGGGCGAGCTTCGATCGCGTACCGCGAATGCTGGGTGAGATCTGGCTGTGCATCCCCGGCGAGAGCGACCGCCTGTGGTTCCGCTACGAAGGGACGATCGTGACCCGTGCGATGTCGGCGATGGCCGGGGTCGACGGACCGCAGGGCGTGGTGCGAGCGCACGTTGGCTTCGTGCTGCTGATGATCGCGGCCGCGGGTGGGCTCACGTGGTGGCTCGCGCGACGCATGCTCTCGCTAGAGGAGCGCAGGACGGTGGCCTGGACCGCGCTGGGGTCCCTCGCCGCGCTGGTGCCGTTGGCCGCGATCTTGCCCTCGACGCGCGCGCTGGCGCTGGCGGGGTTGGGACCGGCGGTGTTCGTGGCGAGTGTGGCCGTCGCCGCGGGTCGGGCCGTGCGCGCGCGCCCGCGGCGGATCCGCGAGCGCGC
>JBFIJN010000858.1:0-1619 GCA_041600735.1 Nannocystaceae bacterium
GTGCAGCTGCAGCTCGCGAGCCTCCGCCGTCGCTTTGCGGGCGCGGAGGTCGAGCCGGTTCGATTTCGCCATTGGGAGGTCGAGCGGCGGCTGGGCAAGGGAGGGATGGGGGCGGTGTACCTGGCCCGCGATCCCGAGCTCGATCGGCGGGTGGCGCTCAAGATCCTCGCGCCCGTGCTCGGAGCGGACCACTCGCGCATGAACCAGCGGCTGCGTCGAGAGGGGCAGGCACTGGCCCGTATCGAGCACGCCAATGTGGTGAAGGTGCACGGGGTGGATCTCTTCGATGGCCGCACGGTCATCGAGATGGAGTACGTGGACGGCCCCACGCTGCGTCAGTGGCAGGCGGAGCCCCGACCCTGGCGCGAGGTGGTGGCCGTGTACGCGAGCGCGGGCGATGGGCTCGTGGCCATGCACGCGGCGGGCTTGGTCCACCGCGACGTGAAGCCCGACAACCTGCTGATGCTGGCCGACGGCCGGGTGAAGGTAGTGGATCTCGGCCTCGCCGTGGGCCCGCGCGTGGGGATCGCGGGCGCCACGTCGGCTCCCGTGAGCATGCTCGGCGTGGCGATCACCGAGGGCAGCTCGATCGTGGGCACGCCGGGCTACATGGCGCCGGAGCAGTTCGGGCGCGACGAGGCCGCGCCGGCCTGCGATCAGTTCAGCCTCGCGGTGTCGCTCTACGAGGCGCTCATGGGCGTGCCGCCGTTCGAGGGCAAGGATCCCTCCGCATACGCGCTGGCGCTGCGCCGCGGCACGCTGCAGGTACCCGAGCGCCCGCCCAAGCTGCCTCGCTGGCTCGACCGCGCGCTCCACCGCGCGCTCCGCTTCGAGCCCGCCGACCGCTACCCCTCGCTGGAGGCATTCGTCGGGGTGCTGCGCGATGGGCTCGCCGGGCGTCGTCGCTGGCTGCTCGGCCTGGGTGGTCTCGCTAGTCTGGTGCTCTTGCCCACGGCGGGGTGGATCTCTCGCGAGCCGGCGCCGGATCCCTGCGCACCGCTCCAAGCCGAGCTGGCCGCGGACCAGGCCGACGACGAGGCCACGCGCGAGCACCTGCGCAGCCGCATCGCGACCATGCACGCGCCTCACCTCGACAGTTCGCGGCAAGCGTTCGAGGAGACCCTCGATCGCCAC
The DNA here is from genome assembly GCA_041600735.1 of Nannocystaceae bacterium. GTDB lineage: Bacteria > Myxococcota_A > Polyangia > Nannocystales > Nannocystaceae > Paraliomyxa. The sequence goes on from JBFIJN010000858.1 coordinate 1,135, forward strand.
ACCGATCACTGGACGCGCACGCGCCTCGATCTGTGCGAGGCGCAGGTGCGGAGCCACGCGGCGGGCGAGGCATCCTCGGCGCTGCTCGATCGCCAGCGCGCGTGCCTCGAGCACACCCGCGCTCGACTCGAAGACGCGCTCGCGACCGTCGGTGAAGCGCAGCACGATCTCGCCGATCGCCTGCTCGCCACCACGACCGCGGTGGAGCGACTGCCCTCGTGCGACGACCCCAACGAGCTCGCGCGCTGGCCCCTCGAGCCCTCGCCGCAGGTCGTCGAGGCCACCGCCGATGCGCTGCGGCTCGAGCTCGCGGGGGACTACGCGGGGGCCGAAGCGAAGGCCCGCGAGGCGGTGCAAGTCAGCGTCACCGCGCACCCGCGCTTTCGCGCCGAGGCGCGCTACCGGCTCGGACACATCCTGGGCCAGCAGGAGCGCGGTGAGCAGGCCTTCGCGGAGGTCGAGCGAGCGCGCAACATCGCGTTCGA
>JBFIJN010000859.1:0-1596 GCA_041600735.1 Nannocystaceae bacterium
CCCAAAGAGGTTATCCTCGCAGCCCTCTTCGCTGAAAGGACCTCGTGGCGCGCTCGATCATCGTATCTCTTCAGGGCAAGCCCTCGACCTTCGGGTACTCGAGGGTGACCCGCAAGCACCTCTACGCCTCGCGCAAGCGCGTGCCGCTCGACCCGAAGGGTGAGCCGTGTCAGCGCGCCGAGCTCTCCGACGATGGCTCGATGCTGATCGTGAGCGGCATGGCGGGCCAGGGCTACTTTGCCGAGGACGGGCGCTGGGTGGCCAACGACGAGCTCGTGGGTCTCGACGCCGAGGGCAACCCCGCGCCGCTCCAGCCGTCTACGCTCGATGTGGCGCAGCCGCTGCAAGAGGTCGAGCCCGAGGCGCTGTTCGACAGCACCGTGGGGGCCGTCTATGCGCTCGAGCCCGAGTCGCTCGACCCTGCGCTGCAAAAGGAGCTCGAGGCCGGCAAGCTGTACCGCTTTCCGTTCAATCCGCGCACCGACTATCACACCGATACCGCCTACTTGCTCGCCAACGAGCAGGGCACGTTCGCGATCGTGGGCAACACCATGCAGATCCCGTGGTGCGAGCTCGAGCAGCCGGCCGTCGATCTCGACGATGCCGACGATGACGACGGCGGCGAGCTCGACTTCGAGATGTTCTAGGAAGGAGCGACCACGCCATGCGCAACATCAAGATCGCCAATGCGGCCGGCCGCGACGCCGACATCAAGTACATCGGGCCGCCCGTCGCCCCCACGCCAAAGCCTGGGCTCCCCGGCCACCAGATCCGCTTTCGCCGCTACCTGCTGGCGGCCCCCACCGGCCTCCACGGCAGCTTGCAAGCCAGCCTGGGCGACGACTACGCCAAGGCCCTCATCAGCGGCGATCCCGAGGTCGACGTGGAGAAGGTCGGCCGCGAGATCGTGCCCTCGGCCAAGGTGTTCCTCTCCTCCGATGGTCAGGTGATGCACGCCGTGCCCACCGTCATCGAGGTCATCAGCGATCCCGACGGCACCGAGCGCGATCGTCGAGTGCCCACCAATCAGCCGTCGAACGTCACCTCCGAGCTGCCCGTGGTGTGGACCGGCAAGACGATGGCCAAGCGCGATGCCGTGCGTCGCTTCGTGTTCACCCGCACCTTGGCGCTGCGCCACACCAACGGGCTCTCGTTCGACTTCCTCCACGCCATGGCCACCGAGCTCGCCGCATCGGGCGAGGTGGTGCTGGTGGGTGCCGGCAAGGGCGGCAAGCTGCCGCTCGTGCTGCAAGACAACGGCACGCCCTACCGCGGGTTCCTCGAGGGCCGCGTCGACGGTGAGCGCTTCGCACTGCTGCTGCACCTGAGCAACATGGAGCTCAAGCGACCGGCTGCCGATCCAGCGAAGGACGCCGCGCCTGCGAAGAAGGACGCCGCCCCCGCGAAGAAGGACGCCGCCCCCGCGAAGAAGGACGCCGCCCCCGCGAAGGCGGACGCACCGGCCAAGAAGGACGCCGCCCCGGCTGCCAAGAAGGCCGCCAAGAAGGCGCCCGCCAAGAAGGCGGCCGAAGCCAAGCCCGAGCCCGAGGCCAAGAAGCCTGCGGCCAAGAAGACCGCGGCCAAGAAGACCACCAA
>JBFIJN010000860.1:0-1596 GCA_041600735.1 Nannocystaceae bacterium
CCGATCGGGCTGCACGTGCGCGACCCGTGGATCCGCGCGCGAGAGCAAGCGGTGCGCCGGCTGCTGCACGATGGCGTGCTGCGCACGGCGGACCTCGTCGAGGCGCTGCTGCAGGTGGGCCCCGAGACGATGATGGCCGAACAGGACGCGCGCGCGGTGCTGGGCGAGCGGCGCTACGACGAGCGCGCGGAGGGTGAGCTGTGGCCGTCGCTCGAGCTGCGGGTGATCGCGATCGGCCTCGAGGCGCTGGAGCCTGCGCCCGGTGATCGCGTGGCGGTCCTGTGCGAGCGCTCGGGGTACGTGGCCGCCGTGCTCTCGCAGCTCGTGGGCGAGAGCGGCCGTGTGCTGGTGATGCGGCACGAGGCGCCCGAGGGTGCGCCCCCGCAGGCCGCCGCGAGCCTGGCGGGGCTGGGCAACGTGGAGCTGCGCGCCGCGGATCTCGGGCAGCCGCTGCGGCTCGACGGCGTGTTCGACGGCGTGTGGATCGGCGCTGCGATCCCGCGGGCGCCCGCCCAGCTGATCGAGCACCTGCAGGAGGCGGGAGGGCGAGCGATCGCGTTCTTGGGGCCGCGCTTTCGCCCACAGGATCTCGTCTCGCTCACACGCCACGAGCACGAGCTGGTCGAGCGCAGGGTGGCGCGACTGCGGGTGCCCGTGCTCGCGGGGGCGGGGGGTTGGATCCCTGCGCGGCCGACGGGGCCGGCCCGAGCCGCGGAATGAGCGGCGCAGCAATCCACTGGCAACGCGCAGCCGAGCCCGCGCTGCTGTTCCACGTGCTCGCGCACCTCGATCTCGGCCATGACGCGGCTTCGCTCTTCGACGAGACGCTTCCCGAGCGCCCGTGGGCGGCTGCGCTTCGCGAGGCCTACGCCGCGGCGCCGGGGCGGCTCCAGCTGCATGCGCTCGGGCTGTGGCACCGCGCGGGGATCGAGTCACTCCGCGAGGCGCCGCCGGCGGGTCTGCGAGATCCCGCGGGGCGTCGCTTGTTGATCGGTGTGCTCGACGCGATGGCGAGCGAGCGCGCGGCGTTCATGCGCAGCTGGGAGGTAAGCGCGAGCGAGGCGGAGGCACGGCGGGCGCAGGTGGCCGCGCGCCTCACCGAGCCGCTCGGCGTGCTGCGCCAAGCGCTGTGGGAGCCGCACGGCGATCCGCCCGCGCTCACGGTGCTCGATTGCCCCGCGCTCGATCTCGCCGGTCGCGCCACGAGCGACGCGCACGGCCACATCATCGCGGTCAATCTCGCCGCGCCCATCGATCACCTGCTGTGCCAGATCTTCCACGAGGAGGTGCACCCGGTGACCGATCCGATCGTGCGTGACTCGATGGCCGGTGACGCGCAGGACACCCGCGTAGGCACCCCGGGCCATGCGCTCCACGTCGCGATCGAGCATGCCGCGATCGTGGTGGGCGAGGCGGTGATCGAGGCGCGAGCACCCGCGTGGCGCGAGGCCTACACGCGCTGGCGTGCGCGCTTTGGCTAGAGCCCGTAGCGATCGGTGACCTCGGCCACCCGCGCCAGCTCCCGCGTGCGCTCCTCCCCCTGCGGCAGCGCATCGACCAGCTCGGGCCACACCAGCGGGTGCGGCCACGCCTTCG
>JBFIJN010000861.1:0-1587 GCA_041600735.1 Nannocystaceae bacterium
GCACGGGTCGGCCCACGAGCGTAATCCAGTGGGCGACGGTCGCGACCAGCTCCTCGATCTGGTAGCGCTTGTACTCGAGCGCGCGGTGCCAGCAGGCAAACACGACCACGGCGATCGCAGCCGTCCAGCCCGCGGCCGACGCGGCGGAGAGCGCCCCCGGGTCACGGAGCACGGGCTGCAAGACCGGTAGGATCCACACCAGCGCCGCGATCGCGATTCCGTCGTAGCTGGCCGAGAGCACCCAGTAGCGGTTGAGCAGCGAGAACGAGGCCTGGAGCTCGGGAAAGCTGCGAACGTGGGCCCACATCCGCGTGTAGAGGGTCATGCCCTCGTCCGCGTGCTGGGTGACCGTGTGACCAAAGTAGCGGCTCAGTGGATCGCCGGGGTAGCCAACGAGCCCCTGCTTCACCAGCGCCTCGTGGAACACCGCGGGTTCCGTCGCGACCCTGCGCCAGCGCTTGGTGAACCCCATCCGCAGCGGTCGCCCCACGGCGAAGCACACCAGCCCCAGCACGTACGAGCCCAGCACCATGCCGAACACGCCCGCGCCGTCGATCTCGTCGAGCGCCTCGTCGATCGGGCCGAAGAATTGCAGTAGTGCCGCCATCACCACCGCGCCCGAGATGAAGAACGAGAGGTCGAAGACATCGAGGATGTCGACGATCTTCTCGCCGATCTTGGAGGCTGCCTCGCCAAGGCTCGACATGGTGGGATCGTAGATACCACGGTCAGGGCGTGGGGGCCTCGGCTTCGACCTCCGGCGCGGGCGCGGTTCCATCGTCCCCGCCGCCGCTGTCGGAGGTGGCCGCATCCCCGTCGCGGAGCACCCCATCGTCCTTGACGTGGATGCAGCGCCCCTTCACCGTGGTGCGCTTGACGACGATGTTGACCAGCAGCAGCGGCACCAAGGTGCGCTTGGTATCGACCCGCGGCATGAGCATGGCGTCACAGCCGGGCACGCGATCGATCGCAGCGAAGTACGCGCTATCGACCTGCTCGGACTGACTCGTGTGCGAGCCGACCGGGATCGTCAGCACGAACACGCTGGTGGCCTTGTTCATGCCGATGGAGGTCTCGATGACCTCGTACTCGTGGCGCTCGAGCGTGGCCACGTCGCGGCCGGTCTGGTTGACCTCGACACTGCTGCTGACGCTCGTGTTCACGCTGTTGCGACGGCGAAACAAGCCACACCCTACGGCGGGCAGCGCTAGGCCGAGCGCAACGGGGACCGCGATCCATGAGATGTGCTTCATGGTCAGGCTCCTAGACGAGTTCCAGATCGCTCGCAAGCGCCTCGCCAGGGCTGATACCCTGCGTTCCGCCTCGTGACGCATGGCTGCCCCGCCCTCCACCGCCACGGGTCCGTTCGGTCGGCTCGCCGGGCTCGTGCTCGCCCACCGACGCGCGACGGTGGTGATCACCATGCTCCTCGTGGTGCTCTCCGTGCTCGCGGCCACGAGGATCCGGCTCGACTTCTCGTCGATGAGCTTCCACGGGGCGGACGCCCCGGCCGCGGCCGCGCTGCGTGAGCTCCACGAGCGCTGGGGAGCCGACGACACCACGCTCTACGTGCTCGCCGAGACCGAC
>JBFIJN010000862.1:0-1575 GCA_041600735.1 Nannocystaceae bacterium
GAAGATGACGTCGGCCATCGAGAACTGCTCACCGAGGATGTAGTCCCGACCCGCGATCGCAGAGACCATCGCGTCGAGCATGGACTCGTGGGTGCCCCAGCCGACCGTGCCGGGCTTGTAGTCCCAGCCGGCGGCCTTGGCTGCCGAGCCCGGCTCGATCACCGAAGGAGCGAACAGCGACCAGCGCAAGTAAGGCGCGCGCCCGGGGTCATCGAGCGCGGGGGCGAGCCGGCCCGGCGCGAATCGGTCGGCAATGTACAGCCCGATCGCCGCACTCTCGGTCACGACCCGATCACCGTCGGTGAGGATCGGGAGCTTGCCCATCGGGTTGAGCGCGAGGATCTCGGGCGACTTCTGAGCGCCCTTCATGAGGTCGACGAAGTGAAGCTCGTAGTCGACCTCGGCCTCTTCGAGCATCCACACGACATTCGAGGCACGGGAATAGGGATGGTGGTACAGCGTGACGGACATCGGAATATGGGGTGTATCGCAGCGCGAACTCCGGCGACAGTCGAATCGCCTGATGAGGCGTCGCGACCGCCGGGCGCTCCCCCGTCGGAGTGTTCGAGACGACGCGCTCCCGCGTGCCTCATGAGACACTGATCGAGATGTGGACCGCGCTCCAGCTCGACCCCACCACCCTCGTGGATGCCCGGCTCATCGTGCACTGGGCCAGCCAGCTGGTCTCGGCCGCGGGGAGCACCCTGCTGCCTTCGCGGCCCGACTTTGGCCACACCAACCTGGGGTGGGAACCTGGCGTCCGTGCGCTGACGGGTCGGCCGCTGGGCGCTGACTCCCAGCCGCCCACGCGCGTTGGCCTCAGCGTCTCCACGCTCACCCTGGTCGTGCTCCGGGGCTCCGCGGTCGTCGAGGAGCTCGGTCTCGCCGGAAGGACGCTCGACGAGGGCAAGGCCTGGCTGGCCCGCGTCCTGCGAGGTGCACTGAGAAGAGACGTTGCGGAGCTCGTGCTGCCGAACCACGAGATGCCCGCGCACGCGCTCGGGTCGGGCCAGTCCTTCGACATCGACGCCCACGGGGATGCGCTGCTGGAGCTGGAGCGCTGGCTAGGCAATGCGAGCGCGGTGCTCGAGCGCTTCGTTCGCGACGACGACCAAGCATCGCAGGTGCGACTGTGGCCGCATCACTTCGACATGGCCAGTCTCATTACCTTGGTGCCGCACGACGACCCGGAGCACGCGAAGTCGATCAATGTTGGCGTCAGTCTTGGCGATCACTTCTACGCGCAGCCGTACGCCTACACGAGCCCGTGGCCGCGGCCCACGAGCCCCTCACTAGCGCCCCCACTGACCCACGGCCACTGGCACAGAGAGGGCTTCTTCGCCGCCGTGCTCACGGCCAGCGAGCTGCTCGCCGGTGACCGCGAGGGGCAGGCCCGGCGCCTCGAGAGCTTCTTCGCGCAGGCCGACGAGCTTTCCCGCACGCTGCTGGGTGTGCGGCGCAGTTGATGCATCACCTACGACGCCCCGGGCGCCCCCGCTGCAAATCGTGCGCAGCCAAGCCGCGTATGCGCTTGCTAGGTCGGGAGCAGGAGATCTAGACGATGACGAGACCCAC
>JBFIJN010000863.1:0-1566 GCA_041600735.1 Nannocystaceae bacterium
CCAGCGCCACGCGGGCTTGGGTGAGAGCGCGCCGGCCATCGCCACCGCGGGCGCGGCCACGCCGAGGAACTCGAACCCAAAGTCCGCGGCATTCTGCAGCGCCACCGCGAGCAGCCCGAGCAGCGCGATCTGTCGCGCCGCACCGTCGTGTCGACCTCGGTGGGCGATCATCGCGTGCCCCCACCATGCGATCGTGCCGAGCACCATCACCCCGCCGAACACGATGCCCCACTCCACCGCCATGGCCAGCGGGGCCGACTCGAGGTGCGTGTGCAGCACGTGCGAGGGCATCGAGTCGAACGCGGGGAACACATCGATGAACGAGCCGCGGCCGATCCCCAGCCACGGCGAGAGCTCGAGCAGCGGGAGCGAATCGCGGGCCACGCGGATCTTGGTGTCGAGATCGGCCTGCGGGTTGGCGAGATCGAGCAGCGTGCCCAGCTCGCGCCACGCCCCGTGCTGCGCGACCAGCAGGAACAAGCCCACGAGCGCCACGGCCGTGACCATGCGCAGCGGCGACATGTGTCGCGAGCGACGGCGCTGGCTGTGTCGCTCCGAGCGCTGGCGTCGCAGGCCCAGCCATGCGGCGATCGGGCCCACCAGCAAGAGCGCCACGATCGCCCCGCGCGAGAGCGAGAGCACCAGCGCGGGCACCTGCACGGTCAGCGCCGCCATCGCGGCCAAGAAGCGATCCCCATAGCGATCCACCTTCGAGGGATCCCGCGTGTCGAGCCCCTGGCGGTGCTGATCGGCTGCGAGCCCGCCCGCGGCAAAGATCCCGAGCAGCAACAGCCCCGACTGATGGTTGGGATTGACGAACGTGCTGAGCATCGACGCGAGCGTGGAGAGGTCGACGTCGCGCGCCGCATACACGCCGTAGATCGCCTGGAAGCCCAGCGCCTCGTGGGCAAAGCCGAACAGGGCGACCGCCGAGCCCGCGAGCGCGGCCCCGGTCGCGGCGGTGCGCCACGAGAGCTGCGCGGCGGCCACGAACAACAGCGTGAGGCCGAGCAAGCGCGCGCACTCGAGGCCCGTGTCGCCCGGCGAGGGCGAGAGTCCGGGGCGCGCCTCGACCCCGGTGCCCGCGAGGGCGGCCTGCACCGCGCCGAACAGCTCGGGCGCGAGGGCTTGCTGCAAGCCCGGCACGGGAGCCCACTGCGCGCACGTGACGAGCGTGGCCCCGAGCCCCAGCAGCACCGCCCGCGGTACGAGCAGCGGGCTCTTCGAGCGCGTGCACAGCCGCTGCCACAGCACGAGCATCAACACGAGGAACGCGAGCACGGCGGTGGGCGGCACCCCGCCGAGCAGCAGCGCCGGGCTGCCCACCACCACGAGCAGCAAGGCCTGCGACCACGAACGTCGGCGCTCTTGCTTTCGTCGGCCTCGCCCCGAAGCCTCGAAGGGCTCGGGATCGGGCTCGTCGTCGAGCTCCTCGTCCATCGCGGCTCCTAGGTTGGCAGCAAACGCGAGAGACTCTATTTTACAGCATTCGACCGTATTTCAATCGACACGGAAGATGCCGTATTTTGGCGATTGTGGGCACAATTCAGGAGATTTCACGCATGG
>JBFIJN010000864.1:0-1564 GCA_041600735.1 Nannocystaceae bacterium
AGCAAGAAGTGGAGCCGGGTCCTGCAGCTCACCAAGTCGCCGCGCTGCTGGGACGACCCGGCGACTCGCAATGCCCTGCGCGTGGAAGCGCTCTCGGAGCTCGGCCGCTACAAGGAGTGCGCGGCGGTGGGCTCATCGAGCAAGGACCCCGAGGTCTCTCGGATGGCCAAGAGCTGCGCAGCGCAGCTCGACAAGGACGACTCACCATGAACTCATCGTGCGTACTGCTGGCCCTCTCGCTCGTTGCGTGGGCCCCCTCTGCGTCGGCGGCCGTGTCCGCGACGAGCTCGAGCGCAGGCTCCGAGGCACCCACTGCGGTCGACCGCGTCAGGCTCGAGGTCGATCACAGCGCGCTGCTCGACCAGCAGAAGGCCGCTGCGGCGGACAAGTCTGGGTTCTTCGTGCGTGAGGACACCGAGCGCGTGCTCCGTGAGCGTCACCAGGTCGAGGTGCAGGACGACGGCACGTTGCCCTCCATCTTGGTGAAGCTCGCGTGGAAGGACTACGAGAACTCGGTCTACATCATCGAGGTCGCCACGCGCCGCCCCGGCGAGGCGCCCAAGGTGGTCGAGTCGTTCGAGGCCACGTGCATCAACAACTCGGCGCTGGTCGACGCCGTGCTCGAGAAGATTCCCGCCGCGCTCGAGCAGCTCGCCGAGCCCAAGAAGGACGGCGGCTCCGAGCCGAATCCGGGCGACCCCAAGACTGATCCCAAGGATCCGCCCGTGGTCGAGGATGGCGCAGAGAAGCCCTCGCGGGTCCCGCTCGGGCCGAAGGGGAAGGCGGGGATTGGGTTGCTCGTCGCGGGCGGGGTTGGGGTGATCACGGGCGGGATCATCTATGCGCAGCAACGGAAGTTCGACGATGACAGTGCCGCGCGCGAGGACTGGGCGGGCCGCAACTTCCGGCCCCCCGGCGTCGGCGTGATGGTCGCGGGCGGGGCGATTGCGGTGACCGGAGTGGTGCTGCTGATCGTCGATCGGGTGCAGGCCCGACGCCAAGGTGATGAGGCGAGGCAGGGAGTCTTGTTGGTACCCACCACGAACGGACTGGCCTTCACGGGTCGGTTCTGAGCGTGACACGAGGAGTGATGACGATGTCCGTACGCATGTTGATGATGATGGGTGCTGGAATGTTTGGTGCACTCGCGATCGGCCAGGGTTGCCGATTCACCGAGCCCAACCCGCTGCACTGTGCCAACAATGAAGGCGACGACTACTGCCAGCAACGCGACGCCAGTCGACCGTTCTGCCAACGCGGCACCGATGAGTGCATCACGCCCGACAGCGACTACGGCTGCGTATCGGAACGCCCCTCCGACGAGTGCTACAGCCCCTGCGGCGGCCGCAGCACGATCGACGAGAACGGCGAGTGCGTCATGGTCGAGGATTCCTCGAGCGGCTCGACCAACGAAGGCACCGCGACGAGCGAGAACAGCAGCAGCAGCGACAGCGGAAGCGAGAGCAGCACGACCGCACCGATGCCGTGCGTGAGCGACGAGGAGTGCACGAACGCAGGGGCGCCGTTCTGCGGAACGACGGGCGAGTGCGGGACCTGCGACGGA
>JBFIJN010000865.1:0-1552 GCA_041600735.1 Nannocystaceae bacterium
CGTCGTCGCCCGGGTCGAGCAGGTGACCGGAGCGGCGCCGCTTGGTCTTCAAGTAGAAGCGGTTCTCCGCGCGCGGGACCACCTGCAAGCTCACCCGCCGCACCACCTCGACGCCCGCCGCGCGCAGGCCCTCGACCTTCTTGGGGTTGTTGGTGTGCAGCTCGAGCGAGCGCACGCCGAGCGCGCGGAGCATCGCTCCCGCGCGGTCGTAGCGGCGCAGATCATCGTCGAACCCCATGTGCAGGTTGGCATCCACGGTATCGAGCCCGCCGTCTTGCAGCGCGTAGGCGCGCACCTTGTTGGCGATGCCGATCCCGCGCCCCTCCTGCCGCATGTACAGCAGGATTCCGCGCTCGACCGCGCCGAAGCGGCGCAGCGCCTCGTGCAGTTGCTCGCCGCAGTCGCAGCGGTTCGACCCCAGCACGTCGCCGGTGAGGCACTCCGAGTGCACCCGCACCGGCACGCGGGCGTGGCCCGCCACCTCGCCGCGGACCACCGCGACGTCGTCGAGCCCCTCACCCTCGGCGTCCTCGAACGCGCAGATCTCGAATTCGCCGTGCTTGGTGGGCAGCTTGGCCCGCGCGCTCACCACCAGCGATGGGCGCATGGACCGGGTCGTCAGCGAGCCGCCCGCGTGGCGTCCACGATGTCTTGGTAGAGCTTGTTCGACGACTCGACGCCCTGCTCCACGCTCTCCACCACCAGGTTGAGCAGCTGGTCTTGGTCGAGCCGCAGCACGTCGTAGTAGCGCTGGCGATCGATCGCGTGGATCGTGGCCGGCCAGTACCCCTCGTTGCAGAGGATGTGGTTCATGGCCAGGCGCGCCACGCGACCGCTGATCTCGGGCCACGGGAAGATGCGGATCACCTCGCGGTGCACCTCGACCGCGAGCTCGATCGGGTGCGCGCGCTTGCACTCGTCGGTGCGAAACCAGTCGGTCAGCTTGCGCATGCGGTAGCTGATCTTGTCGGCCGGCGCGAGGTCGTGGAAGTACATGCGGTGGATCGGGTTGTCCTTGCGGTACTGAACCTGATCCTTCTTGTCGACGGGCAAGAGCACGTGGTGCAGCTTCTTGAGCCAGTCGAGGTTGAGCGTGAGCCGCTTGCCGCGTGATTCCAGCACGTAGCGGATGCCGTCACGCATCGCGATGATGTGGTTGTACGCGGGGATCAGGCTCGGCGAGCTGATGATCTCGTCGTCGGTCGCCGCCTTGATCTCGGAGATCTGCAGCACCGTGCCTTCCAACGCAAAGTCGTGATAGATCCACGACATCATGAAGCGCTCGTCGAAGCTCTCGCGCTGCGTGGGGGCCAGCATGCCGAGCTTCTCCCAAAGGAGCTCCGACGCTTCGTGAAGCTGGCGATAGTTCCTGCTACGGGGCGGGATCATCTCGGTCTCGACTGGAGGCTGATCGGAGCTCGGGGGGCCGCAAGGTCGCCCCCCCGGGCCACCGGGAAAATCAGGAAGCGCACGCTACTGGGTAGCCCCCGCCGGGTCAACATTGGATCGCGTAAGAGCACGGGATCCAAGCGGAAATTTGCCGGGCCGCCAG
>JBFIJN010000866.1:0-1547 GCA_041600735.1 Nannocystaceae bacterium
GAGCACCACCCCGCGCGCATCGGCGACGAACAGCGCCGCGACCATCGGCACGAACAGCACCGCGCTCGCGGTGTGCCACAGGTGCTCGGCATACGACTCGCGCCGGGTGTGGAGGCGGAGCTTCCACAGGTGGACGTAGACACCGTCGAGGGCGGCGATGACCGCGAACAGCATGAGGAAGGCGGTGGCGGCGGTGAGGAGCGGCTGCTGAGCGAGCTCGGTCAGGGCGGTCATCATGCATGCATGTATGCACACGAATGCACGCATGTCAAAGAAGAATTGCTCGAAATGCCGCCCACGCCCGCTAGGGCGACCCTGCGCGCTCACGCGTGGGCTTCGAAGCGGGCCGGGAGGCCGTCGGCCACATGGAGGGTGGCCGCCGCCTTGGGCCGGGCACGCTCCGGATGCAGGGCCCGCAGTCGGCCCCGCTGGTAGAGCATGGCCAGCACGATCGCCGCCTCGGTCATCGCCAGGTGATTGCCGATGCACACGTGCGGCCCCGCGCCGAAGGGCACATAGGCCCAGTTCTTGGTCCCGCCCAGGCCGATCGAGGGGTCGCGCAGGAAACGATCGGGGTCGAAGCGCTCGGGCTCCGGCCAGTACTCGGGGAGCCGGTGCGTCGCATACGGGAACAGGATCACGGTGGCGCCCTTGGCCACTCGGTGGCCGCGCAGCTCGTCGTCTTCGGCGGCCTGGCGCGCGAAGATCCATGCGGCCGGGTGCAGCCGCAGCGTCTCGCGCAGCACGGCGCTCACGAGCTCCAGCCGCGGCACGTCGGCCGCCTCGGGCTCGCGCCCCCCGAGCACGGCCTGCACCTCGTCACGCAGGCGGGCCTCGACGTCGGGGTCGCGGGAGAGCTCGAGCACGGACCAGGTGAGGAGGTTGGCGCTGGTCTCGTGCCCAGCAAAGAAGATGTTCATCACCTCGTCGCGCAGCGCCACCTCGCTCATGCCCTCGTGGGTCTCGGGATCACGCGCCTGCATCAGCGCGTCGAGCAGGTCGCGCGGGGGCGCATCGACGGTAGGCGCCTCGCGGCGCTGAGCGAGGAGGCCGTAGACCAGGCGGTCGAGCGTGGCGATGGCCCGGCGAAATCGCACGTTGTCGGGCGTGGGCAGCCACCCGGGGATCTTCACCGGGAACATGCCGTAGCGCGCGACGTGGCGCTCGATCGTGGCGAGCGCAGCATCGAGCTCGTCCACGTCGGCCCCGAGCGTGGTCGAGAACATGGTCTCGACGATCACGTCTCGGGTGATCCGCATCATCAAGTAGTGGGTCTCGAGCTCGTCACCGGGCTGCAGCTCGGCGACGTAGCGCCGCGTCACCGCCACCATCGTCTCGACCATGGCGGCGATGCGCGGCCGAGCAAACAAAGGCTGCATCGTGCGCCGCTGGCGAAGCCAGAACTCGCCGTCGGAGAGCGGCAGCCCGTTGCCGAGCATGGGCCGGATCATGTCCACCGTGCGCCCCCGGATGTAGCGGCGGTTGTGCACCTGCAGCACGTGCTCGAGATCTTCGGGGTGGGCAACCAGGAGCATCCCGCCCGAGCC
>JBFIJN010000867.1:0-1533 GCA_041600735.1 Nannocystaceae bacterium
GCAAGCTCGACGGGTCCTCGCGCTACCACGTCGACGGCCGGCACTTCGACTTCGCCGGCGAGACCAGGTTCGAGAGCTCGGCCAACCCCGAGACCACGCTCAGCTGCGGCTAGCCGCCCCGTGTGCAGCGTGCGGCCCGCTCGCGGCCGCTCGGCCCGCCACGGCCGCGCAGCTCTTGCGCAGCCACGCGCGTCGGAGCGCCAATTCGGTAGCTGGCGGTCCTCCCTCCCGAACCAACACTAGGGGCTAGAACACCCGTGGCTCGACCACGAGAAAACGAGGCTCCAATGCTGTGGACAATTGCGCTGATTCTGATGGTCCTGTGGGTACTGGGAATCGTCACCTCGTACACGATGGGAGGCTTCATTCACATCCTCCTCGTCGTTGCGATCATCACCGTGCTGGTGCGCGTCATCCAGGGGCGCAAGGCGATCCCGTAGCGCACGACCCCCTCGCGAGGCGGGCTCAGACGTCGCCGTGCAGCTCGACGAGCTTGCTGCGGGTGGCGTCGTCGACCTCACCGGTCACCTCGAGCTCCGCCGCGCGCTGGAACCCCTTCACCGCAAAGCGCAGGCTATCGTCGGCCTCGGCGCCGCGCGCCTCGCAGTAGTAGCCGAGGTTGTTGAGCCGCTGCCGCACGCCGACGAGCTCCTCCACCGGATCGAGGTGCCCGACGCTGATGTTCCAGAACCAGCGCTCGGCCTCGCGGTCGCTGCTGCCCCACACGGTCAGCTCGCCGAGCTCCTCGCTGGCCTTCACCTTCTCCTCGAGGATCCCGTCGCCGTCGGTGGTGCCCTCGTACACCGACTGCCCGAGCTTGAGCTCGTACTCCTTGCCGGCGAGCGGCTCATCGAGCTCGTCGCGCAGCTCGACCCGCAGCATCACCTTCTGGCGCTTGACCTGTAGCGTGTGCTTCGAGGTCGTGCCGAGCGTGACCTGCTTGGTGTCCTTGTCGGGGATCGCGAGCTCGTCACCCGGGTAGATGACGTTGGGGTTGGGCCGCTTGGCGCGAAACGCCGCGTTGTCGGCATGATCGTAGATCGTGTGCCAGTCCGCGAACCCGTAGCGCTGCGCGATGCGGTAGAGGCAGTCCCCCTGCTTGACGACGTGGATGGTGGACACGGAGCACAAGAGTATACTCCGACTCGATGACGCCGAGCACCGTGAGGGCACGATGACCGTGCAAGCCGTGATGGGCCTCCGCGCGCGCGCGGGCAGCCGCGAGGCGCTGCTGCGGGCCGCGTTCGACCTCGTGGACACCGCGCCGGATCTCACGGTCGAGGCCCGCTCGCTCGTGTGGGAGTGCGCAGGGCCCGAGCTCGAGCTGTGCGCGGCCGTGGGCCTCGTGACGGAGACCGGCACCCTCGATGCGCTGCGCGACGCCGCCCAGGTCGTGCAGGATCGCGTCAATCGAGACATCCCTGCGGACTCAGCGCCGCTGCGCATGGAGCTGCTGTGGGGCCACGACCCCGCCGGCGTGGCCACCCCGCCCACCCGCGTGCCGCCCCCGCCCCCCGCCGGCTCGCCCACCCC
>JBFIJN010000868.1:0-1523 GCA_041600735.1 Nannocystaceae bacterium
GGCGCGGAAGGGGGCCTGCTGCGCTCCGACGACGGTGGGCGAGCGTTCGCGCAGGTGGCTCGCTCACCGCGGCTCATCAGGGGCTTGTGGAGTGACGGCGAGCGCAGGCTCGTCGTGTGTGCCGGTGGGGAGATCGTTGCATCCGACGATGGTGGCGTGACCTGGGCGCCGACTTCGTGTCGCGGCAAGCACAACGACAGTTTGCGCGAGCGCGGGGGCATGCTGCTCGCCACCAACATCCGCTCTCGCGTGCTCATCTCCTCGGATGGCGGCCGACGCTGGAAGTCGCTCGAGACCGGCGCCAGGCGGTATCTCTACAGCGTGGCGGGGAACCGCGACGGTATGCTGTGCGCTGGTAGTGACGAGGCGGTGGTGGTCTCCAAGGACCGCGGCGCCAGCTGGCGTGTCGTGCCGCTCGAGCACCGCGAGTACCTGCGTGGGGCTCATGTCCGGGAGTCTGGTGAGATCGTCCTGGTCGGCGACGGGGGCAAGATCCACCTCGGCGATCGTGCGGCAGAGCTCAGCGCGGCGCACGCCGAGGACGGGCCCAGTCTGTATGCGGTGTCGGAGGTCGAGCGCGCGCTCGTGGCCGTGGGGCATCGCGACTACTCGCCTGCGTTTGCGTACAGCGAGGATGGTGGGCGCAACTGGCGGCCCGAGCACGCAGATGACGTGGTCGGAGCCGGCCGGGTGCTCGCCGTGTGCGGTCTTCCGGACGGAACGTTCGTGGCGGCTGGAGACCGTGGCGGGATTTGGGTACGAACGCCCCCGTGACAGGGGCGATGAACAACCGCAGACTTGCGAGGATGGTGGATGCCAAACGGCTCGGCGCACTGGTCTCGATGGTGTGTGCCGCGTGGGTGCTCGGAGGCTGCGGGAGTGATGCAGACGAGCATCGACCGGTCACGCGAGAGGCTTGCCTGGAGATGTGCGGTCTGGTGGCGTGCGATGCGGACGTCACGGCCGAGCAGATCGAGGAGTGTGCAGATCGATGCATGGACGAGCAGGAAGAAACCACTCGGCACGGTATGTCATGCACCGACGCGTACGCGAGCAGCGTCGACTGCTTCGGCTCGCTCGAGTGCGGTGAGTTTCGGGCGTGGGAGGCGGGCGATGAGCAGATCTGTGGCGAGGCGCTCGCCGCGTTCGAGCATGGCTGCCCGGGTCTGCGCTTCGACTTCAGGGAGTGAGCTCGCGCGAGCGAGCTCCTCGGTCGTCGCCCGCGCGACATAGCCCATTTGGGCCACATGCCCATCCGGAGAGTCTTGGAGCTCCGGTCGACCTGCGGATAGCATCGCCTCATACGGAAGATCACCGAGACCTCGGGGCCCCACCACTCTGCAGATCATACCGGGTCACTACCCCAACGGCGCCGACCGCCTCGTCGCCGTCAATTGGCCCTTCGACGACGTCGAGGCGAGGGCAACATGTTCACCGTGGATCCGACCGGTGCGCTCGTGCAGAACCTAGACCTCGTGGGAGAGAACAGCAGCTGGGGCCGCGTCGATCTCGAGTACGCCGCC